>CAYHWX010000005.1:31581-61423 GCA_964360245.1 uncultured Vicingus sp.
TACCCACACAAACAGCAGTATCATTACTGGTGGTAATAACTGGCAAAGGATTAACAGTAATAACAACGCTATCCATATTTACACAAGTATTGACATCAGTTACTGTAACAATATATTGAGTAGTAATAATTGGAGTAGCAATAGGATTAGCGAGAGTACTATTATTTAAAGTTCCCGCAGGAGTCCAACCATAAGTAGAGCCCAAAGGACCAGTAGGACTTCCACCAATTATAGTAGAGGTGTTCAAACAAACAGTAGTATCATTACCAGCATCAACAAGAGGAAGAGGATTTACAGTTATCGTAACAGAATCAACATTGATACAACCACTAGCATCAGTAACAGTAACAGTATATGTTGTAGTAATAATAGGAGTTGCAGTAGGATTAGCAATAGTTCCATCATCTAAAGTAGCAATTGGAATCCAGCTATAAGTTGAACCGACAGGACCAGTTGGAGCACCACCAATAACTACAGAGTTTCCTATACAAATCGATTGGTTATTACCAGCATCAACAGTTGGCAAAGGATTAATGGTAATGGTAACGCTTGAAGTATCAGAACAGCCAAAAGCATCAGTACCAGTAACGGTATAAGTAGTAGTTATCAAAGGACAAGCAACAGGATTAGCAATAGTGCTATTAGATAAACCAGTAGTTGGACTCCAAACATAAGAAACACCACCAGCAGCATTTAGTTGAGCACAACTACCCACACAAACAGCAGTATCATTACTGGTGGTAATAACTGGCAAAGGATTAACGGTTATCGTAATACTGTCGTTATTATTACATGAGTTGATATCAGTTATACTTAAATAATAAGTAGTTGTTGTAAGAGGGCAAGCCAAAGGATTTGATATGGTTGAGTCGGACAAGCCAGTTCCAGGAGACCAATCATAAATTGTACCTCCACCAGTAATTAGCTGAACACAACTTCCGTTACAAATTGTTGTATCATTAGAAATAATTACAGGAGGGATAGTATTAACTGTAACAACTACGCTATCAGTTCCAGTACATCCAGATAAATCAGTAACAGTAACATAATAAGTTGTTGTTGTAATTGGATTGGCGATTGGATTGGCGATTGTTGTATCTGACAATCCTATGGAAGGAGTCCAATTATAAGTTACTCCACCTGTTGCGTTAAGCTGGGTTGATCCTCCAACACAATAAGAAGTATCATTTCCTGCATCTATACTTGCTGAACCAACTGTAACAACAATAGTATCCATAGAAGTACAAGTTCCATTATCAATGGTAACAATATAGGAAGTTGTGGTAGTAGGCCAAACCAAAGGATTAGCTATTGTAGAATTATTCATGTTTGTAGATGGAGCCCATAAAAATGTTGTTCCAAGTGGACCAGTGGGAGCACCCCCAATTTGAATGGTATCTCCAAGACACACGTTAGTATCATTTCCAGCATCAGCTGCAGGAACTGGTATAATAGTAATTGTGGTATCAATAGAAGCAGAAGGACAACCACAATCGCTAACTGCATTTACAGAAACTGTTCCAGCTCCAACATTAGGCCAATTTACATTTACAGATGTAGAGCCTTGTCCAGAAACAAGATTACCATTTGTTATTGTCCAATTAAAAGTAAATCCTGAAATGGTATCAACAGTGTAAGTAGCATTTGAGTACTGACAAATTAAAGGTGGTCCACTTATAGAATCCGGAGGAGTTGGAGGATTAACAGTAATTTGATAAACAACATTCGTTGTTTTTGGAGGACAACCGTTATCGGTAGCAGAAACAGTAAATAAATAAGGCAATGCCTGAGCTGTTCCACAAGATGTTTGCCAGTTAAAATTAGCGGTTACGGTGGAATCACCAAGCACTAAAGAATCTATGGTTGCTGCTGGATTAACAAACGAGGTGTCAAAAAGTTGACCAGAGGTTGATAAGGAAAGACTATCACCATTAGCATCTACAAAAGTAATAGGAAAGGTTAGTGCATCACATTCATTAATAGTATATTGGGTTGTTCCACTGCCACCAGAAGCAGATAAGTTGGGGGCAGGATTGGGAGGACAATTAATAACCAATAATTGTAAATCTCTTCTGGAAACACCAATTAATTGTCCATTTCTAATTTCCCGTATTTCAACAGCCACCACATAATTTCCTAAAGCTGGAGACATATATTGCGTTAAACCTGTTGCTCCCGCTATAAATGAATAGCCAGCTGCTCCAAATGGTAATGGTGTTGAATAACCTCCATTATAACCTACTGGAGTTATGGGCCATGATAAAGGATTTGTAGTAGCAGCATCAGCCATAGGAGTAACAAAAGAAAATATTAATTGATCTCCATCTGGGTCAATAGCCGTATTTAAAATTGATACGGTATCATTAATACATAAAAATGGAACAGGGTCATCCGAAAAAACTGGAGAACTGTTATTTACCAATGTTGGAGGAATATAAGCATGAAATGACATTGCTGTTCCTCCAGGATTTAGCAAGTTGGTAATAGCAGCATTTCTAGCGAAGTTGGTAAAATACAAATGATATCCTTTAAAACTTAATGGCAAATCAACTGTTGCCTCATAAACTCCTTTATAAATACATACTGCTTGCCCTACAGCACAGCCACTAGATGTTGGTGGTTCTACAAAATGAGAATCTACTAAAAGCAAATTAACATTAGTTACAAAAGCTTTATTACCGCCTCCCATAGGATTAGAAGCAGCAATATCATGATTATAGACTGCAACATTTTGTGATGGTACTGGTAAAGGTATTTGTGAAAAAGCATCACAATTATTATAAACAACAAGAATTAATTTATAACGATAATTTACGCCAACTTTTCCTACATATTCGTAGCCTAAACTTCCTCCAACTAAATGCGAAGCAAATAAATTACCTCCAATAATTAGAAATATTAAAAAGTAAAATAATTTCTTTAACATGTTATTATTGGATATTAATTTTTTTAGTTACCATTCCTTCATCATGTTTTATATTTAAAAAATATAATCCCTTAGGAAGTTCAGCAACATTTATTTGTAGTTGATAACTATTAACCGTTGAAATTTGTAAAACCAATTGTCCCACCGCATTGTAAAGGGCAATTTCATTTATTTGAGTAGCATTTATAGATTTAACATTTATAAAATTGGAAGTAGGATTAGGATATATCATAAAATCACTATCAATAGTATTAACTTCATCAACACCAACAGTACAGAACCAGTTTAATTCAAAACCAGGATCAGTGGACATATTATTTGTTTTTTGCCTAATCGTAATGCTACTTCCTGTAGAATTAATTAGTCCAGGAGAAGTGTTTCCAAATAAAAAGGTAATTAAAGGACTCAATACAGTCGGACCATCATATATAAACAATGTATCGCCTGGATTACTTTGAACAAAATCAAAAAGTACAAAATTTAAACTAATCAAAGAAGCACCAGGAGGTTGGATAACTACAGCCCCATTGGTATTATTAGAGTAATTAGAAAAGGGTCCGCCATTGTCATATAGTGTACCATTGCAGTCTGTATAAGTGATAATTCCTGAAGTAGGTATATAATTTGTGCTACTACAAGTCCAATTGATGGCAAAGCCAGACATAGTTATCGAAAAATCAGACTGTTGTCTAATGGTAATACTTCCTCCCGTAGAACTTATGGATGCTGGAATTGTACTGCCAGTATAACTTCCAATTACAGGGCTTAATGTATCAGGTCCATCATAAATAGTTAAAAAATCCCAGCCATTTTCAAAATCAAAAGCAGTAACATTCAATGTAATTTGAGTTGCACCTCCTGGTTGAATTACCACAATTCCATCCGTATTGTCTGAATAATTTCCGGTAGCACCTCCATCATCAAATAATGTTCCGCTACAATTAGTGACTGTAATTTCACTGTTAGTAGGTACAGAAAAGGTGGTGCAATTAATAGCAATATAATTTACAAATGCTATAGAATCTTGTCCAAAAGCGTTGGTAGTAACTAAACTCACTGTATATACTCCCGATGTAGGATAATAATGAGTTGGGTTTTGAGAACTGCTTGTTGTTCCATCGCCAAAATACCATAACCAACTAGTTGGTGCATTGGTAGAAAGGTCTGTAAATTGTATGGTATCAGAACAGGTAAAAGTTATCGATGCAATTAGATTACTTATAGGAGGCGATGTATTAGGTACTATGATAACGCTGTAATCTTCTGTTTGTCCAAAATCATTAGTACTGCAAGCAGTTTGAGCTGTACCAACAACATCAGAGGAAACTCTCATTCTTAAAGGAGTGTTTAAAACAGCTCCTGTTGGGATAAGAACGCTAAGCGATGGATTATAAGCATTGGGCGAATCCATCATTAATTCGTTGGCATTATTAAAAGTACCGTCATTATTAAAATCTATCCAAACCCGAGTATCTTGTGGATTGTTAAGCCCTGTTTTTACGGTTAGTGTATAATTTACTCCTTCCATTACACTCGTTGAGTTGGTGCAAGAAAAATCTTGATATCCTTCAACTCCGTCCAGTGTTGAATTACTAATGGTATTCAAATCCACTTGATAAATTCCATATCCACAACAGTAAGCAGTGGTTGCAGGCGAACAAGAGGCAGCCAAAACTTGACCACCCGTATTAACAGTAATGTAGCTGACAAGAGAATCTACATTTCCACCATTAGCATTAGTAACGGTAAGTGAAATAGTATAAATTCCATCTGAAATATAGGTATGACAAGGATTTTGTTGAAATGAAGTATTTCCATCACCAAAATTCCACAGCCATCCAGTTGGTACGTTTAATGATTGATCTGTAAAACAAACTATTCCACTACAAGTTATTGTTGGAGAAGCAGTAAATATTGGCGTTGGTGGGTTTGGATTGGCAATGATAATTACTGTATAGTCTTCCGCTTGACCATAATCTAAATTGCCACAAGGTGTTGGAGGAGCACTAAAATCATATTCAGCAGATACTCTTAATCGTAAAGGAGTATTTAGTACAGCACCTACCGGAATAATAACATTACCAGAGGCGTTCATTTGTGAAGTTGCTGTAAAAACTTTTTCTGTAGTGTTATTAAAAACTCCATCATTATTAAAATCTATCCACGCAGCATAATGTTGTGTGGTTGGTGCTAATGTTTGGATAGCTAAAGTATAAGTTTGACCTTGTAGAACGGTGGTTTGAGTGCAAGTAAAATCACTATAACCATCCACACCATCGTTGGAAGTATTATTAATAGTATTAAAACTAACATTGGTAATTCCAAAACCACAACAATAACTTAAGGTACTTGGAGAACACGATGCAGCAATTGGTGTTGCTGCCGACATGTTAACGGTGATGTAATTGTTAAAAGTGAGGGTGTCACATCCATAAGCATTGCAGGCTATTAGCGTTACTGTAAAAGTGTTACTTGTTAAATAAGTGTGGGTAGGATTTTGTGCGGAAGAAGTATCTCCATCTCCAAAATCCCACAACCAACTCGTTGGGTTATTGACTGATAAATCAGTAAAACCAACAATTCCTGAACAAGTAAAAGTTGAGTTTGAAGAAAAATTAGCGGTAGGAGGAGTTGCAGCTGCAGCCCAATCAAAAATCATATTTGGTCGAGCATTAGTTGTAGCTGTTATCAAGTTAGAAGGGCAAACATTGGGAGCATCTTGTCGGTAATAAATACAACTCGCAAAAGAGGTGTTGGAATAATAGGTGGTAGCGTTTTGTGTCCAAGCAGTATTGTTAAAACAAGTTTCAATTGCTAAATTAGAAACTCCATCCCAATAAAAAGGCGAAGCAAAAATATGTGTGTTTATTCCAGCTACCTCGGTATATGTTTGTGGAAATAATACTGTTGTCAAGCCTGTTTCATAAACAGAAAGTGTTGCGGTTGGTGTATTTTTAATGGAAATAGTAAACCCATCCAATGGTGTACCATAAGGTTGGGCAACATTAAATGATAAACTATTAATATTTCCAGCAGACATCCCCGCCGCTGTTAATTCGGATGCTTGTATTAAAAATTGATGTTTAGCACCAAAATACCAGTTACCGTAAGGTGCCGGATAAGTAGTGTTCGTATTTAATAACGCACCAGTTCCTATGGTGATATTAGTCGCATTGACAGTTGAAAACAACAAACTGGAAAATATAAATAAAGTGATAATACGTGCTATTTTCATAATAATGAAATTTAAGAAACGAACAATGTAGGAAAACCTTTTGATTTAAAAAAACTTTTCCAAATCATAATTATAGTAACTATACCATTCTTAAGATGTATTTTTTAGCATTTTAGTTGCACGTTTAATATATTTACCATTAAATATTTTTAGAAATGGCATTAATTAAAACGCTTTTAGGAAAAACACCGCAATTTGGTAACAATTGTTTTTTAACAGAAAATGCTACCATCATTGGCGATGTAGTAATGGGTGATAATTGCAGTGTTTGGTTTAACGTAGTGATTAGAGGCGATGTTCATTACATTAGAATGGGCAATAAAGTGAATGTGCAAGATGGTGCAATTATTCATGCTACTTATAAAAAATCGCCCACCAACATTGGCAACAATGTATCTATCGGACACAATGCGTTAGTACATGGTTGCACCATTAAAGACAACGTGTTAATTGGTATGGGAGCCATTATTATGGACGATGTTGTTATTGAAAGTAATTCGATAATTGCCGCTGGTGCAATTGTTACCAAAGGTACTCATGTAGAAAGTGGTTGTGTGTATGCTGGAGCTCCTGCAAAAAAATTAAAAGAAGTTGGAATAGAGTTATTAGAAGGAGAAATTAATCGAATTGCCGATAGTTATTTAATGTACTCACAGTGGTATAAGGATGCAGAAAAGTAATTAAAAATTAATATTATTTTTTCTTATTTATTACAAATAGTAATGCTGCAGAAATAGTACACATGACTAAAGCACTAATGACAAGTGAATTCTCTTTTTGTGAAATTCCAATAAAGAAGTCACCAACAAACATTACAAAAAAGAAAATATATGCAATGGTTAGCATAGGAATTGATTTTTTAAATGTCGCAAAACCAAAGATAAAACCAAGTGCAAATTGTCGGGCAGCCCACATATAAACTAAGTAGTCAACGCCTTTTGCGTTAAGGTCAACTGTCTCTAAAACCGATTGAGGAGAAAAGCATATTGCTAAACTTACCATCAATTCCATTACTGCAAAAAATCCTGATACGATAAGTATCCATTTTGGTAATATTTTTTGTCCTTCTGTCATCATTTAAGTTTGTTTTGTTCTACTTTGCTCATTATCTAAATAGTTTTATATATTCGTCAAAGGCAAAAATGCGATTGCGTTTATACCCTGTTACTTCCTTTAAAACGTTTAATTTAATAAAGTCGTCTATCAGCCGTAGAGCCGTTGAAATATTTATTTTCAAGGCTTCTGCTACATCGCTAGCATCAACAATAGGTTTGCTGTATAAAAATTGTAAAAAGGATTTTGCCAACGCTTGTTTTTTACCCAACGACATAATTTTATGTTCGGCTTCGCTTCTGAGTTTTATTATACTTTTAAACGTCTGAATAGAATTTTCGGAAGTACTGCGTACCCCTTCTAAAAAATACCTGAGCCATTGTGTTAAATCGTTGTGGGTTCTCACTCTGGTAAGATTATCGTAATACAAAGCTTTGTTTTTCTCAAAGAAATCCGATAAATATAGCGTTGGTTTATGCAGTAAATCGTTACTTACCAAATACAGGGTTATAAGCAAACGCCCAACACGTCCGTTTCCGTCTAAAAATGGATGTATGGTTTCAAACTGATAATGGGCAATGCCTATTTTTATTAAATGCGGTACAGGTATGTTTTTGTTGTGCAAAAACTTTTCAAGGTCTGCCATTAAATCTGCCACACTATCTTGATGTGGTGGTATAAAAGTAGCATCTGCCAAACTGCTGCCGCCTATCCAGTTTTGGCTTTGACGAAACTCGCCAGGTAATTTATGAGTACCTCTTACACCTTGCAGTAAGGTTTTGTGTGTTTGTTTTAATAGTCTATTACTCAACGGTAATTTCTCTAAGCTTTTTATGGCTTGGTTCATTGCCTGCACATAGTTTTGTACTTCCTTCCAGTCATCTTTTTTTTCGGGTTGTATGTATTCTTCCTTTTGTATGGCTTCGTCAATATTGGTTTGCGTACCTTCTATTTTGCTACTTTTTGTTCCTTCTTTTAGTACGTGCATTTTTATAAAAAAATTTACATCGGGTATCAGTTGCGAAAAGGCATTTAACTCGCCCATTTTTATATTAGCTTCGCTCAAAAGCATTACCAACTCGGCATTGTCTACTTGCCAAGCAACATCTACCACATTAGGCTCAAAGCTCTTGTATTGGTAGCGTTGAAAGACTTTTCCTGCTTTAAAACTACTTATATTCATTTCCTGTGTTTTATTATTTTCTGCAAATATAAATATTTATAATTGCACTTTAGTTGTTTTGTGCAAATAAGATGATTTGTATTTGCACATTACACCAACCTAATTTTCCTTGATAATAAATTTTGCAGGATTACCAATTTCATACTTATCCAAAATTTCTCGTTTGGTTAAATCACTCTCTAGATATTCAGTGATTACTTTTTTCTTAAACTCATGAAAACAAAAAATGGCTGGGTTTGGTCGTTTTTTTTATTCTGCTTTTTACATCCCGAAAAATCGGAACAAATTATTTACACAATGCTTTGTGTAACCTATTTCAGGACGAGACAATTAGAAAATATAAATCAAATAACCGAACTTTGTCAAACCGTGCCCGATTTATAAGGGGCTAGAACATTAATGGCACAGCGTTATAGAAAAAAGAATTTAGTAAAAATACCGCTGTGCCATTCATATTTTCTAATTCAGCATTAAAAAAAATCAGAAAAGAAAATCTAAAATGTCAATCTGCGGGTGTTGGAAAAATTGTTTGCTTAATCTGTTTTTGACTTTTTCTCCCAAATATTCTTCATTATAGTTTTGGTTTTTAGGTCATTATGAAAGGATTTTATTCGTTTTTCGTCTTTAGAGGTTATTTTACCACTTAATTTTATGCAATCTTCAATTGAGAAGTTTGCATTAATTTTTCCATCCTTTGATATGACATGAAAGTGTGGTGGATTGTGGTCATTTGAGTAAATTAATATCTGCATACTTCTAATAGTTCTTACTCGTTCTTTAATAATGGTATTCTTAGTAACTTTCTCAAAGGGAGCATTAATGTAGTACTCAAGAATAGGTATTAATATTTTTTCTAACATTGAGAAAAGATAAATCAATTTAACCCCTCTCCACCAAAAACCACGTATTCAACAAATTTTCTTTGTTGTAAAGCATGCGTTTTTTTGTTTCCCAGTTAATTACATCGGCACCAGAAGCTATGGCAATGGCTTGTCCTGCGGCGGTGTCCCATTCCATGGTTGGAGCAAAACGTGGGTAACTATCGGCACTGCCTTCGGCAACCATACATAATTTTAAAGAACTTCCTTTCGATAAAATATCAACTTCGTTGTGTTTTGTTTTTTGCTCGTTAATGTATGCTTCTGTTTCTGGGCTCATGTGCGAGCGGCTTGCCACTACCACATAATTTTTGCGTGTTTGTTTTAAGGGTAGTTTTTCAGCGTTTTCAATAAGTTGAGATAATTGGATATTGCACTTCGACAGGCTCAGTGTGACAATACTTTGGACTTTATAAGCACCTAAGTTCAAATCACCAAAATACAACTCAGTAGTTACAGGTACATAAATTACGCCCATGGTAGCTTCTCCGTTTTCAATTAACGCAATGTTTACCGTAAACTCACCATTTCGTTTTACAAATTCTTTTGTGCCGTCTAAAGGGTCAACCATCCAAAATTGTTTCCAATTTTTTCTTACGGAATAATTCATTTTTTTACCCTCTTCACTTAAAATAGGAAGCCCTGTTTTTTCTAAATCTTTGCAAATGGAAAGGTGTGCCCTTTTATCTGCTTCTGTCAAAGGAGAGTTATCCTCTTTGTGTTCTACTGCAAAATCAGAATCATAAACAGTTAGAATTTCTTTCCCTCCATTTAATGCTGCATTGATGGCTGTATGTAATAATTCTTCTTTGGTCATTTTTATTTTTTAAACTTCCAACTTCGGACTTCGGACTTCGGTCTTCTGTCTTCCAACTTCCGTCTTCTAACTTCCTACTCGTTAATATCCACTACCTGCAGCACCAATTTTTTCAATGGGGTGCCAAGTAGTTTTCATTTCTACAAAATCTTCTATGTAGTATGGATTGTTGTGTTTTTCATCGTAAATGTTTGAAAAATCTCTAACCACAACACGTTTTAGATTTTCAACAGCTTGTTTTTGTAGGGCAGTTATTTCTTTTTTATCACTACCAGCATACAAAAGAGCATTTATATCCATGTGCGAAGCCATGTGTGATTGTAATTCTTTTCTAGTGCCAGTTAATAGGTTTATTACACCACCAGGCACATCAGATGAATTAATTACTTCGGCAAACGTTATAGCACACAACGGTTTGTTTTCTGATGCCAATACTACACAAGTGTTACCCGATGTAATAACTGGAATAATTACAGAAACCAACCCAATTAAACTAGTGGCTTCGGGTGCAATAATAGAGACAACACCCGTAGGTTCTGGTACTGTAAAGTTAAAATGTGATGTAGCCACAGGATTTACTGCACTAAACAATTGGGTGTATTTATCAGCCCAACCAGCGTAATAAATAATTCTATCAATAGTCACACTTACTTCTTTTTCGGCAGCAACTTTGGACGAACCTTGTTGCATCAACTCTTCCATAAATTGAGCTTTTCTGCCTTCCAACATTTCTGCTATTCTGTACAAAATTTGACTACGATTGTAAGCTGTTGCTCCCGACCAACCACCAAAAGCATCACGAGCTGCAACTACTGCATTCCTAAAATCTTTTCGAGAAGAAAGACAGATGTTCCCTAGTGGAGTTACTCCATTTTTAGGTGTGTAAAATCTTCCCGACTCTGTTCTTGGAAATTTACCACCGATATATATTTTGTACGTTTTCAAAATCTCAATTCTCTTATTCATATTGTATTATTTAACTTTTTCATTTTTAACCGCAAAGAACGCTGAGTTTTACGCAAAGTTCGCTAAGCTTTTTCTTTAAGAACTCAAAGTTATTTTTTCTTCTTCTCTCTGCGAATTCTTAAAATTATTAGTGGTTATTTCTTGTTCTTCATTTTAAACGCAAAGAATGAAAGTATTTCGCTAAGAAACTAAAGTTCTTTTATAACCCATTAACAACTCTTTTAATTCCGTCTTTTAACCTGTAAACATTAAAATTCATTAATAACCCTAACTTACATTTCGATAATTTTAAATAGGTAAGAACTTGAGCTAAATGAACATCATTTAATTCTTCAACAGCTTTTAGTTCAATTATAACTTTATCTTCAACAAGTAAATCAATTCTATACCCAGCCTCAAGATTTACTTCTTTATACACTAACGGCAGCATCTTTTGTTTCTCCACTTTAAATCCATTACTTTTCAATTCGTAATACAAACATTCTTCATAAGCTGACTCCAAAAGCCCTGGTCCAAGTTGAGTATGAATCTCAATTCCCATTCCAATTATTATGTTTGAAAGTTCGTTTTCAGACATTCTTTAATTATTATTTAAACGCAAAGTGTTTTTTCTTCTTCTCTTTGCGTATTCTTTGTACTCTTTGCGGTTAATTTCATTTTAATTAAAATTTTAAATACGCTTTCAATCCATGCAAACCGCCCTCTCTTCCAAATCCACTTTCTTTAAATCCACCAAAAGGGGAGGTAGGATCGAACTTGTTAAAGGTATTTCCCCAAATTATTCCTGCTTTTAATTGCGATGAAAGATTGAACAATTTTGAACCTTTTTCAGTCCAAACCCCTGCCGACAAACCAAACGGAGTATTGTTTGCTTTTTTAATTACTTCGGCAACAGTTCTAAACGTTTGAATAGCTAAAACAGGTCCGAAAATTTCTTCTTGTACTATTCTGTTCGATTGAGAAACATTGGTAAACAAGGTTGGTTTACACCAATATCCTTTTTTTGGAACAGAGCAGTTGGATTGGTACATTTCTGCCCCTTCACTTTTACCAATTTTTAGATATTTGTTAATGGTGTTTAACTGTTCTTTAGAGTTAATGGCACCAATATCAGTGTTCTTATCTAAAGGATTTCCAACAATCAACGATTCCATTCGGTCTTTTAGCTTTCGCAAAACAATGTCGTAAACAGATTCTTCTACAAACAAACGAGAACCAGCACAACACACATGACCTTGATTAAAATAAATACCATTGATAATTCCTTCCACAGCTTGGTCTAAGGCAGCATCTTCAAAAATTATGTTGGCAGCTTTTCCACCCAATTCAAGCGTTACTTTTTTGTTGGTTCCAGCAATTGCATTTTGAATAATTTTCCCTACACCAGTTGAACCAGTAAAAGCAATTTTATTTATGTCTTTATGATTAACAATGGCGGCACCAGTATCACCATCACCTGTAATTATATTGACAACACCATCGGGCAAACCAGCTTCCTGAATAATTTCAGCTAATTTAAGAGCTGTTAACGGAGTGGTTTCCGCAGGTTTTAATACCACTGTATTGCCAGTTGCTAAGGCTGGAGCAATTTTCCAAGCAGCCATTAACAAAGGAAAGTTCCAGGGAGTAATTTGTCCTGCAACTCCTAATGATTGGGGTTTGCGGTTTGGAAATGCATAATCTAACTTATCTGCCCATCCAGCATAATAAAAGAAATGAGCTGCAGCCAAAGGAACATCAACATCACGAGATTCTCTGATTGGTTTTCCACCATCCATCGATTCAATTACAGCAAATTCTCTTGCTTTTTCCTGAATTAACCGAGCTATTCGATAAATGTATTTGCCTCTTTCTTTTGCAGGCATTTTACTCCAAACCTCATCATAAGCCTTTCTTGCAGCTTTTACCGCTTTATCCACATCTTTTTCGTTGGCTTCGGCAATCATAGCAATTTTTTCTTCCGTAGCAGGGTTGATGGTTGCAAAATATTTACCTGAACTAGGTTTTACCCACTTTCCGCCAATAAACAATTCATATTGTTCATTCAACTGAATATGGTTGGTGCTTTCTGGTGCAGGAGCTAAATCCCACCCCGTATCAAAGTTAATTTTTATCATTTTTTTTGTCATATATTATGTTTTAACCGCAGAGGTCGCTGAGTTTTACTCAGAGAACCGCAGAGTTTATTTTGTATTCTTCTGACTTCGGTCTTCGGTCTTCCATCTTTGAATTAATCTTTAGAAAAGTAATCTTTTGATTGGTAAACACCAGTTTGTTGTTTTACAATCTGCATTAATAAATCGTTGGCAAGGCTACTTGCACCAAATCGAAACCATTGGTTGGTTAACCAAGCTGCACCTAGCGTTTCTTTTACCAACATCAAATATTGTAAAGCCAATTTTGAGTTGGAAATTCCTCCGGCAGGTTTCATCCCTACTTGTATTCCTGTTTTGTAATAATGGTCTTTTATGGCTTCCAACATCACTAAGGTAACTGGCAAAGTAGCTGCCGGACTAATTTTTCCGGTTGAAGTTTTGATAAAATCAGCACCAGCTAAAATGGCGATATCACTTGCTTTTCTAACTTTATCAAACGAGCCTAATTCTCCTGTTTCTAGTATTACTTTTAATCGAGATTTTCCACAAGCTTCCTTTATTGTTGCAATTTCATCAAAAACAAAATGGTATTCGCCTTCATGAAATTTACCTCTACTAATGACCATGTCAATTTCTTCAGCACCAGCATCGGTAGCAATTTTAACATCCAACAATTTTACTTCTAAACTCGATTGTCCACTTGGAAAAGCAGTAGCCACCGAAGCTACATTTATTCCAGAACCCTGCAAACATTGTTTGGCAGTTTTTACAAAATTTGGATACACACAAACGGCTGCAACGGTTGGTAACCCTGAATAAGCATCGTGTAAATGTTGTGCTTTATTACACAATTGTCGAACCTTGTTATCGGTATCTGCACCTTCTAATGTGGTTAAATCCACCATGTTGAGTGCCATTTTTAACCCTTGAAGTTTGGTTTCGTCTTTTATACTTCTACTGGTAATTCTGTCAATTCTATCTAATATTCCTACTTGGTCAACTTTTGGAGAAGAAAAAATGTCAATTTTATGTTTTGTATCACTCATTTCTCATTTATTGAAGGTCAAATATAAGTAAAAAGAAAGTTTGGTTTTATTCTAATTTTTAAAAAGGTATTTTTGTGTAACCGATGAAAGAAAATGCTAAAAATATACACCCTGTTTTTGACTCTATTTTAGATAGAGTAGCTAAAGAACAGTTGTTAAAACAGCACGCCAAAGTTATCTGGATGACAGGATTTTCGGGTTCAGGAAAAACAACAATTGCCATAGCTTTAGAAAAAAAACTAAATGCTAAAGGATTTTTAACTCAAATTTTGGATGGTGATAATGTTCGGGTTGGTATCAACAATAATTTAGGATTTAGTGAAGCAGATAGAACAGAAAACATTAGACGAATTGCTGAGGTTTCAAAGTTGTTTTTAAATTGTGGTATCATTACCATCAATTGTTTTGTGAGCCCTACCATCGAAATTAGGAAAAGTGCTAAACAGATTATTGGATCAGTTGATTTTATCGAAGTATTTATAAATACTCCTTTTGATGTTTGTGAAAAAAGAGATGTGAAAGGACTTTACAAAAAAGCAAGAGCTGGAGAAATTAAAAACTTTACAGGAATTGACGCCCCTTTTGAAGCACCCTTAAATCCTGATATTGATGTAAAAACTGCTGATGAAAGTATAGAAGATTCGGCAAATCAAATTTTAGCTTATATTTTGCCTTTAATAACTTTCGCTGAGTGATGAGGTTAAGAATTTTATTTCTTTTTTCGTTTTGTTTTTTAATCAACTTAAGTAGTAAAGCTAAGAATTCTGTTGGGCTAAGCCTTAATGAAAATCAATTTATTGTTTCCGTTCAAGAAAATAATCTTGCTGACTCCGTTTCTGATGATGTTATTGTTACCGTTAAATTTCAAAGAGGAAAGGCAATTTTGTTTACCGTTTTCACAGGATTTTTAGGCGGACATCGCATTTACTTAGGAACTCATCAAAGAACCCCAATTATTTATTCTGTTACTTTAGGTGGATTGGGCATACTTCCATTGATAGATTTGATTCAAATCATTTTCACAAAAGATTTATCTAAATTTGAGTACCGACCACAAATTATCATGTGGGGGAAGTAGTGCTTATCTAATATTTTATTTATTTTAGTAATGTGAAAAAATTATTCTGCTTTCTTATTATTTCTTCTATTGTACTGACCTCATTTGAGCAGGTAAATGCTCAGAATGCTAAAACATTTGCGACAAAAGAGTATTATTTAGTTGATAGTTTAGTCTTAGAAGAATTATCTGAGCCAGACAAAAAATTGTTAGAAGAAGCTTTAAAATTATACCATACAGCAAAAGATGATACGACCAAAATAAATGCGTTGGATCAAATATGTGAAAATATGACTCATGATGATTGGACTAAATATCAGTACTTTCAATATCATTTTATTAAAAAAACTTTAGCAACAAAGTATCCTCCTCAAATTAAAAACAAACTCTTAGCTTCATATGCAAGCGCCTTAAACAACATAGGATTTATTCACAAGAGCCAAGGAAATTTTATACAAGCGTTGAGCTTTATAAATAAGAGCTTAAAAATACATTACAAAATAGCTAAACAAGATGGAATAGCTAATAATTTAATCAATATAGCAGAAATTTATTATGAACAAGGAGATATTCCTAAGGCTTTAGAGTTTTACAATAAAAGTGTTAAAATTTTAGAAACTATTGGTGACAAAAAGGGATTGTCAATTATTTTAAACAGCATTGCATTAATTTATAAGGATCAAAATGAAATTGATAAATCATTAGAATTGCTAGAAAAGAGTTTGAAAATTACTGAAGAATTGGGGGATAAAGAATTAATTGCACAATCATATAATAACATTGGTGTAATATATAAGCAACAAGGAAAATACTCAGAAGCATTCAAATCCTACAGTAAAAGTTTAAAAATAAGAGAAGAGTTAGGACTAAAAAGAGAAATAGCAATTTCTTTAAACAATATCGGTACTCTTTATGATATTCAAGGAGACTGGAAAAATGCAATAGTATTTTTTAATAAAAGTTTATCCATCCATACCAGTATAAAAAACAAAAAAGGGATATCAGAAACATTATACAATATTGGAAATAGTATTTACTTAAAACAGAATAATTCTGCTAAGGCCATGCCCTATGTTCAAAATAGTCTAAAATTATCTCAAGAACTAGGTTCTCCAAATTATATAAGTCGATCAGCTGAATTATTGAGTAATATTTATGAAAAACAAAACAAAGGAATGCAGGCTTTAGAAATGTATAAACTTCATATTCAAATGCGAGATAGCTTAAACAATGAAGTAACACAAAAAGCAACAGCAAAACAACAAGCCAAATACGAATATGAAAAACAAAAAGTATTGGATGATGCCGAGAATGATAAGCTTATTGCAATTGAGAAAGAGGCAAAAGAAAAACAACTAGTTATTACTTACGCAACCGGAACAGGGTTAGGATTGGTGGGCATCTTTTTGTTTTTTGTAGTTAATCGTTTGCAAGTTACTCGTAAGCAAAAGAAAATAATTGAAGAACAAAAAAAAGAAGTAGAACTGCAAAAGGCAGTCGTTGAAAAAGCACACGATTTATTAGAAGAAAAGAATCAAGAAATTTTGGATTCTATCACCTATGCCAAACGAATCCAGAACGCAATTTTACCACCGAGCAAAGTGGTAAAGGAATATCTTAAGGAATCTTTTATTTTATATAAACCAAAAGATATTGTTGCTGGAGATTTTTATTGGATGGAACCCATAAAGTTCCCTAGTGAGAGGGGATTTAGGGGTGTGTTATTTGCTGCAGCAGATTGTACAGGTCACGGCGTCCCTGGTGCAATGGTAAGTGTAGTTTGTAATAATGCATTGAATCGTTCGGTTCGTGAGCACGGTTTAACCGACCCAGGAGAAATACTCAACAAAACTCGCGAAATTGTTGTTCAGGAATTTGAGAAGAGTGATGAAGATGTAAAAGACGGAATGGACATAGCACTATGTAGTTTAAAGTTTACTAAAGAACAGTCCGAAACTCAAACTATAGCTTTACTACAATATGCTGGTGCAAATAATCCATTATGGATAATCAGAAATAATGAAATAATAGAAACACTTGCCAACAAACAACCCATTGGTAAATTTGATAATCCAGAACCTTATACAACACATACTTTTGAATTGCAAAAAGGAGATTCTGTTTATATATTTAGTGACGGTTATGTGGACCAGTTTGGTGGTGAACAAGGCAAAAAATTTAAAGCCAAAGCTTTTCGAAAATTGCTTTTGTCCATACAAGAAAAAGGCATGGAAGAACAAAGAACAATCATAGATGTAGCCTTTGAAATCTGGAAAGGTTCTTTAGATCAAATTGATGATGTTTGCATTATAGGAGTGAAGATATGAAGAAAATAAAATTGCGGTTGTATGGTATTAAGGTTACCAAAAAGCAGATGCTAATTATTGAAACGATTTTCTTTTTAGCATTTTCATTACTTGCTTCTTACTTTTTCCTTTTTGAATATCAAAATGAAACGTTAACAGAAAGTGAAAAAGAAAATGGATTGTATCTTTTTTTTATATTTATTTTCTTATCCTTCTGGATAATTATCGAAGCTCAATTTTTCTTTAATAAGTATACTAAAGCATATTTAAATTATATTGAAATTCAACGAAATGAGATTGAAGAACAAAAAAAGGAAATTATAGACTCTATCACTTACGCTAAACGAATTCAAAATGCGATTTTACCACCACTTAAAGTAGTTAAAGAATACCTGCAAGAATCATTTATTCTCTACAAACCAAAAGACATTGTTGCTGGTGATTTTTATTGGTTAGAACACAAGGAAGGGAAAGTACTTTTTGCTGCAGCAGATTGTACTGGACATGGTGTGCCAGGTGCAATGGTAAGCGTGATTTGTAATAATGCATTGAATCGTTCGGTTCGTGAGTACGGTTTAACCGACCCAGCAGAAATACTCAATAAAACCCGAGAAATTGTTATCCAAGAATTTGAAAAAAGTGATGAAGAAGTGAAAGACGGAATGGATATCGCAATTTGTAGTTTAGAGTTTAAAGTTAAAAGTTTGGAGTTTGATAAAGAACAGCACGAAACTCAAACTTCAAACCTGAAACCAAAAACAGCAGCTTTGCTGCAATATGCAGGAGCAAATAATCCTTTATGGATTATTAGAAATGGAGAATTGATAGAAACTAAAGCCAACAAACAACCCATAGGTAAATTTGATAACCCAGAGCCTTACACAACACATACTTTTGAATTACAAAAAGGAGACACAATTTACATTTTCTCA
Source organism: uncultured Vicingus sp. (assembly GCA_964360245.1). Classification (GTDB taxonomy): domain Bacteria; phylum Bacteroidota; class Bacteroidia; order Flavobacteriales_E; family Vicingaceae. The sequence goes on from CAYHWX010000005.1 coordinate 50,077, forward strand.
GATGGTTATGTAGATCAGTTTGGAGGCGAAAAAGGAAAGAAATTTAAAGCTCAAGCTTTTAGAGAATTGTTGTTATCCATACAAGATAAGGAAATGGAAGAACAACGATTACTTATAGATGAGGCTTTTGAAACTTGGAAGGGAGATATTCAGCAAGTAGATGATGTGTGTGTAATAGGAGTAAAAATATAGAAAAAGCTATCTTTTTACTCTACCGTAACAGATTTTGCTAAATTTCTTGGTTGATCTACGTTGCATCCTCTCATAACAGCAATGTGGTACGAAAGTAGTTGCAAAGGAATACAGGTTAGTAATGGACTTAAGGCATCTTCTACTTCTGGAATTTCAATTACATAATCTGCAATTTTTTTAACATCAGTATCACCTTTCGTAACAATAGCAATTATTTTTCCGCTACGGGCTTTTACTTCTTCTATGTTGCTAATTACTTTTTCGTAATTTCCTTTTTTTGTTGCAATTACAATTACTGGCATTTCTTCATCAATTAAAGCAATTGGCCCATGCTTCATTTCTGCAGCTGGATAACCTTCTGCATGAATATAAGAAATTTCTTTTAATTTTAAAGCTCCTTCTAACGCTACAGGAAAATTATATCCTCTTCCTAAATAAAGGAAATTACTTACGCCTTTAAATATACTAGCGATATATTTTATTTTTTCGTCCGATTCTAATAATAAAGCTACTTTTTCTGGTATAGCGTCGAGCTCAACCAACAATTGCCTGAATTTTGATTCAGAAATACTTCCCTTTTTATGGGCTATTGACAATGCCATTAGAGATAAAACAGTAACCTGAGCGGTAAATGCTTTGGTTGATGCAACTCCAATTTCTGGACCAGCATGGGTGTATGAACCGCCGTCAGTTGCTCTAGAAATTGTTGACCCAACCACATTACAGATGCCAATAATTGTAGCTCCTTTTTCTTTCGCTAATTGAATTGCCGCTAAGGTATCTGCGGTTTCACCAGATTGAGAAATGGCAATGACTACGTCGTTTTCGTGGATAATAGGGTTTCTATACCTAAATTCCGAAGCATATTCTACTTCAACAGGTATTCTTGCCAAATCTTCAAATAAATATTCTCCAACCAAACCAGCGTGCCATGATGTTCCGCAGGCAACAATAATAATGCGTTGAGCGTTAATAATTTTTTGCTCATAATCTCTAATTCCACCTAAAGAAACAATTCCTTTATCTAAATCTATTCTCCCACGCATACTGTTTCTAATAGATTGCGGTTGTTCGAATATTTCTTTGAGCATAAAGTGTTCAAAACCACCTTTTTCTATTGCTTCTAAATGAACTTCTAATTCTTGAATATAAGGAGTAATTGCATGTTTTTTGATGTCCATTAATTGCAACTTTTTACCTCGTTGCATAATGGCAATTTCCTCGTCGTTTAAATAAACTACATTTTTGGTGTATTCTACGATTGGAGTAGCATCTGATGCAACAAAATATTCAAAATTATCGCCTATCCCAATTACTAAAGGGCTACTTTTTTTAGCAGCAATCATCGTGTCTGGATTATCTTTAGAAACAATTACAATTGCATAAGCTCCAAGAGTTTTGTTTAATGCTATCCTTACTGCTTCTGCTAAATCAACATGCGTATTGTTTTGAATGTCTTCAATTAAATGAATCAATACTTCAGTATCTGTTTCACTGGTAAATTGATGTCCACGCTTTAAAAGCTCGGCTTTTAAACTTGCGTAATTTTCGATAATCCCATTGTGAATAATGGCTAAATTTTCAGCTCCAGAGAAATGTGGGTGAGCATTTTCATCGTTTGGTACTCCATGAGTTGCCCATCTGGTATGCCCAATACCTACTGTTCCTTTAATGTTTTTTCCCTGAGTAAAACTTTCTAATTCAACAACCTTTCCTTTCTTTTTATAAAGATTAATTTCATGATTATCTATTAATGCAACACCTGCACTATCATAACCTCTATATTCTAGTCTTTTTAAGCCTTTTATGAGTATTGGGTAGGCTTGCTTGTCACCAAGATATGCTACAATTCCACACATAATTTAAAATTTTGAATAAGTGATGTTCAATCTGATTTTTGAGGTGAGATTTTTTTCAGAACTGATAACAGATCTTTTTGCTGAAGTTGAACCTCCATTTGCCAACAAATACAATCCATAGTCGGTTGTTGAATGATAAAGTAATTGCTGAATGTGGCGAGATATGTTAAAAGTATAGGTTTTAGAAGTGCCTCCATCGATTAAAGTCCCTCCATAATAATCCAACCCTTCATAAAAATCGGGTAAAAATACCGTTTCTCCAGATGAGTTAATACCAACTAAAGATAAGGAGGAGATGGCTTCATCAAAATTTCCTTCTGTATTATTTTCAATGGTAAAAACAATTTCGGCTTTATTAATAACGATATTTCCATTTTTGCTTAAGTCTTTAATAGTTGGCATTTCAATTTTTGTTTTTACTCCTGCCATTGTTGAGACATAAGTAACGGTGGTATCTTTTGTCGGGGAATTATTGATGTGTTTTAGAACATCGGTCCCCGCATAATTGTGAGCAAAACGGGAATATTTTACTCCATCTGTACTGATTGCGAAGTCATACTTTAAAGGAATAATTGCTTTTTCGGACTCGTTGTAATGATAATAAACAGAGAGTGTGGATAATGACGAGTTTAGATTGAAAGATACAATAGAACCAGCACCAGGAGAAATGGAGGTATTAGTCACAGAATCTTGAGTGGTAATGTAAAAACCTTTAAGAAATGATAAAAAGTCAGTATTACTGGTGAATGGGGAGTTATTAAGAATATCTATCCCAAACGTGTTAGGTAGTTTAATTCTTAAATGAGGTTTGTAAGTAGTGTTATTATAAAGAGTAGGAACACTATCAGATAAATTTGGAGTAACTATTATTGATACTAAAGGTAATGCTTCATGTGCAACATAAGAATTAGAGTAATAGTCTGTATTATCACTTAAATCGGATAAAAGTTTATAAACATTAATGGTCATTGTGGAGGCTGTGTCACCATACAACTCTATATAATCTAAAGTTAACACAACCGAATCTAAAATTGGGGCAGAACCAAAATCGAGACTTGCACCAGTAAGAAGTACTTGAGTGTAAATAGAAGATGATACAGGTCCAAAAATTGGGTCGTTGTAAAGTCCTAATAAATGATAAATGGATAAATCTGTTCTTAAAGAGTCTTCTTCCAAAACTGATGTTTGAAGGGAAAAAGTATCTGTAAAGTTGATTGATAAATTGCCACTATCAAAGTCTGGGGATAATTCTCCATCTTTTTTACAGGAGAACAACTGTACTAAAAAAAAGATTGCGGAAAGAAGAATAGCTTTCCGCATAAATAAAATAACTATATGTTTTTTCATTTTAATCTTGTAATACTCCTGTAGATAGTAATATTTCATCATAAAATTCAGAGTAAACTTCAATGTAATTTTCAGGGTCTTGATAACCTAATTTAGGTTTATCAACGCTCTGAAAATAAGCTTCTAACTCCGGATTAATTTTTTCACTAGCTTTAATAACAGCATCTGAAGCATTTATTGCAGCTTTATTTAAACCAATAAATGTGGTATCTGCATAATCTGCCATTGCTTCTTCAGAAATGTTCTCCATCATTGCTTTTTGAGCAAAGTTTTTATTTAACGAAGTTTTAAAATCATTATTGTATAAAGAAAAAATAACTTTAGCGTTTTCAAAAATTGGTTCCTTTTTATAAGAAGTTTTAATGTACAAAGGTACTAAACTAGTCATCCAACCATGACAGTGAATAATATCTGGAACCCAACCTAATTTTTTTACTGTCTCCAAAACTCCTCTAGTAAAAAATATCATTCGTTCATCATTATCTTTAAAAAACTTTCCAGTTTCTTGATCATGAAAAGTAGCTTTTCTTTGAAAAAAATCTTCACTATCAATAAAATAAACCTGCATTCGTGCAGCTTGTATTGAACCTACTTTTATGATTAACGGATGGTCATTGTCATTGATGATTAAATTCATCCCAGATAATCGAATCACTTCGTGTAGTTGGTTTCTTCGTTCATTAATACATCCAAACTTTGGCATAAAAGTTCTAATCTCTCTGCCTCCTTCTTGGATGCCTTGTGGTAAATGTCGCCCAAAATCGGCTAATTCGCTTTGTTCTAAGTATGGAGAAATTTCTTGGGAAATAAATAAAATCTTCTTCTTTTTCATAAACCTTCCTTTTATTTTATGCAAAGATACTATTTTTTAAACCGTTAATCAAGTTTTAGGTATATGATTATCAATATCAAGTTTAGCATATCACCAAATAAATTATTTATTTTGTACCAAAATGAACGATTGTAGGTAATATGAAAGTTTTTAAAACAGTAAAAGAAATACAATCTTACTTAACTAATTTAAAGCCAGAAAGTATTGGTTTTGTTGCTACAATGGGAGCTTTACACATTGGACATATCTCCTTAATTGAAGTCTCCAAAAAACAAAATAGCTTAACCGTTTGTAGTATTTTCGTTAACCCAAAACAATTTAATAATCAAGAAGATTTAATTAAATATCCTCGAAATATAGATGCTGATTTAGAAAAATTAGCTGCAGCAAATTGTGATGTTGTATTTATACCGAGTGTTGAAGAAATGTATCCCAACAAAATAGAAAAGGAATTTCAGTTTGGAATTCTTTCAACGGTAATGGAAGCGGAGTATCGTCCAGGTCATTTTAATGGTGTTGCAATTGTGGTTGAACGGTTATTTGATATTATTAGACCTACGAATGCCTATTTTGGAGAAAAAGATTTTCAACAATTATCAGTTATTAAAGCATTAGTTAACCAATTAAAACTGCCTATAAAAATTATTGGTTGCCCTATTATTAGAGAAAATAATGGTTTGGCAATGAGTTCCAGAAACGAACGACTTACAGAAGTAGAGTTTAATGCTGCAAGCAACATCAACAAAGCATTAACTTTTGTCAGACATAATAAAAACAAACTTTCTATAGCAGAATTAAAAAGTTTCTATGCTGATTTATTATCAAAAAATAAATTACTGACCATAGAATATTTTGAAATTGCAGATGGGAACACATTAAACCCCATTAAAGAATGGAGCGAAGCCGACTATTGTATCGCATTAACATCGGTTAATGTAGGGAGCGTAAGACTAATCGATAATATGACAATAATTAATTAATTTTGCTGTCAATTATGCAAATACAAGTCGTAAAATCTAAAATACATCGCGTAAAGGTAACCGAAGCCGATTTAAATTACATTGGCAGCATAACCATTGATGAAAACTTAATGGAAGCGGCTAACATCATTGAAGGAGAAAAGGTTCAGATTGTCAACGTGAACAACGGAGAACGGTTAGAAACCTATGTAATTAATGGGGTAAGAGGTTCTGGCGAAGTTTGTTTAAATGGACCTGCTGCTAGAAGAGTCTCTGTTAATGATATCATTATTATCATTTCTTATGGTATTATGGATTTTGAAGAAGCAAAATCTTTTAAGCCTACTTTAATTTTTCCTAACGAAAAAACCAATCAACTAAAATAAGCTGTATTGAAAAAGGTCTCTATAGCCCTTCTTAAAATTTTTATTCCATTAGGATTAGGTATTTTTTTGATTTGGTTAGCCTACAATAAATTAAAACCCGAAGAAATAGACCGAGCAAAAAATGCGATGTTTGAAATGAATAAATTTTATTTATTTCTCTCCATATTTTTTGGAATTATTAGTCATGCAAGTAGAGCTTGGAGATGGAAATACCCTTTAGAAGCGATGGGTTATTCTCCAAAATTTTGGAACAGTTTTTTTACGGTAATGATTGGCTATTTTGCAAATCTTGGAATACCAAGAAGTGGAGAAGTATTGCGGTGTGGATTAATGGCTAAGTATGAAAATATGCCTTTTAATAAATTAGTAGGCACTGTAATTGCCGAAAGAGTTGCCGACTTTATCATATTATTTATTTCTATTCTTATAGCATTGTTTTTACAAGCTGATATTATTTTAGATTTTCTTGCCAAAGGAGAAGATAAATTTACCATAACTAAAATTATTATTATTCTAATTGGATTGGTAGTAGTTGTAGTAGGGCTCGTGGTATTAAAAAAGTCTAATAATTTAGTTGCACAAAAAATAAAAGTATTTTTAAGTGGAATAGTTGAAGGTATTAAAACCATATTTACGATGAAGAAAAAATGGTTGTATATTGGCCACACCTTATTTATCTGGGTGATGTATTTTGCAATGTTTCGCATTACATTTTACGCTCTACCAGAGTTAGCAGCAGTTCCATTAGCTGGAATTTTTACTGCTTTTGTTGTTGGAGGATTAAGCATTACGGTAACCAATGGAGGAATTGGTGCCTATCCTTTAGGAATAAGTGCAGTATTAGCGCTATATGGGTTAGCCGATGTCGGATATGGCTTTGGTTGGGCGGTTTGGTTCGCACAAAGTGCTATGTTAATATCTGTTGGACTAACCTCGTTTATATTAATTCCAAGGTATAATCTTAAAAAAATAGTGAGTTAAGCCATGTCACAACACTTGAAAAATATTCAACAAAAGGTTTTAACAAATGAATTTCTTTTACAAAAAGTAAAATTGTGGAAAACTGAAAACCAAAAATTAGTATTCACCAATGGTTGTTTTGATATTTTGCACCGTGGTCATGTCGAATATTTGGCACAAGCGGCAGATTTTGGGGATCAACTAATAGTTGCTATTAATTCCGATAGTTCAGTTAAAAAACTCAACAAAGGAAAAGATCGCCCGTTACAAGATGAAAATTCTAGAGCTTTAATTATAGCTTCCTTATCATTTGTAGCTGCTGTTATTATTTTTGAGGAGGATACCCCTTTAAATTTAATTAAAGCGATAATGCCAGATGTTTTAATAAAAGGTGGAGATTACGATGCTTCAATTTTTGATAACACTCATAAAAAATATATCGTTGGTTCGGATATCGTTAAAGCGAATGGAGGAAAAGTTGAGGTGATTCAATTGGTGGAAGGTTATTCCACTTCAAAAATTGAGGAGAAGATTAGGAAAGCTTGAATCAACTCTTAAGCAAACAATTTTTTTAATTCAGTGGCATCACCAGGTTTCATTTTTCCTGCCAATATTAAACTCAATTGTCTTCTTCGTAGAGCTCCTTCAAAAGCCTTTTTTTCATCTGCTGTTTCTGGTACAACTTGAGGAACTTCAATGGGAGTACCTATTTGGTCAACAGCAACAAAGGTGTAATGTGCATTATTACTTAAGGTTTTTTCGCCTGTTCGATGGTCTTCTACAAAAACTTGAATAAATACTTCCATCGAAGAATTAAAAGAACGAGTTACTTTTGATTCTAAGGTAATGATATCTCCCAATTTAATAGGATGAGTAAAAGACACATTATTTACAGATGCGGTTACCACTGTTCTGTTGCAACAACGATGCGAAGAAATGGCAGAACAAATATCCATTAAATGGAGCAATCTTCCTCCCATTAAATTCCCTAATGTATTAGTATCGTTAGGTAAAACGATTTCTGTCATTATTGCTTTGGTAGATTCTGCTGTTTTTGTTTTCATCCTGTAAAAGTAATTACAATTGGTTTAAAAAATCACGGATTAAGCGAAAACAATCTTCAAATTTTGTTAAGGGTAAAGTTACAGAAATATCTTCCACATCATGATAAGCAGTAATTCCTCCCATGGTGTAAATAAAAAAAGCAGGAACGCCTTTTTCTGTAAACCAGTAATGGTCACTATTGGCGGCTTTTCCTCTTTTTTTAATTTCTGCAACATAATTGTTGTCGGAATTAATTTTTTGAAGTGTTTCAAACTGATGTGATAAAATAGCTCCGTTTACAATCATTGCTCCTTCCTCTCCAGTTCCCATCATATCCATATTTATTACAAAATTGATTTTAGTTAGAGGAAATATTGGGTTATCTGTAAAAAACTTAGAACCAATAATTCCCGCTTCTTCGGCACCAAATGCGATAAAAACTAGCGTTTTTTTAGGAAGATTTTGTGTATAATGTGAAGCCAAGTTGAGTAACATGGCAATACCACTTGCATTATCATTGGCACCTGGAAAAAAAACCTCATTTCCCATGGCTCCTAAATGGTCGTAATGGGCGGAGAGTACGATAATTGAATCTGGGAATTCTGTTCCTTCAATATACCCTATCACATTTTGTGATTGGTATTGACTTTCTAATTTTTGATTTATTTCTACAGTTATGGAAAGGTAATCTCTGTGGATACTCTCACGCTTTACCCTTAAAATTGCAAAATCATTATAGGAGGAGGACAATCGTTGTGTTAATTTTTTACTTTCTAAAATAATAATTCCGGCAGCCCCAAAAACATTAATTTTTAACAACTCAAATAGTTCTTTATCTTTTTCAACTCCTTCGTCATCTATCACAATAAATTTGTCGGAGAAAAAATTGATACGTACTAATTTTTTTAATTCTTTTTTTGATGGAATGTTGTCTTTGTTGTACCAAACCAATTTAAAAGTACCTGCTATGCTGCCAGATTTTGCATCAACGATGTAATCTTTTCCAGCAATTAATTTTGTACCTCCAAAACTAACAGCAAGGTTACCAGGAAAGGTGTTTATTGGATAGGTAAAAGTTTGAAAATAAGTAGCGTTAAAATTTAATAATCCTAATTTTTGATATTCCTTTCCAAGGTAGGTGGCAGCTTTTTTTTCTCCTTCATCAACAGCACCTCTTCCATTAAAAAAACTGGATGTTAAAGTGTCAATTATAATTCTAGCGTAAGTGATGTTTTGAGAAAAAATAGAAAAATATAAGAATTGAACAATTATGAAAAGAAATGTTTTTTTCATAGTTATAAAAACCTACGTTCAACAGAATTTAAAAAAGACAGTACTCGTTCATTTTCATAATTCCAATCTTGTTGAGAGAGAACTTCTTTAGCCTCGTCTAATGCATTACAGTTATCAATTTTTTTTATGAATTCATTAAAAGCATTCATGTCTTTGTGAAAAAGTTCATTGGCAAATAAATAACGATCATTTAACGAAAAAGCATCTATTAATTTTGTAATAGGTTTTTGATTAAAATTATCCTCTACTGTTTTTATTTGTTTTTTTGTTGGGATAACTTTATTTTCGATAGCTACTACTTTTTCTTTTTCGATAATTAATTCAACGCTTTTAGATTTCGAAGCTAATATTGATGCTTTTATTGTTTTTTTCTCTTGCTCTTCTAATAAGTATTTCAATATTGACATTGACTCATGAAGCTTATTTATCTTAGTTAAAACAAAACTGATTTCTAAGGATGGAATTGGTGTATTATCTGAATAGGAGTTAGAATGTTCAACAACATTTTCTAATAAATGATTTATCTCTTTGCGTAATTGTTCAATTTCCATAATTTAGACGCTTATTAGCACTTTAAAATAATGGCTAAATTAAAACTAATAATTTTTTTTGAGTAATAAAAAGATTAATTATTTAAAACAAAAGTAATGTTTCTAGAGAATACGATAAATTCGTCTCAAAAAAAAGGTTGGATAGAGGTTATTTGTGGTTCCATGTTTTCTGGAAAAACGGAAGAACTGATTCGTAGAATGAAGCGTGCAAAATTTGCCAAACAAAATGTTGAAATATTTAAGCCAACTATAGATACAAGATATGATTTAGAAAAAGTAGTTTCTCACGATGCCAATGAAATTCACTCGACACCTGTTCCATCATCTGCAAACATTATATTATTAGCAAATAATGTTGATGTGGTTGGAATTGATGAAGCACAATTTTTTGATGATGGATTAGTAGCGGTTTGTAATCAATTAGCAAGTAGTGGGATAAGAGTAATTGTTGCAGGGTTAGACATGGATTTTAAAGGCAATCCGTTTGGACCAATGCCTGGTATAATGGCGAGTGCCGAGTATGTAACCAAAGTTCATGCAATTTGTATGAGATGTGGCGAATTGGCGCATCATTCACATCGAAAAATTGAAGAAAAAGAATTGGTTGTGTTAGGCGAAGTTGATGAGTACGAACCGCTATGTAGAAATTGTTTTAATAGGGATATTAAAAATAAATGAGTAAAGACTTAGTTTACGATACCACCCTAGAAATTAGTCTAAGTAATTTAGTTTCCAACTTAAATTATTTTAGAAGTTTACTTTCTTCAAAAACCAAAATTATGGTGATGGTAAAAGCGTTTTCTTATGGATTAGGGACTTACGAAGTGGCTAAATTATTAGAAGAAAATAAGGTTGATTATTTAGGGGTTGCCAATATTTATGAAGGAATTGAATTGCGAAATGCAGGCATACATTTGCCAATTATGGTAATGAAACCAGAAATAGACAGTTTTAATTTAATGGTTGAATTTAATTTAACTCCTGCAATTTTTTCGATTCATGCCTTAAACAAATTAATGGCAACTCTTGAAACTGAAAAAAAATACAATGCAAAAAATCCTTATGTTATCAGTATTAAATTGGATACAGGGATGCACCGTTTGGGTTTTGATGAGCAGGAAATTTCCGAATTAATTCAAGATTTAAAACAACATACTAATCTTAAAATAGAAAGCATTTTTTCTCATTTAGTAGCTACTGATGAAAAAAAACACGATGCATTTACTCAGCAGCAAATTGAACTATTTATTAAAATGGCAGATGCCATTTCCAACGAATTTAATTACCACATCGATAGGCACATTTTAAATTCTAATGGAATTATTCGTTTTAATACTGCTCAAATGGATATGGTTCGTTTAGGTATTGGATTGTATGGAGTTTCCTCTGAGCCTGCTTCGCAATGTAAATTATTATCCGTAAGTTCTTTAAAATCGAAAATTGCACAACTAAAAAATATTAAAAAAGGCGACACGATTGGGTATAATAGAAAAGGAGTAGCAACAAAAGATTTAATAATTGCAACAATTCCGGTGGGCTATGCCGATGGTTTAAACAGAAAACTCGGAAATGGAAATTGGCAAATGATTATTAATGGAAAAAAAGTTTCAACCATTGGCAATGTTTGTATGGATATGGTAATGATTGATGTTACTAATGCTCCCTGTAAAGAAGGGGATGAAGTTTTTGTTTTTAGTGAGAACAATTCTATTGCTGAAATGGCAAAATGCATCAACACGATACCATACGAAATTTTAACAGCGTACTCCCCTAGAGTAAAAAGAGTTTTTAGTAACCAATAAGTTAGGCTTCATTTAATTTTGTTTAAATACGGTCATTAATTCAAGTTCACATTGTTTTTTTTAACGAAATTTGCCTCCTTGTTTTAAATTAATATAAACTTAAAACTAACTAATCATGAAAA
>CAYHWX010000006.1:0-61241 GCA_964360245.1 uncultured Vicingus sp.
AAATGGCGTATTGTAACAGTTCGTCATCGCTATGGGCATGCTCGTGATGGCACAGTTAGTAACACTGCATGGTCCAGTTAAATTAAATCCATCTAAACTAGCATACCCATTGCTTCCATTAGAATGAGTAGCACTTAACGTCATAGTAGCAGCAGTAGCAGTAAAATTTAATTGATAAGGGTTCCACGTACATGCAGCCATAGGAATTGAAATAGTTTGACAAGTTCCACCAACACAAATGGTAGGAGTTGAAGGAGAACCATTATAAATACCGCCAGTACCAAAACTTGCTCCACAATAATACAAAGTATAGTTGTTTCCAATAGTTAATCCGGTAATAGTAGTTTGAGCACATTCTCCTAAAGCAGCAATACCCAACCATGTTCCTCCTTCAGGAGAAAGGCAAACGGCAACAGAGTTCCCTCCAAAAAATGAAGGAAAACCAACATCTAATAAATCAGGAGACATTCCACATACTGTCCAACCTGGAGCATTTCCTGCTCCAATACCACTATTTCCAGCAGGACCACCATTTACACCGCCATTAGTAACAGTTTGAGTAAACGAAGTTGAAATTAATAAAGTTGAGTTAAAGACAAAAAGGAGAGAAAAATATACTATGTGTTTCATGATGATTTATGCAAAAATTAGTACTAATGTACTTTATTTATTGTTTGAAGACGAAAAAATAATAAAAATAGTTGTGCTTAATTAGTGATTTTTCAAGAAAAAGTCTAATGATTTAATAATAATAACTAAATGTTTGTTCTTTGTATTTTGTAAATGATAGTATTTTAGTGCATTACCAGTTCTGAGAAACTAATCCAAAAATAATTTTTGAAGTTATTTTATTGATAACCTTGCGTATCTTTAGTTTTTTAATTTCATATTTAAGGGGAAACAAAAGAAGAATAATCAAAAAAAATACAAATCAAACAATAATGGATACTACCAATAAGTTCACCAATCAATTAATTAATGAAACAAGCCCTTATTTATTGCAACATGCACACAATCCAGTAAATTGGTATGCGTGGGGTGAAGAAGCGTTGGAAAAAGCCAAAACTGAAAATAAGTTGTTATTAATAAGCATTGGATACTCTGCTTGTCATTGGTGCCACGTAATTGAGCATGAATCATTTGAAAATGAAGAAGTTGCTCATTTGATGAACGATAATTTTATTTGTATCAAAGTAGATAGAGAAGAACGCCCAGATATTGATCAAATATATATGAATGCCGTTCAGTTGATGACAGGAAGTGGTGGTTGGCCTTTAAACTGTTTTGCTTTGCCTACGGGAGAACCTTTTTATGGCGGAACTTATTTCCAAAAAAATCAATGGATGCAATTACTTGGTAAAATAGCCGAAGAATATAAAACTAATGCTCAAAATATAATTAGTTACGCCCATCAATTGACGGAAGGTATAAAAACCAGTGAAATTTTACCTAGAGTTATTGATGATTCTCCATTTTCTATGGATGTTTTAGAAACTGGTGTTGCTCAATTGTATAATCAATTTGATGAAGTGGAAGGTGGTGTAAATCATGCTCCGAAATTTCCAATGCCTAATAATTATCAGTTTTTACTTCAATATTATTATTATACCAATGATAAAGAAATTCTAAATTTTGTTAAGTTAACATTAGACAAAATGGCTTTTGGTGGAATTTATGACCAAATTGGAGGAGGGTTTGCTCGATATTCTACCGATAAATATTGGAAAGCTCCTCATTTCGAAAAAATGTTGTACGATAACGGTCAATTGGTTTCGTTGTATAGCGAAGCTTACCAACTCACTAAAAAGCCACTTTATAAACAGGTTGTTTATCAAACATTAGACTTTATAGAAAGAGAAATGACAGCCAAAAATGGAGCTTTTTATTCTGCATTAGATGCCGATACCGAAGGCGAGGAAGGAAAATTTTATGTATGGAGCAAAGAAGAATTACAAGAAATTTTAAAAACCGATTTTCCTTTGGTTGAAGCCTACTACAACATAAATACTAATGGAAAATGGGAGGGGAATTATATTTTATTACGAAAAAAAGAGGATGTTGAAATTGCCAAACAATTTAATATCTCTGTAGAACAATTAGAGCAGAAAATTCTTGTCATCAATAAAAAGCTATTAGCAATTCGAGCCAAAAGAGTTCGACCAGAATTGGATGATAAAACATTAACTTCATGGAATGCTTTGATGTTAAAGGGTTATGTTGATGCTTACAACGTTTTTGATGAAAAAAAATTTATAACGGCTGCTTTAAAAAATGCCAACTTTATTATTCAAAATCAACTTAGAGCGGATGGTGGATTAAATCACAATTACAAAAATGATACAAGTAATTTAGATGGTTATTTAGAAGATTATGGGTTCACAATTGAAGCGTTTATTGCTCTTTATCAAGCAACTTTTGATGAGAATTGGTTAACAAAGGCTAAATTATTAATGGATTATAGCATTTCACATTTTTACGATAAAAAAACAGGTTTTTTCTTTTTTATCTCCAACAATGCCAAAGGATTAATAGCCAGAAAAATGGAGTTAACAGACAATGTGATTCCAGCCTCCAACTCAAGTATCGCAAAATCATTGTTTCTTTTAGGAAAAATTTTCGACAATGATGCTTATTCCCAAAAAGCTAAGCAGCTATTGAAAAATATTCAAGCAAAAATTTCTAACTACATTGCAGGTTATTCCAATTGGGGAATGTTACTGTTGAATGAAGTAAAACCATTTTATGAGTTAGCAATTGTAGGAGAAAAAGCACTTGAAAAAAGAAAAGAAATCAACCAAAAGTTTATACCTAACAAATTAATTATTGGTAGTTTAGGAGAAAGTAAATTACCTTTGCTCGAAATGAAACAAGTCAACGGAAAGACAATGTTGTACGTATGTTATAATAAAGCTTGCCAAAAACCTGTTGAAGAAGTGAGTGAAGCATTAGAACAAATTAAATAAAGCCTCCTCAACCTCCGTTGGCTGACGGAAGAAGCAACTTCCTCCCTTGATGGAGGATTGAGGTGGGTGATACTGTAAATGAATTGAAAAATTTTATTAAACATATTGTATTTTTTAGCTTTTTACTGGCTTCATTTGTTGTGTTTTCCCAACAACAAAATTTACCTTTAAATAGAGAGTTTAATCTAGTCAACCAAAAAGTCTTTAATAGCTTTGGAAATAATACACACACTTCATTTCAGCCTATTAACCAATCGTTTATTCAATTGGATTCTATTTTTGGAATTTCTAAAACAGAACAAAAATATTACCTTATCAATACCTCAAAAGAAGAAAAAAGAGACCGTTCGTGGGTAATTCGGAAAATGTTTTTTGAGAACTTTTTAATTGTTGACACAGGCAATTTTTATTTAACTGTTGACCCATTGTTAACCATCGAAATGGGCAAAGATTCGGAAGATAAATCAGGGCAAACACTTTCTAAAAATACCAGAGGGATAATAGTAAGAGGAAATGTTGGAGAAAAATTTTCTTTTGAAACTTCTTTTTACGAAAATCAAATGACTTTGCCTGATTATCTTTCAACTTATGCGGATGCTACAGGAGTTGTTCCTGGTCAAGGACGATGGAAAAGATTTAAAACAAACGGATATGATTTTGCTTCCTCTTCAGCAAACATATCATATTCGCCTGCAAAATTTATCAACTTTCAATTGGGCTCTGGCAAACATTTTATTGGCGATGGTTATCGTTCGTTATTGTTGTCCGACTTTTCATTTAATTATCCTTTTATCAAAATTACCACCACTTTTGGCAAGAAAAATCAATTTCAATATACGAAACTAAATGCTTCTTTATCCTCCATTACCAGAAGACCAGAAGGTTCAACAGCTGAGGCATTGTTTGTGCGAAAATCAATGACCACTCATTATTTTAGTTGGTTGACTACTAAATGGTTAAATATTGGTTTATTTGAATCTACCTTGTGGCAAACCGAAGATTCGACAGGAACCTTACCTTTTCAATTTCAACAACTCAACCCAATAATTGGAGTAAATACATTTACTACAATTACAGATGATGCCAATCATTCTAACATTGGTTTAAACACGAAGATTAAATTACCATTCAAATTGGTATTGTACAATCAATTTGTTTATGATGGAAACCAATATGAAAAAACAAGTGGATACCAAGTTGGCATGAGATATTTTGGCATTAAAAACCTAACCTTACAAGCCGAATACAACAGAATGATTAATCCGTACACCACTACTTTTGAACCTGAATTAGGACAATTTACCAATTACAATGAATCGCTAACACATCCATTTGGAGATAATTTTAAAGAAGCAATCGGCATCCTTAATTACAAATTCAAAAGAGCTTTTTTCGAATACAAGATGATTTTTGCTGGAAAATCTGACTATGAAATTACTTCATTGTCGATTATTCAAACACATCTTGGGTATTTAATAAATCCTAAAAATAACATGTCGATAGTTTTAGGTGTTAAAATTAGAAAAGATGAATCAGTAGTTATCCCAGAAAAAACGAATTATATTTATGTTGGTTTTAGCACCAATTTACGAAATTTATATGACGATTTTTAAATAAATAAACATGCAAGAATTAATTTTACCCATATTAACTTCTTTTATCATCGTGTTGATTTCAACACCATCGTTTATAAAAATTGCGATACACAAACGTTTGTTTGATGAACCATCTGAGGACAGAAAAATACATACGAGAAGAGTCCCTTTGATGGGTGGAATCATGATTTTTGGGGGCACATTATTTTCTTTTTTATTATGGTTGCCTATTAATGAAATGGGAGTTATAAAATATTTAGTTCCTTCTCTCTTAATTATGTTTTTTGTGGGAATGAAAGATGATATTATTGGTACTGCTCCTGTAAAAAAATTAGCAGCTCATCTTTTTGTCGCTTTTATTATGGTATTGATGGCTGATGTTCGTTTAACGAGTTTGCATGGTTTATTTGGAGTTAGAGAAATTCCAGCTTGGGCAGGAATTATGTTGTCTATTTTTACCTACATCGTAGTAATAAATGCATTTAACTTAATAGACGGCGTAGATGGTTTAGCGGCTGGAGTTGGATTAATTGCCTCTATAATTTTTGGTTTTTGGTTTTTTTATGCTGGCGATTGGACTTATGCTGTGCTTTCTTTTTCACTCGCAGGTGCTCTTTCAGGATTTTTGGTTTTTAATTTTAATCCTGCAAAAATATTTATGGGTGATACTGGCTCACTCACCATCGGATTTTTAATTGCTGTAATGGCAATTGAGTTGGTAGAATACCATGCACAAGGTTTGCCAGAAATTATCAATAATATTTCAAAACCAATTTTATCTATGTCTATTTTAGTTTATCCTTTAATTGATACCATAAGAGTATTTACCTTGAGAGCCATAAAAGGTGTTTCTCCATTTACAGCAGATAGGAATCACATTCATCACAAATTAATTGATTTAGGATTGTCTCAAAAGCAAACTGTATTTATTATTTACTTTTTTAATCTATTAATAATAGGTGCAGCAGTTTTTGCACAAAAATTTGATCCAAGTTATTCATTTATCGTTATTATCTCCAGCGTTATCATTATTATTCAAATCCCATTTTTGATTAAAAAAAGAAAAAATAAAAGAGAAAATGCACAATAAAAAAGTAAGCATATTATTTATATTTTTTATTCTTTGTTGGAAAGTTGATGCCCAAAATTTTAATATCACTAATGAAAGAACATTTTCCAATCTCTTTAATCAACACATTGATACCACTGAAAATTTTCATACCAGTATACGACCTTTTTCTAAAAATGAAATAACTCGCTATGATGCTCTAATGAGCGAATTAGACTTAAAATCGGCTTCTAAATTCGTATCATTCATGTGTAATTATGATTCTTTACCTGCTTTAAAAAGTAATACCTTACGGATGGAATTATTACCTGTTTATAACACAGAGTTTGCTATTGAAAAAGGAAACTCTTTTACTAATAATTTGCACGAACTTTCATTTGGACTCAACTTGAATGTTGCTATTGGAAAAAAATGGTCGAGTCAATTCCTATTTTTATTTGATAATTCAGAACACCCTTCACACATCGATGACATCGTTCAAAGTAAAAATATTAGCCCAGGTTATGGTTATTCTAAAAATGGAAACTCAACTTACGGACAAGGGAATATCACTTTTACAGCCGACAAAAATTTTACTTTTCAGTTAGGATATGGGAAAAATTTTATTGGTGATGGTTATCGTTCTTTGTTTCTTTCTGATAATGCGAACAGTTATCCTTATTTAAAAGTAACTGCTAACATTTGGAAAATAAAATACATGGCACTTTATACCAATTATCAGGATATAAGAGGCTCTGAGGGAAAGTATAAAGATTATTTTCAAAAACTATCAACTATGCATTACCTGAGTTTGAACATTACCAAATGGTGGAATTTTGGATTTTTCGAAAGCATCATTTGGCAATCTCAAGAAGACCAGTTTTATAGAGGATATGATATCAACTACATGAATCCAGTAATTTTTTTACGACCTGTTGAATATTCACAAGGCTCCTCTGATAATGCCTTGCTAGGAGGAAGTATGAAGTTTAAAATAAAGAAAAAAAATATTTTGTATAGCCAACTTATTTTAGACGAATTTCTATTAAAAGAGTTAAAAGCTGGAAATGGGTGGTGGGGTAATAAATACGGAATACAAGTTGGATTTAAATCGTACGATTTTTTATGGATAAAAAACCTTAGCCTACAATTAGAATATAATGTAGTTAGACCATTTACTTATAGTTATTATTACCAACCCACAAGTATAAGTACCCTACAAAATTATGCTCATTTTAATGCACCATTGGCTCACCCTTTGGGGGCTAATTTTAAAGAAATTACAGCAGGATTAACCTATCATAAAAAAAGATGGATTTTTGAAGGGTTATCAACTTTTGCAAAAATTGGGTTAGATACTAATAGTTCAATAAGTATTGGACAGGATATTTATAAACCTTACAATACACGAGAAAATGAATATGGATATGTTACTACCAATGGATTAACGACAGACATTATCAATACTACCTTAAAAATATCTTATGTGATAAATCCAAAATCACAATTTATTTTTCAGTTGGGGGTTACTAATCGAATGTATAAAAACAGCATCGAAAATTCATCGAACAATCTATTTTTTATTGGATTAAAAACGGCAATCATTAATCGTTACTCGGATATATAGTTTAGTGTAAAAAAAAGTAATATGCTAATGCAAATAAAACGATGATGTAAATAATAACTCTTTTATTCATTTGACTTCCAGCTCTATTTCTGCTGTAACTATTCCCCCAATTTTCTCTGAGCGTAGATTTAAAATTTTCTGACCTAGTTTGGTCGGAGTTTGTATGGTCCATTTCTCTGCTAATTCTATCGTAGCGTTCTTTCATTTTTTCTTTTCGCTCATCATAATAACGAGGCTCGAAATTAAATTGCTTCGGCTTTTTTGTTCTAAAAATGGTTGGTAGTTTGGGCGGTTTCATGTCTCCTATTTTTAATAACAAATTTACGATAAAAACACAAGATTTTATAGTACATCGAAAATTGAAATACTTAAAGCTTAATTTTGTACCATGAATTTTTATCAAATTTTAAATCAACCATACGCTAAAAAAGCTTTAAAAAATGTTGTTAGTGAAATAATTTCTAATGCTGATAAACTCACCGAAATAATAGAACTATTTAATCACAATAACCAACACATTAGCAATTATGCAGGTTGGATAATATCGTACATTGGAGAAGAAAATCCTGAATTGTTAAAAAAACATTTACCTCTAATTATTCAAAAATTGGAAAGTAAAGAAAACAGCCAAGCTATGGTTCGTAATATTTTTAGAACACTTCAGTTTGTCGAAATTCCCAAAAAACAAGAAGGTTTTGTGTTAACAAAAGGTTTTGAGTTTTTAAACAATAATAACAGTTCTATTGCGGTTAAGGTATTTAGCATGTCGGTTCTTTTTAATTTTTCAAAAAAATATCCTGAAATCCAAAACGAATTAAAATTATCTTTAGAAAATCAAATGGAACATGCCAGTGCAGGGTTTAAATGTAGGGCAACTAAAATTTTAAAAAATTAAATAGATTATGAACATAGGAATAGTTTGTTACCCAACATTTGGAGGTAGTGGTGTTGTTGCAACAGAATTAGGTAAAGCATTGGCTTATAAAGGTCATAAAGTACATTTTATTTCGTACCAACAACCTGTAAAATTAGATTTGTATTGCAACAACCTCTTTTACCATGAAGTAAAGGTTTCTGACTATCCACTGTTCGATTACCAACCTTACGAGTTGGTGTTAACCAGTAAATTGGTTGATGTAGTAAAATTTGAAAAGCTCGATATTTTACATGTTCATTATGCCATTCCACATGCTTCTGCAGCATACATGGCTCAACATATTTTAGAAAAAGAAGGGATAACCATTCCTTTTATCACCACCTTGCACGGAACCGACATTACTTTGGTGGGTAAAGATGTTTCATTTGAACCTGTTATTACTTTTGCCATAAATGAAAGCAATGCTGTTACAGCAGTTTCCGAAAGCTTAAAACAAGATACTTATAAGCATTTTAAAATAACAAGGGATATTCATGTCATTCCCAATTTTGTTTGTTTAGACCATTACGATAGGATTGGTAATGTTGATGAATTACGAAAATCATTTTCTCCCAATAACGAAAAAGTAATGGTACACACCTCCAACTTTAGAGAAGTGAAACGGGTACAAGATGTGATTAAAGTTTTTGATAGTGTTCGAAAACAAATTCCAACTACATTAATTTTGGTAGGAGATGGTCCAGAACGCCACAAAATGGAAGAATTGTGTAGAGAATTACACGCCTGTGATACTATTAAATTTTTAGGAAAAGTGAGAGATACCGAACGTATTTTAGCCGCTTCCGATATCTTTATTTTACCATCAGAATCAGAAAGTTTTGGGCTAGCAGCCTTAGAAGCTATGGCAGCGAAAGTTCCTGTTATTAGTACCAATACCGGTGGTTTGCCAGAAGTAAACATACATGGTGTTTCGGGTTATTTAAGCAATGTTGGTGATGTAGATGATATGGCTAGAAATGCACTTTCTATTTTAGGAAATGAAACCACCTTAGCACAATTTAAAAAAGGAGCTTACCAACAAGCACAACAATTCGATATTCATAAAATTTTACCGATGTACGAAGAATTGTATCAAGGTTTGATGAAGTAATTCACTATATTTATGATATGAACATTATTAATGAACATAAAAACAAATTTATACTATTCTGTGAAACGCACAATGTTGAAAAACTTTAAGTTTTTGGGTCAGTTTCATCAAACTCCATGAACGAATCGAGTGATGTAGATTTACTTGTTCAATTTAAAAAATTTAACCTTGCCAAATATTTTCAAAATTACATGGAGTTAAAACAAAGTCTTCAGAAAATATTTAACCGCAATTTAGATTTGGTTGAAGAGCAAACGCTTTCCAATCCTTATCTCATTAAATCCATTAACAAAAATAAAGCGTTGATTTATGGATGAAAGAATTCAAAAATGGCTTTATGATGTGAAAATTTCTACATTTGAATATAAAAAAAATTACAAATATGATTCAATACATCATATCTAGTTGTTAGCAGTAATTTAAAAAACAGACACGATGAAAAAACAATACTCATACTTTTAATTTTGATTAACGCCATAATGGGATTTCTCAAAGCAGTTGGACACTATCAATGACTGGCTATGACCAAACTTATTCACCTGCTGACTTTGTTACGGTGAGTAATGGTTGCTACCAATAATATTTTTCCAATTTTTTTATTGTTCATAATGTCCTAACGGTATTACTTTATGATTATTATGAAACACAACGTTAAGCTAATAATTGTTTCAATTATTTTTATCGGTTGACAAACGAAGTTAGGTGTTTTATCCGAGAAAATCAAGTTTAAGTTTATACTCGTTGTTAATTGTAGCTGAAAATTGTTCAACTTCTATTACTCCTTTTTGTATATCCAACTCACTTTGTTTTTGCATGTAAAAATTTCCTTGCTCAAAATGGTAATTAGCTAAATACTCCTGTTCTGTCTGTCCGGGAGTTGGAATTAAAATGGCTTTTTTACCCAAAGCAACTAAATCCATAATGGTAGAGTATCCCGAACGAGCAACCACTACTTTGCTTTTTTGGAGGTAGTCATAAAGTTTTTCGGTTGGTAGATGGTTAAAAACCGTAATGTTACCGTCATTGCGAGGGAGAGTATCGGACGCAGCAATCTTATCATTTTGAGCAGATTGCTTCACTTCGTTCGCAATGACGTTAATATTTGGTAATCCCCTCACCACCACCGCTTTTAATTGGTTATTTTTCAATTGTTCTACTATTAAATTTTCAAAAATAGTACGTTGTGGTTCTGGTCCAGAAATGATAGCAATGATGTCGTATTCTTCAATTTGTTGACTTCTCGATACATTTTTTCGTTCCTCAAAAACACTCGAAATGACAAATTGTTTTGGTGAAAATCGACTTAATGGTCCAATAAAACGGTGTGGAAATTTTATGGTTTTTTGGTGCGATAAATCACCCGATAAGTTGGGCTCATTTTCAAAATCAGGAATCCAGAATTCATCAAAATTATAAAGCAATTTTTCAATTCTTTTATGTGCAAAAGAACTTCCAACGGGAGTTTTTACAAAAAGTTGATGCGTAATAATCATTGATTTTACTTTTTTACTCCATAAACCATAACGATTATCCGAAATAATAATGTCAATATTATTTTCCTCAATAATTTTTTCGATAAGTTGGTGCTCCTTTTTAATAGATTGATAAAAGTGTAAACTTTCACAAAATAGTTTAAACGAATTGCCTTTTTCACCGTAAGTAACTTCATATCCAGGAATAATAACAGTAGGAAGTTCCGGAAATTCTTGTTGTAAAAATGCCAGAGGACTTTTGTCTGCACCAATAATTACGCAATATCCTAATCGTTGCAATTCTTTAATTACAGGCACACAACGTGCTGCATGTCCTAATCCCCAATCTAAGGGACAAATTAATATGTTCATTTTGTGAATAATAAAGCTAAGATAACTATTTTTGAATTATGGTTGCAGTAATTTCAGGAGCTACTAAAGGTGTTGGTAAAACATTAGCAATTTATTTTGCTAGTAAGGGCTATCAATTGGCATTAGGAGCTAGAAATACGGAGTTATTAACTGCCTTAAAACAAGAGTTAGAGAGTACGTATGGAGCTTCTGTTTTTCTTAGATCGTGTGATTTTTCAAAAAAAGAAGAAACTACTGTTTTTGCAGAAGAAGTGTTAACTCAATTTAAAAAGATTGATGTTTTAGTTAATAATGTGGGAACCTATCGAATCGATTCTATTATGGATGAGTGTGAAGATTTTGAATTAATAATGAATACGAACCTTAATTCAGCCTATTATTTAAGCAAAGCTATTGCTAGAAATATGTGTCAGAATAAAAGTGGGCATATTTTTAATATTTGCTCAATTCTAAGTAAAGCAGTTCAGCCGAATGCTGCTTCTTATACTATTTCAAAACACGCATTAAAAGGTTTAAATGATGTTTTACGCGAAGATTTACGAGACGATAATGTGAAAGTTACTGCTATTTATCCTGGCTCCATCAATACTTCTTCTTGGGAAGGAATAATTGCTCCAAAAGAATTATTTGTGCAACCGCAAGACATTGTAGCTATTATCAACACCTGTTTAAATATTTCGAAAAACGCCAATATCGAGGAAGTTGTTATTAAACCCATGAATAAAAAATATTAGTTATGAAGAAAAAGATTTTATATGGCTTTATTGCCATACTTATCCTTATTCAATTTATTAGAATTGATAAAACCAATTCGGAAATTATCGCTGAAAATGATTTTATTATTGCCACCAAGGCACCCGAAGAGATAGCTACTTTACTAAAAAGCTCGTGTTACGATTGCCATTCTAACGAATCTAAATATCCTTGGTACAGTAATGTTGCACCTGTTTCGTGGTGGGTAAAAGACCACATTAATGAAGCTAGAGAAGAATTAAATTTTTCGGAATGGGGAACTTTTGATGAAAAACGAAAAGACCATAAACTAGAAGAAGCTGTAGAACATTTAGAAGAAGGTGAAATGCCTTTAAAAAGTTATACTTGGATTCATGGTGAAGCTAAATTGACTGCTGAACAAAAAACACAACTCATTAATTGGTTAAAAGAAACAAGAAAAGTAGCAAAAGAAAGCCCAACAGCCTTGCATTTAAATAATGGAGCAAAGTGGATGGTAGATGCTGCAACTGATAATGGAATTAATAGAATGACGGAGATAGTTGCAGTAGATGTTGAAGAAGGTCGTATTTCCCATTATGCAGCCATTGGTGAAAAATTAAATCTTGAAATAAAAAGAATTTTTGACGAATGTACTTTGCCAAAATCTGAAGCTCATGACCAGTTACATCTTTTTTTAATGCCTTTAGTAAAACAAGCTCGAGATTTAGAAGAAATTGAAGATGAAGATACCGCAATGATTATGCAAAAAGACATTTTAAAATATTTAAATACCTACAATACTTATTTTGAATTGCCAAGTTAATAAATGGGTGGAAAAGGTAAATTAGAGAAGTGGGCTGAAATTTTAACATTCGACAATGTTGTGGAACCCAAGAATGCTGAAGTTTTTGAAAAAGATTACCCGTTAAAAGGAAAATGGAAAAAAGAAATTTTTAAAAACAACAACCCTATTGTTTTAGAATTAGGCTGTGGTAAAGGAGAATATGCTGTTGGAATGGCTGCACATTTCCCGAACAAAAATTTTATTGGAGTTGATATTAAAGGAAACAGAATTTGGAGAGGAGCAAAAACTGCCTTTGAAAATCAAATGAAAAATGTTTTTTTTATTCGTTCTCAAATAGATTTTATCGCTTCTTTTTTTGAAGAAAATGAAATCGACGAAATTTGGATTACTTTTCCAGACCCACAACCAAAAGACAGGTTAGAACGCAAACGATTAACCTCCCCTTTATTTATTAATCGATATAAAACATTCTTAATACCCCAAGGTATTATTCACCTAAAAACCGACCATGAAGGTTTTTTTAGATATACGTTGGAAGAAATTGAACGGTGTAATTTTAAATTGCTAGAAAGTACTTTTAATTTGTATGGTGAAGCTTTAGAAAAGTTAGACCAAAAAACTCAAGAAATTCTATCTATTAAAACCTATTACGAAAAACTATTTTCAGCAAAAGGGCATAACATTCATTATTTAAAATTTCAGTTAACTAATAACTTCCCCTCTAAAGAGGGGAACCCAGCGTAGTAAAAATGAAACTTTCAGAAAAAAATAAAGACTTTTTTGATTTGGTTTACCAAGTTTGCAGAGAAATTCCTTATGGAAGAGTTACTTCTTACGGTGCCATTGCCAACTATTTAGGTTCCGCTCGTGGTGCTCGCATGGTTGGTTGGGCAATGAACAATGCTCATGGACAAAAAGAATTTGTTCCTGCTCACAGAGTAGTGAACAGAATCGGACTACTTACTGGAAAAATGCATTTTCCCAATCCCAACGAAATGGAAATTTTATTGTTGAAAGAAGGAATAAAAGTTAAAAACGACCAAATCATCGATTTTAAAAAAGTATTTTGGGACCCAACTATTGAACTAGCATTGTAAATGAAATTCTATTTAAAACAAAGCATTAATCTTTTTAAAACTTATTTACTAGGTCTTCTCCTTTTTGGAATCTTGCGATTGGTTTATTTATTACGTTTTGGTGAAACTGGTATTTTCTCCAATTATAGTTCCGATTTGGTTGCTGCTTTTATTACTGGAATTAGATTCGATACACAAATTTTATGTTATGTGCTTGCCTTAATTTTTTTACTCAATTTTTTTCTTTTCATTAAAATTCCAAAACTTCAAAACTCCATAGTAACTTTTTCTAAAGTATATACCATTGTAATTTTTGCTCTTTTAACAGCCATCATTATCATCGACCACCAATTTTATACTTACTTTAAAACGCATATAAACATTTTAGTATTTGGTTTTGTTGAAGATGACACTTCTGCTGTTTTGGCTTCCGTTTGGACCGATCATCCTGTTATTAGAGTTAGCATTGCATTTTGCATCATTGTTTTTGTTTTATACAAAATCGTTTCAAAAATTTATTCACCGCCCAAAGAACTTTCAAAATCGCCAAATACAATTGCTAGTGTTTTATTAATGCTATTATTAACTGGGGTTTTCTTTTTAGGAATAAGGGGTTCTTATGGTCCTTTTCCATTACAAATAGACGATTCAACCGTTTCTGAAAATCAATTTATCAATGGCCTTACATTGAATGGATTATTTACGTTAGAAAAAGCCATTGAAGAACGAAACGAATCCAGTAAACCCATTTATCAAACCGATGTTTTAGCCAACTCAGGATATCAATCCATCAAAGAAGTGATGGCTGATTATTATTGTTTACCGATAGATTCATTTCCATCTGCTAATTATTTAGATTACTTATTTGAAACAACAGATTCCAATAGCTTTTTAGAAAAAAATCCACCCAATGTTGTTTTTGTTTTAATGGAAAGTTTTGGTGGGTATTATTTGAATTTTCATTCTGCAAAATTGAATTTATTGGGTAGTCTCGAAAAACACATTCATGAAGATTTGCTTTTTACCAACTTCTTATCTAGCACTCAGGGAACCATCTATAGTTTAGAAAATATTCTCATTAATAAAGATTATCCCTTGATTTCTAGCACCAACAGACGATTTGAATCTTTTCAGTCTTCTATCGCTTATCCTTACCTAAATGCAGGATACCAAACTATTTTTATTACTGGAGGAAAACTAGGTTGGAGAAATCTGGTTGATTTTCTACCTCATCAATATTTTAAGGAAGCTTATGGAGAAGAAACAATTGTAAAAAATAACCCAAAAGTTATTACCAACACTTGGGGGGTATATGATGAGTATTTGTTTGAAGAAATTTTTAATCGATTGTCCTCTCCTGATAAAACTCCAAAATTAATTTGTGCATTAACAACTTCCAACCATACTCCTTACGAGTTGCCCGAGCACTATCAACCTTATTCCGTCAAAATTTCGGATAGTTTAAAAAATCAGCTACTTGCCAACCAAGACATTGCCGAGCAAAATTTTACTGCCTATCAATATTCAAACGATTGTTTAGGTAAATTTTTGACAAAATTAAAAGCATCAAAATATGGAGCAAACACCATTGTTGCGGTTTCTGGCGATCATAATAGTTATGCACTTTTTCCTCATAACAATGGTAAAATTAAAGAACAGAACAACCATATTGTTCCGTTCTTTTTATTCATTCCAGAAAACTATAAAAAAGGGTTACACATCAATAAAAATAGATATGGTTCTCATAAAGACATCTTTCCTACCTTATTTAACTTGTCGCTCTCTAACAGCAACTACTTTTCGTTAGGAAACAATTTGTTGGAGGTTACGAAACCCGATAGTTTATTTTATGGAATAAATGGTGGTTATTATTTTGGTAATCCTCATCTATCTAAAGCCACATTAGATAAAATGGTGAAAGCCAGAAGTGTTTTGAATACGTATTATTTTGCACTTCCTTAATAATCAATCTACTAATAGATATTTACTTCAACAACTTTAAACCTATTTTGTATATTCCTATCTTTGCGTAAACTATTTATAAAAAAATATGAGTTTTTCGGAAAAAGAAATATTAAAAGCACTAAGTTTTGTTATCGAACTAGATTTAAAAAAAGATATTGTTGAATTAAACTTAGTCTCAAAAATACACTCAG
Organism: uncultured Vicingus sp.; assembly: GCA_964360245.1. Lineage (GTDB taxonomy): Bacteria > Bacteroidota > Bacteroidia > Flavobacteriales_E > Vicingaceae. The sequence continues at coordinate 15,856 of CAYHWX010000006.1, forward strand.
AGAATAATAAAATTAGCTTCGACTTGCAAATCAGTAATCCTGCTTTACATAATAAAAAGAGAATTTTAGAAGCTTGCGAATTACACCTTAATCGTATTTTAAAAACAGAAGTAGAACTTAATGTTAACATCATTCCTTTTGGTCAAAGTACAGAAATTACAGAAAAAAAGGTTTTATCGAATGTGAAAAACATAATCGCCATAGCCTCCGGTAAAGGAGGTGTCGGTAAATCTACCATCACCGCCAATTTAGCAGTTGCATTAGCAAAAAAAGGGTATAAAGTTGGGTTAATAGATGCCGATATTTACGGTCCATCCATGCCCTTAATGTTTAATGTTGAAAACGAAAAACCAAGTTCGATTGAAATAGAAGGTAAACTTTATATTAACCCCGTTGAAAGTTATGGCGTTAAATTGTTGTCCATTGGATTTTTTGCTAATCCCGACCAAGCAGTAGTTTGGCGAGGACCAATGGCTACAAGAGCTCTATCACAATTATTTACCGAAGCCAATTGGGGAGAATTAGATTATATGTTAATTGATTTGCCTCCAGGAACTGGTGATATTCATCTTTCGTTGGTACAAACTGTTTCGGTTACAGGAGTAATTATTATAAGTACACCACAAAAAGTAGCATTAATTGATGCTAGAAAAGCAATAGGAATGTTTAATCTGGAACAAATTAAAGTACCTATTTTAGGGATGGTAGAAAATATGGCTTATTTCACGCCTGAAGAATTACCAAACAATAAATACTACATTTTTGGTAAAGATGGATTAAAAGCCTTAGCCAAAGATAATCAGTTACCATTATTGGGGGAAATACCATTGGTACAAAGCATTAGAGAATCAGGTGATGTTGGTAGACCTGCAGTTTTACAGGAAAATACAACTCAAGCAATTGCATTTAATTCTTTTGCTGACAATGTTATTAAAGAGGTGAAGAAAAGAAATAAAAATCTTTCACCCACTAAAAAAGTTGAGATTACTAATAAAAATGGATGTTCCACTAAATAAAATTCAGTATTTTTATCGTAATTAATATTTATCGATTTGGTTAAGAAGAAAAAAGATATCATCGCAAAGATTAATCAAGCTCTTGATGAAATACGTCCATTCTTAAAAGATGATGGTGGAGATATCGAATTAATTGAATTGACCGATGACTTTGTGGTAAAAGTAAAATTTTTAGGTGCTTGTCAAGCTTGTTCCATGAGTTCCATGACTTTAAAAGGTGGCGTTGAAGAGACCATAAAAAGAAGAATTCCAGAAATTAAGGAAGTCATCACCATGGAAGAAAATAGTATTGCTTAATTTTTAGGAAAGTTTTCCTGATAATATTTTCATCTCCATGATTGGAGAAATTTTTTCGTAAAGGATATTATATACCGCTTCAACTATTGGCATATCCACTTTAAATTTTTTGTTAATCTCATATATTCCTTTTGCTGCATAATATCCTTCAGCAACCATGTTCATTTCTATTTGTGCGGAGCGAACGGAGTAGCCTTTACCAACCATACTTCCAAAATTTCTATTTCTCGAAAATTGAGAATAGGCAGTTACCAATAAATCTCCTAAGTAAGCCGAAGAATTAACGTCTCTGTGTATGGGATGAATCACACTTATAAAATCTTTAGTCTCACGAATTGCACTTGATATTAAAACTGCCTGAAAATTATCCCCATACCCAAGTCCATGATAAATTCCACTAGCAACAGCATACACATTCTTTAATATTGCGGAAAGTTCTGTGCCAAACAAATCGTCAGAAGTAGAGGTATAGATGTATCTACACTTCATTGCTTCTGCAACATAAGTCGCTATTTCTTGTGTTTGGCAAGCAATTGTTAAATAAGACAACTTTTGCATGGCAACTTCTTCGGCATGACAAGGACCTGCAATCATTCCAATATTACTGTAAGGCACATTAAAATTGATGTGAAAATATTCTGCTGGAATTTGGTTGTATTCTGGAATAACTCCTTTAATGGCTGAAATAATTATTTTGTTTTCAATACCTTTTATTTTTACACCATCAAATGCTTGAGCTAAAAAAGCCGAAGGAACAGCAACAACAAGTATGTCTGATTGATCTACAATTTTTTGTAAATCTGTATCGATATTTAATTTCTCTGAATTAAATTGAATGGATTGGATGTAACGAGGATTATGATGAAAGTTGATAATGTGATTAGCACATTCTTTATCTCTCATCCACCAATTAACCACTTCTAAATTTTCGGAAAGAATTTTAACGATGGCTGTTGCCCAACTTCCGCCTCCTAATACTGCTATTTTTTTATTAAATACCATACTTCAACAAATATAATTAATCTACGCTTGTAAAACACAAAACTTAGCATCTCCATTCACCTCAACTTTGATTAAGCCATGTTTACTTAACCCTTTCATGCCAATATCGAATTGTTTACCACTTAGTCCAGTTACATTTTTTAAAGCTCCTAATTCCATTTTAGGGGTTGCTTTTAGTAAGGTTAAAATTGTTTTCTCAGCTTCTGATAACTCCAATGCTTTCTTTTCGGGTTTCATTTGAGGAAAAAACAACACTTCTTGAATCGAACTGTTATTGGTTAAAAACATACAAAGTCGGTCAATACCAATACCCATTCCTGATGTAGGAGGCATTCCATATTCTAAAGCACGAACAAAATCCATGTCAATAAACATGGCTTCATCATCTCCTTTTTCTGCTAATCTCGCTTGTTCTTCAAACCGTTCTTTTTGGTCAATTGGGTCGTTCAATTCTGTATAAGCATTGGCTAGCTCTTTACCATTCACCATTAATTCAAATCGTTCGGTTAACTCTGGATTATCTCTGTGTTCTTTACATAAAGGCGACATTTCTTTTGGATAATCGGTAATGAATGTTGGTTGAATATAATTTGCTTCACATTTCTCTCCAAATAGTTCATCAATGAGTTTTCCTTTTCCCATGCTGTCGTCAAACGCAACATTTAATTGTTGACAGGTTGCTCTCAACTGAATTTGATCCATGTCGGCAATATCAATTCCAGTATGTTCTTTTATGGCATCAATCATGGAAATTCTTTTAAAAGGTCGTTTAAAATTCACCTCATTATTGCCGATTTTCACCGTTGTTGTTCCCAATACTTCATTACAAATGGTTTCCAGCATTTCTTCTGTAAAGTCCATCATCCAATTGTAATCTTTGTAAGAAACATATATTTCCATTTGTGTAAACTCTGGATTGTGTGTTCTGTCCATTCCTTCATTTCTAAAGTCTTTGGCAAATTCATAAACTCCATCAAAACCTCCAACGATTAATCGTTTTAAATACAATTCGTTGGCAACTCGTAAATACAAAGGAATATCTAAAGCATTGTGGTGTGTAATAAAAGGTCGAGCTGCTGCTCCACCCGGAATAGCTTGTAAAATGGGTGTTTCTACTTCTAAATATCCTTTCGAATTTAAAAAATTACGCATGGAGGTAATTATCTTCGAACGTTTGATAAATGTTGCTTTTACGTGTTCATTCACCACCAAATCGACATACCTTCTTCTATATCTTAATTCAGGGTCAGAAAAAGCATCATGAACATTACCTTCACTATCAATTTTTGGAAGTGGCAATGGTTTTAACGATTTACATAATAAATTAAACTTTTTTACTCGAACACTTTTCTCTCCAACTTGGGTGGTGAACAACTCTCCTTCTATTCCAATAAAATCACCATTATCTAACAGTTTTTTGTAAACTTCGTTGTATAATGTTTTATCTTCTCCTTCACAAATTTCATCTCTTTTAAAATAAACCTGTACTCTTCCTTCACTATCTTGTATTTCGGCAAAAGAAGCATTCCCTTGAATTCTTCTAGCCATTAATCGCCCTGCAATAATAACTTTTTTGCCTTCTACAAAATTTTCTTTAATATCTTTTGATAAGGTGTTGACAGGATATAACGCCTGTGGATAGGGATTAATTCCCAATGCCCTTAATTTTGTTAGCGATTCTCTTCTAACCAATTCTTGTTCTGATAATTGCTGACTCATTCGTATAAATTTGAGGTCGCAAAGATAATGTAATAAAGATAAAAGATTTATAGCGAAAAGAGAAAAGATTAAAATAAGTGCTCCACGGAAGAATATTTTCTCATAGATTCTAAATATCTTATACTCGTGGTGCATTTGAAAAAAATTTGTCCATTCGAGTGAATTTCACGATTGAAATGAACAAAAAGTGTTTTCTCGATACTTTTTCTTTCAGAAAAAACTCGAAATGACACTTTTTTATTGAAAATTAAGTCCAAATGCACTACGGGTTATCTTACTTTTGTTTCTATGATTTTAACGGATACACATACCCATTTATATGCCGAGCAATTTAATACAGATATTGATTTGGTGATAAAAAATTGCATAGCCAAAGGTGTTAAAAGATTGTTTCTTCCTAATATCGATTCTTCTTCTATAACTGGAATGATGGCTTTGGCAGAAAAGTATCCTACAACTTGTTTCCCTATGATGGGATTACATCCAACATCGGTAAAAACAAATTACCTAGAAGAATTAGCAGTAGTTGAAAATTGGTTGGCTAACTATAAATTTTGTGCAGTTGGAGAAATTGGCATTGATTTGTATTGGGACAAAACACTTTTAAAAGAGCAACAAGATGCTTTTAAGGCTCAAATTAATTTAGCCAAAAAATACAATTTGCCTTTTGTAATTCATTGTAGAGACTCTTTTAATGAGATTTTTGAAATTTTGGACGAGTTGAATGACGATACTATGCGTGGAATTTTTCATTGTTTTACTGGTAATATTGAACAGGCAAATCACATCATTAATTATGGTGGGTTTAAATTGGGCATTGGCGGGGTGGTTACTTTTAAAAATTCTGGGTTGGATAAAGTTGTTGAACAAATTGATTTAGAGCATTTGGTTTTAGAAACCGATTCTCCCTATTTGGCTCCTATTCCTTATCGTGGCAAACGGAATGAAAGCAGTTATTTGTTAAACATTGCAGAAAAAATTTCAGAAATTTACAAGCAACCAATTGATAAAATAGCAGAAATAACTACCCAAAATTCTATCGAAGTATTTGGTTTTTAAAACTATATTTGTCATTCTGAACAAAATTTGTTCGACTGTCATTTGACGGACGTTAACAAATGAAGTGAAGAATCTGTTGAAATGGAGTTAAAGTTGTAAAAGAGATTATTAATGTAAAAAGATTCTTCACTACATTTTACTCGATTCGCATTCGCAAATCGGTAAAATTTTGTTCAGAATGACAACAAATAAAATGAACTCAATTCTAATCATATACACTGGCGGAACCATCGGAATGGTGAAGGATGAAAAAACAGGCACATTAAAAACTTTTAATTTTTCCTCTTTATTAGACGAAATTCCTGAAATTAAAAAGTTTAAATCTACCATTGAAACCATTTCTTTTGAAAATCCGATAGATTCCTCTAACATGCAGCCAGAAAATTGGCTACAAATTGCTCAAATCATTTTTGATAATTATCAAAAACACGACGGTTTTGTAATTCTTCATGGTTCAGACACGATGGCTTACACAGCTTCTGCATTAAGTTTCTTATTAGAAAATTTGAGCAAACCAGTTATTTTAACTGGCTCTCAGCTTCCAATTGGTGCTATGAGAACAGATGCCAAAGAAAATTTACTTTCTGCCATAGAAATTGCTAGTTTAAAAGAAAACAACAAAGCTGTTGTACCTGAAGTTGCCATTTATTTTGAGTATAATTTATACAGAGGAAACCGTTCTACTAAAGTTAGTGCCGAAGAATTTGCAGCTTTTAAATCTCCTAATTATTCTTTGTTGGCGGAGGCAGGAGTTAACCTAAAATTTAACAAATCTATTATTTCAAAAGCCAACAACAAACCATTGATTTTTCACAAAACACTTAATAATCATATTGCTACCATTAAGTTGTTTCCAGGAATTACCGAAGAACAAATCTTTTCTACCATCCAAATTCCTGGATTAAAAGCAATAGTGATGGAAACTTTTGGAGCAGGAAATGCTTCCACTCAAATTTGGTTTATCGACTTATTAATTGAAGCAATAAAAAAAGGAATCATCATTTTAAATATTAGTCAGTGCGACGGTGGTAGTGTTGAGCAAGGGAAATACGAAACAAGTTTCGCTTTTAATAAAATAGGAGTAATTGGCGGAAAAGACATGACTTACGAAGCTGCTGTTACCAAATTAATGTATCTTTTAGGAACAACACTCTCAACAACTGAAATCAAAAAATTGCTTCCACAATCGTTGAGAGGGGAATTGACGGAGTAACTTATTTTTTAAACCCGACCAACAACGAAACGCAACCAGTTGGAACCAAATTAGTTTTTTGAATTGATTTTTCCATTGGTGGTATTGTTATTTGAACAATAAATTTTTGCGTATGATTTACTTTGAAATCCCAAAATGGATTTTTAGCACTTGCATCACTCTTATAAAGCACTTTACGAGTATTATCGAGTACTTTAAACTGAACATTTCCGATTTGCTCTTGAGAACAAACTAAAATTCGATATTCTTTATCGGCATTAAAAGTAAACTCAACATCAGCAGAATCTCCTGGATTTAAAACTGCACTTGTTAGCTGCCCATTGTGCATATAAGGAGCTAATGTTGGTAAACAATAATTGACGGTAAATCGTTTGCATTGAGCATTAGCGTTTGTGGCAAACACAAATGACACAACTATTAAACAAGAGGTAAAGATTATTTTATTGAATGATTCCATTTCTAATTTTTTCAATGACTACTGCTATTTCAAGAATTGTGCCTGTTTCATATTTTAAGGTGCTTCCGCCATCAATTGTAGGAACACCAGTTTGATTAGAAACAGTTGCTTCATTTTCTTCTATTTCTACTTTATCAAAAGCTATTTTTAAAGGTGTTAATTGTTGTGCCAATTTTTTAACATCTGCATTATTATAAGTAGCTAACAGTTCTAATAGGTTAGTTAAAGAGTATTTTTGGTCAGCAATTTTATTCATTAATTCTTTATCTGGATTTTCCTTTTTTAAGACTTTTGTTCCTAAATACAACCCTTCTATCCAACCGCCAGTAATTATCAAAGCCGATAAGTTCTCTTGTCTATTTTCTTTTAGATAAGCATCTGCTAACCAAAACGCATCGTTAATAATATTCATTAAAGAATCTCTGTTGTTAACATTTTCTTCCATCCGTTCCATTGTTGCTGCGTCAAAAGCAGCCGTTATACCTAAACCATCCGACATTTTTTTAGAACAATTCATGTAAAACATTGATTCTTGTGTTTGGTCAAATATGTTCGCATAACTTAAATCAGCCCCATAAACACCCAAATTAATTGCCTTTTGAGTATTGGTAACGTATTTATCTACATTCTCAACAGGATTGGTAATTTCGGGATTATACGTTGAACCCGCACCTTGGAAAATAGAGGCTATTTCTAAAGGAGAAGGAACTGTATAGAAAACCAATTGGGCTTTTGCAGCTCTTTCAGGAGTTAAGTTTTCACCAATAATTTGGTCGTTGCTGTCTGCTGTGGACTCAGTATTTCCACTACAAGCCAACAACAAACTCGGTGCTAATAACAGATAAATATATTTTTTCATTTTAGTCGTTCTTTTTCCAAATATATAAAATTAATGTGCTAATAACCAATTTTCTGCTGCATTCATTTCAATTTCTAATGGCACAGAAAGTTGAACAGCATGTTCCATTTTGTCCTTAACTATGGATTTTATTGTTTCTAATTCTGGTTTGTACACATCAAAAACTAGCTCATCATGCACTTGTAATAGCATTTTAGATTTTAATTGTTTTTTTTCTATTTCATGGTAAATATTAATCATTGCAATTTTTATAATATCTGCTGCAGAGCCTTGTATTGGTGCATTGATGGCGTTTCGCTCCGCATGCCCACGAACTATGGCATTATTAGAATTAATGTCTTTTAAGTTTCGTCTTCGTTGCATAATTGTTTCTACATAACCGTGTTCTTTGGCAAAAACAACATTATTATCCATGTAGGCTTTCAATTTTGGATATTGTGCAAAATAATTATCAATAATTTCTTTTGCTTCGGTACGTGAAATATTTAAATTTTGTGCCAATCCAAATGCCGACACACCATAAATAATTCCAAAATTAACTGCCTTTGCTTTTCCTCTCATGACTCTGTCAACTTCTTCCAGTTTTACCCCAAAAACTTTTGCTGCTGTTGCCGTATGAATATCTTCTCCCTTCACAAAAGCAGCTTGCATATTTTCATCTCCACTTAAAGCGGCAATAATTCGTAACTCAATTTGCGAATAATCTGCCGAAAGAATAGTATAATCTTCATTTCTTGGAATAAATGCTTTCCGAATTTCTTTACCCTTTTCACTTCTGATTGGAATATTCTGTAAATTAGGATTATTAGAACTTAACCTTCCTGTTGCTGCAACAGTTTGCATGTAACTGGTATGTATTTTTCCATCTTTTTTGCTAACCAATTCTGGCAAAGCATCAACATAAGTTGTTTTTAGTTTTTTTAAAGTGCGGTATTCTAACAAATGTGGAACTATTTCGTGGGTATTTGTTAGTTTAGAGAGCACATCTTCTCCTGTTTGGTACTGGCCAGTTTTTGTTTTTTTTGCTTTCTCAATAATTTTCATTTTTTCGAAAAGCACTTCCCCTAATTGTTTTGGGGAATCGATGTTAAAATTCTCACCCGCTAACTCAATTATTTTTGCACTTAAACCGATTAATAATTCATCCAACTCTTTCGAAAAATTATTCAATGCTGCAACATCTATCTTTATTCCTTCTTTTTCCATAGCTGCTAAAACAGGAATTAATGGAGTTTCTATTTCGTCCATCAATTTCTTTAACGTAGCGTTCATTTTTGGGGCAAACTCATTTTTTAGCTGAAGCGTAACATCTGCATCTTCGCACGCATAATCCACAATATTTTCTTGTGGTATAGTTCGCATGCTCAATTGGTTTTTTCCACTCTTCCCAATTAGCGTTTCAATAGAAACAGGTTTATAGCCTAAATATGCTTCGGCTAAAAAATTCATGTTATGCCGCATATCGGGTTGAATTAAATAATGGGCAATCATGGTATCAAACAATTTTCCTTTAATTGAAATACCATAATTACTTAACACATTTAAATCGTATTTAATGTTTTGTCCTACTTTTTCAATCGTTTCATTTTCAAAAAGTGGCTTAAATTCAGTTAATATAGCTATTGCTTCTTCTTTGTTTTCTGAAAAAGGAAGATAATACGCTTCGTGTTCTTTGTAAGCAATCGATAACCCAACAATTTCTGCTTCAAAAGGGTTTAAACCTGTTGTTTCGGTATCAAAACAAAACGATTTCTGTTGAGATAATTCCAAAATTAGCTTTGCTCTTTCTGCTGCTGTTTGAACAAAATGATAAGTATGTTTTGTGTTATTTAAATCTTTTAACTCCATCGGAACTGGTTCAGTTTCTTTTTCCTCAATTTCCGCAACATTACCAAATAAATCCATTTGTCCACCAACTTGAACCTTAGCTGGAGTAATCTGAATTTCTTTACCCAACACTCTTTTTGCCATATCTTTAAATTCTAACTCTGCAAAAAGTTCAGTTATTTTTTCAACGTTGGGCTCTTCCACTATTAAATCTTCAAAATCATATTCAACAGGGACATCTAAAATAATAGTGGCTAATTTTTTAGAGAGTAATCCTTGTTCAGCAAAGTTGATGACGTTTTCTTTTTGTTTTCCTTTTAAGTCTTCTACGTTTGCTAACAAACCTTCTACACTGCCATATTTGGCGATTAGAATTTTAGCAGTTTTTTCTCCAATTCCCGGAATTCCTGGAATATTATCTACTGCATCGCCCCATAATCCTAAAATGTCGATGACTTGTAAGGGATTGGTTACTTCAAATTTCGCACAAACTTCTTTTACGCCCATCACTTCTGCTGGTTTTCCGTATGCTGCAGGTTTGTAAATAAAAATATTTTCGGAAACTAATTGTCCAAAATCTTTGTCGGGAGTCATCATGTAGGTGGTATAACCTTGTCGTTCTGCCTCTTTTGCCATAGTTCCTATCACATCATCTGCTTCAAAACCATCTTTTAGTAAAATAGGAATATTAAATGCTTCAATAACTTTTTTGATGTAAGGAATAGCAGTTCTAATATCTTCGGGCATCTCTTGTCGGTTGGCTTTGTAGTTCGAAAATTCTAACGATCGATTGGTGGCAACAGGAGCGTCAAAAATCACTGCAATGTGAGAAGGTTTTTGTTTTTGTAACACCTCAATTAAAGTATTGGTGAAACCTAACATTGCTGAAGTATTTAATCCTTTCGAATTGTAGCGTTGATTGTTTCCAAAAGCAAAATAAGCACGATAAATTAATGCAAAAGCATCGAGTAAAAAAAGTTTTTTAGTGTTTTCTGGCATTCCCTAATTGTTAGTTTTTTGTGTTCTTATTTTTTTCTTTTTTGTTTCAGAAAGTAGTTTTTTCTCGTCGGCGTTAAGTTTTCTTTCTAATTTTTTTACATCCTCAGCGGGAGGTAGATTTTCGGGTATTATTCCTCTTTTGGTTAACATTTCCCTCACCGCAAGATTATTGTCAATATGTTCTTTTTCTATTTTCCCTTGCCCTTTTAATTCTTTACTTTGAACATTTAATCCAGTCATTTCTGCGGCTAAGTCTTTTGCTTTAATACTGATGGTTGGTAAAAAATCTGCAGCTGGACGATTGTCAGGAATACCCATTTTTTTCTTAAGTTGATTGGTTGATAATCGGAATAATGCTTGGTCGCCTTTTGATCGAATAATGGCAAAACCTTGTCCGTCAACGCCACGTTCATACAAAATTCCTGATAATTGTTTTTCTGTTTGGCTTAGTTTTTCTCTTGCTTTAACTCTTTCATATTCCAAAAGCCTTTTTTCAACCAACTCTGCCCTTCGAGTTTGAACCGCAAAGTAATTTTGAGCAAACGAAACTTCTTCTTTTCTGCTATCACCGTTTTGACCAATCAGGTAACATGCATATCGGGTAAGTAAAATATCGTCTATTTCTTTTTCGGCACCTTTAGGCATAGGTATCGTTTTCCTGACGTCAGGAAAATGATCGGTAACTTCTTCTCCTGCATTTTTACAGGCATCCTTAGCTTTTACAATTACTTTTTCGAAATTTTCCCATTTACTGTAGCCCAACAATTTTTGTAATTCTCTGGCACTCCAACATTCTATGCCGTCATAGACGTAGCAAATACTTTCAAATTGCTTAAAAAGTTCCTGTATCTGTTCTTTTTTCATTCTATTGTTATTTCTATTTCTTCAAGGTCTAATACCTATTAATTAATTTCTAGTTAAACTAATCTTTTACCCACTTTCGAATGGTAGCGTTGGTGGTTCCAAAAGCAAAATAAGCACGATAAATTAATGCAAAAGCATCGAGTAAAAAAAGTTTTTTAGTGTTTTCTGGCATACCTAAAATTTTGAGCAACCAAAATACGGTTTTTAAAATACTACTGGAAGAATTGTTGAGTACTTTTTATATCTTAATTTGCAGCATTATTTTTATTCGCTAATTGTCCACAAGCGGCATCAATATCTTTACCCCTGCTTTTTCGAACATTTACAATAAGGTTAAACGTATTCTCTAAAAATGATGCAAACTTGTCGGTTTTTTCTTCGTCAGCTTTTTCAAAATTGGCATTATCAATTGGATTGTATTCGATGATGTTAATTTTACAAGGAACTACTTTGCAAAATGCAGCCAAATCTTTGGCGTCCTCTAAACTGTCGTTAAAATCTTTAAAAATAATGTATTCGAAAGTAATACGAGAACCTGTTTTTTCGTGAAAATATTTTAAGGCTTCGGATAAAGAGGCTAACGAATTTTGCTCGTTAATGGGCATAATTTGATTTCGTTTGGCATCTGTAGCAGCATGTAATGACAAGGCTAAGTTAAATTTTACTTCATCATCACCCAATTGTTTTATCAATTTAGAAATACCTGCAGTTGAAACGGTAATTCGTTTGGGCGACATTCCCAATCCTTTTTCTGAAGTGAGGTATTCGATAGACTTTAAAACACTTTTGTAGTTTAACAAGGGTTCTCCCATTCCCATGTAAACAATGTTATTTAAGGGTTGGTGATAATGCTCTTCTGCTAAATTTTTTAGAATAACTACCTGATCAAAAATTTCTTCAGCATCAATGTTTCTAAGCCTTTCGAGTTGTCCAGTTGCACAAAATGAACAGGTTAAACTACAACCCACTTGAGAAGAAATACAAGCGGTCATTCTTTTTTTGGAAGGAATTAAAACTCCCTCAGTTATTTTATCATCGTTTAATCGAAAAGCTATTTTTATCGTTTTATCCACACTCACTTGCTTTTCGGCAATGGTAACTTTATTAATTACAAAGTTGGCTATTAACATTTCTCTTATTGTTAAAGAAAGGTTGGTCATTTCCTCAAAAGAAGTTACTCCTTTTTTCCACAACCATTCATATACTTGTTTGGCACGGAAAGCTTGCTCCTTTTGTTCCACAAAAAAAGATTTTAATGCTTCTTCTGATAAACTTCGTATGTTTTGTTTTTCTTGCATTGGAGTGCAAAAATAAGATTTGTTTTCAACAATGAGATTGCTTTACTTCGGCTTTGCTCAGCATAAGCTATCCTAAAATGATGTATTTTTGTTGTGATGAAAAAAATTTCGGCTACTTATATATTTCCTGGAAGCAGTGCTCCTATTAAAAAAGGAGTTATTGTTGTTGGAGATAATGGGGAAATTTTAGACCTGTTAGACCCATTACAACATAAAATTAATTGGGAAGAAGTTGAACAACACCAAGGTATCATTTGTCCTGGATTTATCAATACGCATTGCCATTTAGAGCTGTCCTATTTAAAAGGAAAAATTACTGAACGTCAACAATTGGTTGGTTTTATTAAAGAATTGGTTACTGTTAGAGAAAACTTTACTGAGGATGAACGAAAAATTGCCATTGAAAAAGCCGAACAAGAAATGATAACCAACGGAATTGTTGCAGTTGGAGATATTTCGAATGATGATACTTCTTTTTTTCAGAAAGCTAAAAAAAGTATGAAGTACTATACTTTCTTAGAAGTTTTTGGAACCAACACAGCAATCGCTGATACTGTTATTGAAGATGCCAAAAAGTTAAAATCAAAATATTTTAACAAATGCGTTAGCATTGTTCCTCATGCTCCTTATTCTATGTCGTCTTTACTTGTTGAAAAAGTTGCCGAATTAAAAGAGGAAATAATAAGCATCCACAATCAGGAAACAGAAGGGGAGAATACACTATTTGAAAAAGCAACTGGCGAGTTATTGGCTCTTATGCAAAAATTTGCTCCAGAAATGAATGCTTTTAAGGCTACTGGGAAAAGTTCTCTTCTATCCTATTTGCCTCATTATTTTGGTTCTGAACGTATTCTTTTGGTACACAACACTTTTACCAAAAAAGAGGATGTTGAATTTACACGAACTGCTCCAATAGCTGTATTTTGGTGTTTTTGTCCGAATGCCAATGAATATATTGAGGGGAAACAACCCAACTACGAACTCTTTTTAAACGAAAAATGTACCATTGGCACAGACAGTTTAGCTAGTAATTGGAGTTTATCCATTTTAGACGAACTCAAAACCATTTCTCAGAAAAACCCAAACATCCCATTAGAAACATTAATTAAATGGGCAACATTTAATGGTGCTCAATTTTTAGGTTTTGATGATTTGGGTTCGATAGCCAAAGGAAAATCGCCAGGTTTAAATTTAATTGTAAATGTGGATTTGGAGAGAATATGTTTTACAAAAAAAAGTAGAATTATTCCTTTATTAAAGTTTCTGCAATAATTAAATCTATTGCGGTTGTTATTTTAATATTTTCGGCATTGCCCTCCACTAAATGAATTATTTTTCCTAGTTTTTCAACTACAGATGCATCATCGGTAAAATTAACATCAAAATCTTGTTGGTAGGCTTTTAAAATCAATTCGGAACTAAAGCATTGTGGCGTTTGCACCAATCGGTAGCAACTCCTTTTTACTGCTTCGTTTTTTTTGTGATTTACGTACCTCAGTGATTCAACAACTGGAACAACAGGAATGGCATTTCCATTTTTTTCAGCTTCCAAAAAACAATTTTTTATTGTTTGGGAATTTAGTAAAGGACGAACGCCATCGTGAATGGCAACGATGCTTTTCTTTTTTACCAAAATCAAAGCATTTTTAACGGAATGGAAACGAGTTTCTCCGCCATTAACAAGTTGATGGGGAATTGTTGTAAACTTGTATTTACAACAAAGCTCTTTCCAAAAATCAATTTGATTTTCGGGAAGAGCTATGATTATTTCTATCGTTGGAAAAGTTTGATAAAACTTTTCGATGGTATGCATGATAATAGGTTTGCCAGCTAATTCGAGAAACTGTTTAGGAACTTCTGTTCCCATTCTTTCTCCTTTACCTCCAGCAACTATTATTGCATATTTATGCATTAGATGTTAATTCATCAGCACTAAAGAATTCATCTTCACTTGCAGTGAAGGCATTCCCATTTGGTTCAGAATGATTATCGTGATGTTCAGTTGCATTTGCATTACCATAAGATGATTCATCGCCATTTTCGTTTGATTTTGTGTAACCACCTTCTTTTGGTCTTCCAATAGAACGAATGTATGCATTTAACATTCTATGAATTTTTTCTACAAATTCCAATAATTCATCTATTTGTTGGTCTGGAATTAATTGTCTTTCTTTAGATTTTAACAACCAACCTTTGGTTTTTAATAAATAACCTCTGGAAATGTAGCAATAATGTTTTTTGTCTTTAAAATTGTATCTTCCATAGCCTGAAGCGATGTTTCCAGAAATTGCATCAGCAGCTTGTAAAAATGCTTTTCCCATCGCATCTTGGTTAAATCCTTCCCATTGACTAACGATTTCCCAAATTTTTTGTTCAAAATCTAGGCATTCTCTGTAAAGTTTTAGGTCTTCTAGTTTCATTTGAATAGTTTTATTAATTAATACCTTTTTTAAATTTATATAATTAGCATCGCATCACCATAAGTGTAGAAACGATATTTTTCTTTAATTGCTAGTTTGTATGCTTTCATAATTAAGTCGTAACCACCAAAAGCAGACACCATCATTAACAAGGTAGATTCTGGAGTATGAAAATTGGTTATCATACAATTGGCTAAACTAAAATCATATGGAGGAAAAATAAATTTATTGGTCCAACCATCGTAAGGTTTTAAGAACCCATCTGTAGAAACAGAAGTTTCCATCACTCTCATTGAGGTTGTTCCTACAGCACAAATTCTTTTTTTATTTCTTTTAGCATTATTAACCTTTTCAACACATTCCTCTGTAATATGTATCTCTTCTGAATCCATTTTGTGTTTAGTGAGATCTTCTACTTCTACTTTACGAAAAGTTCCTAATCCAACATGTAGGGTTAAATAAGCAAAATCAATACCTTTAATTTCAAATTTTTTTAATAATGTTTTGCTAAAGTGTAATCCTGCGGTTGGAGCTGCGACAGCACCTTCGTGCATTGCGTAAACTGTTTGATATCTTTCTGCATCCTGAGGTTCAACCTCTCTTTTCATGTATTTAGGAATTGGAGTTTCTCCTAATTTTTTTATAATCGCTTTAAATTCTTCATAAGGACCTTCAAATAAAAATCGTAATGTTCTTCCTCTTGAAGTAGTATTATCGATAACCTCAGCGACTAAGTCATCATCACCAAAATAAAGTTTGTTTCCAATTCTTATTTTTCTTGCAGGATCAACCAACACATCCCATAATAAGCTTTCTCTATTTAATTCTCTTAATAGAAATACTTCAATACGAGCGCCTGTTTTTTCTTTATTACCGTACATTCTAGCTGGAAAAACCTTGGTATCATTCATTACCATTAAATCTCCATCATCAAAATATTCAAGAACATCTCTGAATTTTCTATGTTCAATTTCACCTGTATCCCTATGAATAACCATTAATTTTGCATCTTCTCTTTCTGCTGCTGGTCTATCCGCTAATAATTCGTTTGGTAAGGTATATTTGAATTTTGATAATTTCATAGGATTTCTTTTACTTTAAAAATAAGGCTGCAAATGTAATAATATATTAACAGAAAATCAATGGTTATTTTCTTTAATAATAAAGAAGGTTTAATGTTTCTATTTCGTTTAAGAAAAGTCGATTTAATCGACTTTTTTACAGTTTTTATTGGCTTTTTTAATATACAGTTCAAGTGCTCTTGTCATAGAAGGTGATTCTGGTTGAGGAGCAGCAATATCTATTTTTAAACCAGCGTCTTCTGCAGCTTTAGCTGTGGTAGGTCCAAAAACAGCTATTCTGGTATCATTTTGCTTAAATTTAGGGAAATTTTGAAAAAGAGATTTAATTCCTGAAGGACTAAAAAATACCAAAATATCGTAATTAACATCTTTTAAATCAGACAAATCACTACAAACTGTGCGATATAATGTTGCACATTTATACTCCAACTGATTTTCTTCTAACAATTGAGGAATATTAGCTCTAAGAATATCTGAACAAGGCAATAAAAATTTTGATTCTTTATGTTTTTTTAATAGCGGAATAAGTTCTGCAAAAGTTTGTTGCCCGTGAAATATCTTTCTTTTTCTATACACAATATACTTTTGTAAGTAAAAGGCAGTTGATTCAGAAATACAAAAATATTTCATTTCATCTGGTATTTTAACTCGAGCTTCATCGGCTGCTCTAAAATAATGATCAACAGCATTTCTACTGGTAAAAATTACTGAATCAAAATCCAATAAATTTATTTTTTGGAGACGAAATTCCTGTTTTGGAATGCCTTCAACATGAATAAAAGGTCTAAAATCTACTTTAATTTTACAATTTTCTTCCAATGAAAAATATGGTGATTTTTCAGTCTCTGGCTTTGGTTGTGATACTAAAATACTTTTTACTTTCAGCATGTTTTTTACAAAAAAATCAGTCGAATTAAAATTATTTATGGATAAAAACCCTAAATAAAACGACCAATGGTATAATTTCGAGCGTGCAAATGTACAAAAATATATAGAAAAACGAAATTCCTTTTATTTTTCCTATCGAATAAAGTCTGACCATTCTTAAAAAGAAGGTTACCAATAGTGTTGGTATAGCCAAATAATATAAAATAAAATAAAAATCTAAAGAGGAAAAATAAGTAAGCCCTAATATTGGAATCAATAAAACCCCTAGCAGATTATTATATAATGAAATGTTAAAAATATATTCGGAAGAAATGCTTACATCTTCAAAAATAAAAAACAAAACCAACGAAAAAATATATTTTATAAGATACATAACTAAAATAAATCCTACTATGAGTATATAATAAACAATAGGATACATTCCAGTTTTGGAGTAAAAAACTACGTCTTTTACTTGGTAAATAAATAAAGATATTAGGAAGAGATGAATGATGGTAAGTAAAATATTTACGCTATGAAAAAATACTTTTTCCTCTCTTGTTATTTCTTGAGCAACTCCATAATTTACTATGGCTTTTAACGTTTGTTTAAAACGACCACTACTAAATGCTTTGGCAAAACCCAATAAAATCAATGTAACTATTAATATTACTGTTTGCCAACCACCTATTTCGGTTTGGCGTGGAGATGGATTGAATAACTTATTTATAGGAATTACTTTTTCAGTTTTAAGCTCTACCTGTCTTATGGGTATTGCTCTTTCATTTTTAATTCCATAAAAAATAATGGTATCTTGTGTTAGTGAATCTGGACTATTTATTACTTCCAAATTATTATTAGCATTTAACTGAGGAGTTGTATCGTCTTGTTCTTTTATTGCAAAAGAATTTGACTCTGTAACTTCAGGATATGAGGAAAAAACAAACATATTTATCACAAAAATACATTATTAACTAGAATACTACTTTCCTAATTTTTAAGAGTCGAATTATAAAACTTCAGCAACTACAAATGTACTTCCACCTACAAAAATCAAATCATTGGCTAAAGCATTTTCTTTTGCCGCCTTAAATGCATCTTTAACACTTTTATAAGCCTCACCTTTTAATCCTTTTTTTTGTGCTAAAGTAGATAATTCATCAATTGCTAATGCTCTTGGAATGTTAGCTTGGCAAAAATAATAATGAGCAGATTTTGGAAGTAAATCTAATATTTTATCGATTGATTTATCATTTACTGCTCCATAAATAAAATGCAACTGATGATATTGAGTTTTATTCAGTTGTTTAACAACTTCTTTTATTCCAGATTCATTATGCCCTGTGTCACAAATAATAAGTGGTTGTTGATTTAACACTTGCCATCTACCTTGTAATCTTGTATTTTTTATAACATTTAATAATCCCTTTTTAATATTACTATCGGTAATTTTCCATCCTTTTTCGATGAGAAGTTGAATCGCTGAAATTGCTGTTTTTTTATTTTTAACTTGATATAGTCCTTTTAAATCACAATCATAATCAGTTTTTACAATTTTATTAGCAAAATAAATGGGGGCATTTAACCCTTTGGCTTTTTTAATAAATACCTCTTTTATTTTCAATTGTTCCTCTCCAATAATTATTGGTGTTTTCTGTTTTATTATTCCTGCTTTTTCGATTGCAATGGCTGTAAGGGTATTTCCTAAAAACTGTGTGTGGTCAATTCCAATATTTGTAATAACTGCAACTTCTGGATGAATAACATTGGTGGAATCTAATCTTCCTCCTAATCCTGTTTCAATTACTGCGATATCTACTTTTTGATTTGCAAAATAATCAAAAGCTAAACCGACTGTCCATTCAAAAAAAGATAACTTAATTTGCTCAAATTCGGCTTTGTATTTTTTAACAAAATCTATCACATAATCTTCATTAATTACTTCACCGTTGATTTTTATTCGTTCTCTAAAATCTTTTAAATGTGGCGAGGTATATAGCCCGACTTTATACCCTGCTTCTTGTAAAATCGAAGCTATCATGTGGCTAGTAGAACCTTTTCCGTTGGTACCAGCTATATGAACAGTTTTAAGTTTTTTTTCAGGATTTGATAACAGCTGGCATAGTTTTATCGTGTTGGTTAAATCGCCTTTATACGCAGCTTTACCCACTCTTTGATACATTGGTAATTGTCCAAACAAATAAGATAAAGTTTGTTCGTAATTCATTAAGGTGGGTTCTAAAAATTAATTAAGAATAAAAACAAAAGTCATGGTGCCTTTTTGATCGGTTGGTGCATCTAATTTTGAGGTAAATTTAGCTTCTAGTGCTGCTTCCTTCGCTTTTTTATACAAAATTGGATTGGTGGTTGTTGAACCTCTTGCTCCAGGTGTAGCTTTTACAACTTTCCCATATTTATCAACGGTAATATCTACCACTACTTTTCCATCTTCTTGGGTTGGATTATCTGGTTTCTTAAACTTTACCTTACCTCTTCCTCCCAAATCAAATCCTATTCCATCACTTGGCCCATTGTTGTTTCCATTCGTATTTCCATTGCTATTGGAATTTCCATTACTGTTGGAATTACTATTCGAATTGTTTTCTGTATTACTATTCGCATTATTTAATGCATTTAGTGCATTTGATAAATTTTCACTAACGGTTTGAGTTGTTGTGTTATTAGTTGGGGACGCATTTAAGTTAACAGTTTCTGTGGTAGTTTGTGTTTGCACATTTTCTTGACTGCTATTATTATTTTGAGTTGTTGCAGAATTGTTTGTTGCACTACTTGATGAGTTCTCATTTTCTGAAGGATTATCTGAAGAATTTCCACCACCATCATCCGAAAAATTAATTAACATGGCACCTTTATTTTCAGGTGGAGGATCTTGATAAGACAACCCAAATTGAATTAATAAAAGCAACAATAATAAGTGAACTAATATAGTTCCTATTACTCCATATCTTCTATTTTTTTCTTGTATAAGTTCCATTGCTTTTGGTAGATGCAATTAAGCTATTGATTCCACAATTTATTTTTGAGTTGTAGCTAAAACCAATTTTAATTTATTTCTATTGGCGATATCCATAATAACAACAACATTTTCTATTGGTACAGATTTTTCAGCTCTTAATATTATTCCAGGATTTTTTTCGCCTGCTACCATTGCTAATAATTTTGCTTCTATTTCTTGTTCAGTTACTTCATCCTTATTCACAAAATATTTTAAGTCTTGAGTGATACTTACATTAACTGTTTGTGGTTGTGGTTGTGCAACTGAAGTAGCTTTTGGCAAAAGCACTTCTAATGCATTTGGGCTAATCAATGTAGATGCAATGATAAAAAATACCAATAGCAAAAACACAATGTCTGTCATACTAGCCATATTAAGATTAGTACTTACTTTATTTCTTGATCGAATTGCCATTATATTGCAGGTTCATATAAAATGTCTAAAAATTGGGTTGTTCTCGCTTCCATCACAAAAACAATCTTTTCTACTTTAGCTACTAACGAATTATACCCAATAAAAGCAATAATTCCAACAATTAATCCTGCAACAGTAGTTATCATAGCTGTAAAAACTCCATCAGACAATGTGTTTAAATCAACGCCTCCTCCTCCGGCAGACATTTCATGAAAGACCAAAATCATCCCTACAACTGTTCCTAAAAATCCAAGCATAGGAGCTACTCCAGAAAGTGTTGCTAAAGTAGATAAGTTTCTTTCTAACTTATTTAGTTCCAGTTTTCCTGTAGTTTCAACAGCAGTAGCAATATCACTTAATGGCTTTCCTATTCTAGTTATTCCCTTTTCAATCATTTTAGCGATAGGAGATGCGTTTGAATTGCACAAACTTTTTGCAGCATCAATTTTGCCATCCAATATGTAATCTTTTATCTGATTCATAAAGTTGGTATCTTCTTTACTCGCTTTTTTTATCACTAAATATCTTTCAATAATAATATATACTGTCAAAATCGAGCACACCAATAATGAGAGCATAATAATATTCCCTCCAATACCTCCGGCACTAACTAGTTCCCATAAGGATAATGTTTTTTCTTGAGGCACAACAACTTTAGCAATAGCCGGAGCAGTTGTGTTTCCAATGGTCATTTGTATTAAAAAATTATTCAGCATTATGTATTGTTTATTATTATTCAGAAGCTAAAGTACGATTAAGGCACTCTGCGAAAAAAAAGGTGCATTCAATTTGTAAACAGTGAAATGTTAGTTTTTATTGTATTACAATAGTTACTAAAGACAAGGAAAAGTTGTTTTTTTGAGAATTATTAACGGAATAGATACATTTTCCCATATCCTTTCTTAAAATAAAAGTCCATGCTTGTTTCTCTTAATTCAATTTCTTCGTTATTAATTTGTGTTACCACTCTATACAAATAAAGACCGTTAGCTAATCTATCGCCATAAGTATCCGTTCCATCCCATGCAAATTGAGAAATATTTCTTCCAATGTTCATTGGTCCTAACTCGTCTTTATGTATTTCTCTAACCACTTTTCCTGTGATGGTCATAATTTGTATTTTAAAAATATCTGGGATTTCACTTCCTGTTAACGTAAATACAAACCGAGTTGATGTGGTGAAAGGATTAGGATAATTGATAATATTGGTGATGGTAGATTTATTAATGACCTCAAATTCAATAATATAATCATAACTTCCAGAATTGTTTTTAGTTCTGTCGGTTGCCTGAACTCTTAATTTATATTTCCCATCAACTGGAAAATTTCCTTGAAAAATTATTTTTGAATTATTTTTAGGTAAAGCAGCAGGTATAAACTGCATTTTTTCGATTCCCCCTTCGTAAAAATATATTCTTTCTTCAACTCCATTCGGATTTGCTATATAAACTGCATAATCGGAAGTGTCGTTCAATAATAAAAATTGATTTTCATCTGTAACTTCAACAATTATATTTGCTTTTGGCGAAACAATATCTCCAGCTAAAATATGTATTCCATCAAAAGTAACATCTAAAAGAGGGTTTATTTTATCCGAATTTACATAAAATGGAATTTGGGCTACGTTATTAAAATGATATTTTTCAAGTTGGTCGTTGTTCGGATTAACATCAATTAACAAACTGTTTAAACCTGTTAACCCTAGTGTAGAAAAAGTAAGTGTACTTATTAAAACACTATCTGCTAATAATGGTTTTTGCCGAGGATAAGGTAAAAAATGTATCCCATTGGTTTTATCCATAACAGCAAATGAGATTAGCAAACTATCCATGTTGTATCGACTAATATTTTTCACAGCAATGGCAACTGTAATATCCATTCCTTCATCCACCGTATCGTTTTGAAAGGTAAAATAGATACTGGGGTCTAATGCTGCTTCTGGAGCTCCCTCATAAGTAACTTGCCAACGATTTAATTGTGGTGCTGTAAATAAGGAGTCATCTGATAAATGAGCATTTAATTTTAGATAGGGGTATAATGAAGCATCAACTTGGCTAGTAATTCTAATGTCCCCGGAATCTGTTGGCAAATTATTAATTAACAAGGTTTCATTCCCACTAGCATCAACGCCAAATACATTTAAAATGGTACTATCTTTAGACGAAGATAATTCCAGAGGTGTCATCCTCCATGATAAGGAATCCCAACTTTTGGCTGGTCCTAAAATTTCAGAAAAAATATTAGCATAGTCAGCACTAGCAGTTAGCGTAGTGATTAAACTTAAGTTTTTATGATTAATAGAATCTCCTATCACTTCCAATGATGAAGCATTACTTCCTTTTTGATTATAAAATAAGAATGGCAAAGAATCGGCAACTGTTGGTAATTGTGTTGCTCCCATGTTACCTAGCTGTGTTAGTAAACTTGCTGGCAAAGAAGTATGCCCAGAAAAACCAGTGAGGTACCAAGTCCACATTAAAATATGATTCCCATTAGGAATAGTGTCTCTCAACATATTTTCCAATGCTGTCATTTGGGCAGGGTCGTTTAAGCGGAACATAAAAAAATGCTCTTTAGCAGTTCCTGTAAAAGCAGCAAAATTATTGGCATGCCCTATTGTGCTATGTTCAGTAGCAGACCATGGTTCTAAAGTTAAAGAATCAATAACCGCCACATGAATAGAGCTAGTGGTCATCCACCCATTTCTGCCTTTCATCTCCGTATCCAAATAATAAGCAATTTTATTTAATTCAGTACTATTTGCTTCCCCATACGTAACTCCTTTCAATTGTTTTACATTGCTAGCAAAGTTCCATTTACGTGTAGGTCTATTGTGCTGAACAAATTGAAATTCATCATTTTCAAATTGGAAAAAGTGGTCTTGTTGCCAGCCTTCTTTTCCTTGTATGTATTGAAAAGAACGCATTCTCCAATTGTATCCTGTTAAGTCAACAGAATCTTTACTTACTCTCCAGAAAAATACGGTACTATCGGGGATGGATTGTAGTAACGCTGGAGACCAAGATACCACTCCTCCGACATGGTTAATTATGGTGAATTCTTTAATTGGACTATTAAAATAATCGGTGGTATCTATCTCAAACACGTAATTTTTTGCAGGTTCAAAAGGAAAAGCAGTTGATGCTTTTAAAGTAACTCCTTGTTCTGGAACTATCATAAATTCGTAGGGGTAAATAGGAATTATTTCTCCCGACTGAATGGTTAATGTTTTAGTGACCGTATTGTTGTTTTCAAAAATTTCATTCACAACAAAACCTGCATCCACAGTGATGGTAAAAGTATTTTCCCCTAAACCTCTAACCACATCTACTGGTAATCGAAAAGTGATAGTTTCTTGATAATTAGTGCCTTTAAATTCTTTGATATAAAAAGTATCAACAAACGATTCACCTGGGTAATCTCTAACTATTTCTAAAATAATAGAATCATTAATTGCTTTTCCTAAATTGGTCACCAGAATATTTACATCAAACGAATCAACATCAGAAGTAACGATTTGAGGATTAAAAGTAACTGTACTGGCTTGAATCATGTAATCGGGTTTATCAAAAGAATTGATAACTAGTGATGGGTCTCCATGCAAAGTCATGGAAGAAGCTATTTCTAGACCTATTCCTGACGTTTGGATAGTGTTTTTAATATTCCGACCAACACTTCTTTGATAATTAAGATAAGATAGATTTTGATAAAATCGACTAGCATAAGTGTTTAATGATGTAGCTGTGCTTAAATCGACCGAAGCTAAAAAGCCAATAACTCCTTTATCATTGACAACAACATAATCTTCACTAGTACTATTTGCAGATGACAGGTGAATATCTCCTGCGAAACATCCTAGCCCCAATAAAAATGGGTATTTTCCATTTTGATAGGGCCATAACGAAATGTCTTCAATGTTTTGATCAAACCCACCAGTTGCCGAGGCATGTCCAAAGAAAGTCATTAATGCAACCCCTTGACCAATAAAATCTAAAATAGAATCAGAAACACTAGTTTGAACAGGAGCTGTCGAAGTTTTTGTGTAAGTAGTTACGTTTCCTCCAAATAAAGTGTCTTCAATAATTGCTTTATACCCATTAACATAATTTTCCAATGTTTGGGCAAGAGAGGGAGAGTCACCTCCTGCAAAATGCAATATTCGTTTCATCCATTCTGTTTCCCCATTTCCTAAATTTGGTGAAGGGTTTTCATACTGAATAATTTTATTTAAATACCAATCAACCTCCATTCCATTTTTTGCAGCTACCCTTCCTGTTGGAATTAATGGGTCATACAAGGTGCCATTTAATCCAGCTGTTAACATAATATCAGAAGCAGGTACTCCAAAAGAAGGAACTAAGTTGTTGTAAAAATAGGTGGCTGTTCGAGATTCTTTGGCTTTGATAGATTTTCCTAGTAAAAACAAATAGTTAGGTGTTGATGACCACGTATCTGCAATATAATCAATAAATCCTCTAATCGCATAAGGGTGTTTTTCTATTCCATAAGCAAATTGATCGTACAAATCATTAATGTTGAAAACGATAGGATTTTGTGGATTGTTTCCACCAAATGAATTTGCCCGATGAGCAGCATAATCATTGGCTTCTGTCATTAAACTAGGATGGGTGATAATTACAAAAGCAGTATCTATAGCAGAAGTGGCATAATCAACAAAAAAACCTGTTCCATTAATTGGAATTAAAGAGGTGACGTTGGTAACTTGCCCATCAGAACTAATGTAACATTCTTTGGATGCAATTACCGAATTAGGAACTAAACATTGAAAATTAGTTCCAAAAGGAGTTACAGTAATTCTTTTGTTATTGGTTAACTCATAAAAAATTACAGCACCACTTGCATTAAAATTTGAAAAGTTGAGATACGATTTGATTTCGGTGGGATGATTATCAATAAACAGCCGATTAAAAGTAGAAAGATTTTCTAAATCTAACGTATGAGGATATTTTATTTTCACATACGAAATAGCCTGTCTTGCAGCTCCAGAGCTTAAATCGTTAATACTTGAAAATGTTACTGGAGTTGTTGTTGCTCCCAAATCATTAATAGGGATAGTTAATTGAACATCAATTTTTTTATAATTTTCAAAAATAGTATCAAAAATAGAAGTGCCTAAATTAACCCGTAAATGTTGGTCTAAAGTTAGGTTCGAATAATTTGATTCGCCCAAAACAACAGCACTTAATGTCGCATTAGCACCCAAAAGATAAGCATTTGCTGTTGAAATATTTTTTGTAGTACTTCCTCCTAATTGATAATAATTATCAAACCATCCTTCCGTTGGCACATAACCAAATGAAGTTATTCCGCTATAGTCGGCTTCACCATCAAAATAAAAGGAGGAGTAATATTGAATTTCTTCTTTATTAAAATAATTAATTGGCGTGTAAGCCGAATAGTTAGTGTCTGTTTCTACTATTATTCGTTGATTGGTGGTGAGATTATTCCAAGTTAAAAAATAATAAATGGTATCGTTGATTAAACTGTAATAAGGATTAGGGTGATTTGCTGCATTGCCATAAAATTGTTCATCGAACCAACCGTCATTCTTTTGCCCGTAAAACTCTATAAAGTCAGCCCCATCAAAAATGCCATCCCCTTCTCCTTCTATGTAAATAGGTATTTCTTGTCCACGAGCAAAAAGCTGAATATTTTGAGGATTAACAGTGGAAATTGGTATTCCAGCATTAGCTAAAGAGGTGGAATCTATTCTAAAAATTCCTGTTGCTGCTACTTTAAATTTGTAATAGGGTTGAGCGTAGTTAATCCAACTATTATAATAGGGTTGAGCAATGGAAATTGGTGCTAAGCCTATCCAAATCAGAAAAACTAATAGCTGTTTTTTTTGTGTAATTATTTTATAAAAATTTGTCAAACAATCTTATAGTTTAATACAACATCACCTATACGTTATCGCAAACAAAATAGTTGCGTCATTAAAATTACGAATAAATTTTAAACTCTAACGATTACGACTTATTGAAATCTTTCTTTAGGTTGTATTTGTTTATTGATATCGAATCGCAAAGAAAATATATTGGAATACAATGCAACTGATTGATCACCAATATCAGATAAGGCATAATCCAAAACAATTCCTCTAAATTGAATACCAATTCCAAAGTTGGGTTGGAAAGATATTTTATCATTTTCTAAGATATCTGTTACTTTTTGAATATTTCCAACACCTAATCTTAAAAATATCATTTTGCTATAACCGACTTCAAATCCGATATGTGGGTCTATACTTACGGGATCTCCAGTAATTAAAACATTTCTTTTACCATCAGTAGATAAATCAAAATCTATCTCTCCCAACAACTCAAATTTATTACTAATTCTAACTGCTCTACCAATGCCAATTATTGCTTTTGGCAACGTTACTTCAATGGAATTACTAGGTATTTCATTGCCAGTTGCATTAAAAACATCAATCGTTTCTTCGGATAATGAAAAGCTCCAAGCATTAAATGTAGAGGTAACATCTCGTGCCATTAATCCAAATTTCCAATTTTTATAATCATACTGCAAACCAGCGTCCAATCCAAAACCCCAAGCATTGGCAAACTCCCCTACTTTACGGTAAATAATTTTAACATTTGCTCCATATCGTAATCCTTTTATCTTGGATTTTCGTGCGTAAGAAAATAAAAAAGCATAATCAGCAGCCGAAAATGATGAAATTCTATCATAATCTATGTTTCCATCAGCATCAATTAATTGTGTAGTATTTGGAATGTCATCCACTCCAAATCGAACAATGGAAAAGCCAAAAGCACTTGCACTATCAATGTTAGCTGCAAATGCCCCATAATCATATTTGGCTATACCTGCAAAATACTCAGCGTGCATTAATCCAATCTGAAAATCTTTAGCTATTTGAGTTAATCCAGCAGGATTCCAATACCCAGAAGTCACATCATTAACAGATGTTACATAGGAACCTGACATTCCTAATGCTCTTGCCCCAACACCGATAGCTAAAAACTCATTACTGTATTTTCTGCTCGACTGCGAATACAAATTCACAGTAAACAATAGTAAAACAATAAGTAGTACTCTTTTCATTTATTTTTAAATTGGAACGAAAATTAACAATTTATCAGTTAATAATATAAATTACTATCTATAAAATTATTTTAATTGTTTGTTGAACAGCTAAACTCTTCTTTTATTGTGCTGAACTAAAAAAAATAAATTCTATAAAGCATTGCATTTATTACTTTTTTTTATTGGAAAGTTATGGTGGAAAATTAAAATTTGTGTTTTTTAAAAATAATATAATATATTTGCAATTGTCTTAAAATTTAAGGCTTTAAGGAATTGTATGCGAAAATTATCGTTACTTATACTAATTTTATTGCTTCTCCCGTCATTCTCACATGCTCAAAAGTGGAAAAGAAACCGCATTGAATATTCTTTTGGAATTGGTGCTACCAATTTTTTGGGTGATTTAGGAGGAAGAGACCAGATAGGAACTAATGGGATTATGGATTTTGAGTATAGGGCTACTAGGTATGCTGTAGGATTTGGATATAGATATCAATTGGCAAATGACTGGTATGCAAAAGGAAATATATATTATGCATTGGTTAGTGGAAACGATAATTTAACCAAAGAACCATATAGGGCGGCAAGGCAGCTTAATTTTAAATCAAACATTGTTGAGCTTTCTGGTCAATTAGAATATATGTTGATTAAACAAAAAAGCGGTCATTTATATCGATTAAGAGGTGTTAGAGGTAAAAGTTGGTTTAGATTTGAAGTTTATTTGTTAGGTGGTATCGGTGGTATTTGGTTTGATCCATACGGAGAAAGAAATGGAAGTTGGTATCGATTAAAACCTTTACATACCGAAGGGCAAGGATTGCCAGGAGGTCCAAATCAATACAAAGGATATTCATTGGTTATTCCTTATGGAGTGGGTATTAGAAGAAATTTAGGTGGAAGTGCGAGGTCTCAACATTTTGGGTCTTGGAGTTTGTGCATGGAACTAACCATGAGAAAAACATTCTCTGATTATATTGATGACGTGAGCACTTATTATTACAATGATGGAGGCTCTAATGCTATAGCTGCAGCTTATGGTGAAGAGGCTGGCTATTTTCATGATCCTTCTGGAGTTTATACCAATGGTGGTTTTGGCGATTTGCAACAAAGAGGAGACCATACGGATAATGATGCGTATATGATGGGAATTATATCTATCAATTATAAACCTGCCAAAAGAAGAAGAAATCTTCCTAAATTCTAATTTGCCTATTATTTTAAATAGCTATTAAGTAATTTATTTATTTAATGTTCGTTTATAGCCTATAATTTACTGGAATGAGATTTAATAAATTAATACTTTTTAGTTTTTTTCTACTTCCTTTTTCTGGATTTAGTCAGAATTCTGAATTAGGAATTATTGGAGGAGTTTCTTATTATTTAGGAGAAATAAATCCATCTACCCAAATTACAAATAAGCTCAGTCCATCATTAGGTATTTTTTTTAGAAAAACAACTAGTAAACGATATGCCTTAAGAGCAGGCGTAAGCTACGGGAAATTAGCCGCAATAAATAACAGTAGTTCTGTTGAATCCAATCAATATAAAAATTTATCATTTTCTTCAGATTTATTGGAAGCTTATGGTTTATTAGAATTTAACTTTATACCTTATCAAATTGGTAATAGCAACAATTCTAATTTTACTCCTTATGTGTTTATTGGTGCTGCTGTATTTATGGTAAATCCAAAAATTAAAAGTTCTTCCTCAATAGCTATTCCTTCGCAAGGAACTATTATTGCTCCATCAATGCCCTTTGGACTTGGCATTAAATTTAATTTAATTAATAACCTAGGATTATCCCTTGAATGGGGAATGAGAAAAACTCTTACAGATCAAATTGATGGGCTCTCTGAAACCTATTTTGAAGGATATCAACTCAGTAATACTCAAAATAATGATTGGTATTCAATTGTTGGAATTTCATTAAATTATAAAATATTAACAAAATCAGACCATTGTCCGGGTGTTATTAATTAGTAATAATACTATCTTTGTCCGACCTTAAAAAAAGGGTGCCTTTAATGGATTATAAATCTTTGATAAATATTTCGAAATTACCTAGCCACATTGCAATCATAATGGATGGTAATGGTCGGTGGGCAAAAGAGCATAATAAACCACGTATTTTCGGACATAAAAATGGCGTCCTTTCTGTTAGAAACATTGTTGAAGGTGCAGGAGAGATAGGATTAAAGTACCTAACATTATATGCTTTTAGCACAGAAAACTGGAACAGGCCTAAAGTTGAAATAACTGCATTGATGCAATTATTGGTAGCTACACTAAGCAAAGAATTTTCTGCATTAAATAAAAACAATGTTCGTTTGTTGGCTATTGGAGATTTAAAAAGTTTACCCAGCGATTGTGAAAAAGAATTACTGAAAGCAATTGAGAACACTAAAAACAATACAGGATTGAGTCTAGTACTGGCTTTAAGTTATAGCTCAAGATGGGAAATAGTGAATGCTGTAAAAAAAATTACAACAGATGTAGTTGAAAATAGATTATCAATTGAAGATATTAATGAAAAAACATTTCAAAACTACATTGAAACCTCTTCTATTCCAGATCCTGAACTCTTAATAAGAACCAGTGGAGAACTTAGAATAAGTAACTTTTTGTTATGGCAAATTGCATATTCTGAATTGTATTTTACTGAAAAGCTTTGGCCCGATTTTAATAAAAATGATTTATTTGAAGCCATCGTTAATTATCAGAAACGAGAAAGAAGATTTGGCAAAACAAGTGAACAATTAATAAATCAATGAGAAAGCACTTCTATATCGTCCTACTATTTTTATTACCTGTTCTTGTAAAAGCTCAATTTTCTATTAATTCTGGTTTAGAAGACATCAGCTATTCCAATCCAAAAAATTATGAAATTGGAGGAATAACAATATCTGGAACTAACTATTTTAACCCAATCACAATTAGTGCTATTTCTGGATTAGCTGTTGGTGATAATATTATGGTTCCTGGTGATAAAATTACAAAAGCTATTAAAAATTTATGGGAACAAAAATTGTTTGCTAACGTTGCTCTTTCTGCTACAAAAATAGAAGGAGATAAAATTTTCCTAGATATTCACATCGAAGAATTACCGAGGTTATCCCGATTCAAATTTACAGGAGTAAAAAAATCAAAACAAAAAGACTTAAGAGATGAGATAGAATTAATAAGAGGAAAGGTGGTAACCGAAAACTTATTAATAAACACAAGAAATACTGTTAAAAAATATTTTATAAAAAAAGGTTATTTAGATGCTGATGTAAATATCACGCAAGAAGAAGATACTAGTGTGGCTAACAATGTTATTCTTATCATTAATATTAATATTGGAGAAAGAATTAAAATTCAAGACATTAATTTTATTGGAAATAATTCAATAAAATCTGGACCACTTCGACGAACTTTTAAGGACACGAAAAGAAGTAGACCTTATAATATATTTACTACTTCAAAATATATTCCTCATACCTATCAAGAAGAAAAACCGCTACTTATAGAAAAATATAATGAAAAGAGTTTTAGAGATGCTAAAATAGAATCTGATACCGTTTACCGTATTAATAAAAAAAGAGTAAGTATAGATATTTCTTTGGAAGAGGGAAATAAATTTTATTTTAGAGATATAAAATGGGTTGGGAATACTGTACATTCTACAAAAGAGTTAGACCGGATTTTAGACATTAAAAAAGGTCAAGTTTATAATAAAAAAATATTAGATTCAAGATTATTTATGAATCAGAATGGCAGAGACGTTAGTTCTATCTATTTAGACGATGGATATTTGTTTTTTCAAGTTTCTCCAGTAGAAGTTAGCATAGAAAATGATTCTATTGATTTTGAAATGCGAATATATGAAGGAAAACAAGCCAGAATTAATAGAGTAACTATTGTTGGAAATGACAAAACCAACGACCATGTTATTATGAGAGAAATACGAACTTTTCCAGGTGAATTATTTAGTAGGTCAGATATCATTAGAACTCAACGAGAGCTAGCACAATTAGGCTATTTTAATCCCGAAACAATGGGAGTTAATCCAAAACCAAACCAGGAAAATGGAACTGTAGATATAGAATATGTGGTAGAAGAAAAACCATCCGACCAAATTGAACTCTCTGGAGGTTGGGGAGGAGGAAGAGTAGTAGGCTCTTTAGGCGTTTCTTTTAACAACTTTTCTACTAAAAATTTCTTTAAAAGTGGTGCTTGGAGACCATTACCTGCAGGAGATGGACAAAAATTAGGACTCCACGCTACTTCTTCTGGATTAGGATATCAAGCTTATAGTTTATCTTTTACAGAACCATGGTTGGGAGGAAGAAAACCCAATTCATTAAGCATAAGTTTATCGCACACTAACTACGATAACCAAGGTGAAGGAGATGCTCAACAAGGAATTAAATCTTATGGAGTTTCATTAGGAATAGGAAGAAGATTAAAGTTTCCTGATGACTTCTTTACCTTATACAACGAAGTTTCTTACCAATATTATGTGATGGATAATTACAATGTTTTAGGATTTTCTGATGGTTTTGCCAACAATTTGAGCTTTAGACATGTATTATCAAGAAATTCGTCAGGTCCAAGTCCAATTTATCCAACAACAGGATCAACCACAACGTTAACCTTGCAACACACTATACCATACTCTTTGTTTAGACCTGCGGATACAGATTATGATGCCATGTCTCCTCAAGAAAAGAATTTATATGTGGAATACCATAAATGGAAATTTCAAACTTCTTGGTTCTCTCAATTAACTCATGGAACAAGATCTTTTGTTTTAAATACTAAAGCAGGGTTTGGTTATTTAGGCTCTTTTTCTAAAACATTAGGAACCTCTCCCTTTGAACGGTTTTTCTTAGGCGGTGATGGATTAACTGGATTTAATCAATTTGTAGAACGAGAAATCATCTCACTAAGAGGTTATGGTGCAGGCGATTTGTCACCAAGTAGTGGTGCAACATTTGTTACTAAATATACCGCAGAATTAAGATATCCATTCTCTTTAAATCCTAGTGCTACAATTTATGGCTTAGTATTTGGAGAAGCAGGTAATTCGTGGAGTAAATTTAATAAAGTGAATCCTTTTGAAGTTTATAAATCTGCTGGTGTTGGAATAAGAATATTTATGCCGATGTTTGGTATGTTGGGATTAGATTGGGGTTATCGATTTGATGATATTCCTGGTAGAACAGACCCAAACAGCAATACAGAAATACATTTTAGCATTGGTTCAAGTATCAATGGATGGTAATAAATGAATTAAATAAATTTGTATTATTCAACAATTAATAATTGGAGGAAAAAATTATGAAACAATTCATGAACTTTAAAAAAACAGGAATATTATTCCTACTATTTATTTCAACCTCTTTTGCTTTCAGTCAGGCTATTGGATATGTTGATACCGAATATATTTTAGGTAATATACCCGATTATAAAGATGCTCAAGACGAGTTAGACAAACTTTCTATTGAGTGGCAAAAACAATTGGAAAGAAAATATGCTGAAATTGATAAAATGTATAAAAACTATCAAGCTGAGCAAATTTTATTGACAGAAGACATGAAAACCAAAAGAGAGGAAGAAATAATTAAAAAAGAAAAGGAAGCAAAAGAATATCAAAAGCAAAAATTTGGTGTGGATGGTGAGCTTTTTCAAAAAAGAAAAGAATTAGTAAAACCAGTTCAAGACAAAGTTTATAGTGCAATTAGTGAAATTGCCAACTATAAAAAATTAGGTATTGTTTTTGACAAATCTAGTGCATTAACAATGCTTTACACTAATCCAAAGTACAACATTAGTGATGATGTATTAAAAAAATTAGGGTTTACTCCGGGCGAAACAAAAGAATAATATATATTTGAAAATTAATTAATAAAAAAAGTATGAAAACATTGAAGATAACATTATTAATGATTGTAGTTGTATTATCAACTTCAGTAAATGCACAAAAGGGTGTAAAAGTTGGTCATATCAACTCTAATGATTTGCTTACTGCTATGCCAGAAAGGACAGCAGTTCAAAAAGAATTAGAAGATTATGCCAATCAACTAAAAATCACTTTGGATGCTATGAGAAAAGAATACGAAACTAAAGTTGCTGAATTTCAAGGAAAGCAAGATGTAATGACTGATATTATTAAAAATAATAAAATCAAAGAAATTACTGATTTAGAAAAAAGAATTACAGAATTTCAACAAACTGCTGAAGCTGACATTCAGAAAAAAGAACAATCTTTATTACAACCTATTATTGATAAAGCAAAAAATGCAATTAACGAAGTTGCTAAAGAAGGTAGTTTTACTTATATCTTAGATTCTAGTGTTGGAGTTGTGCTTTACTCTGTAGAAGGTGATGATATTTTACCTGCTGTAAAAAAGAAACTAGGGCTTGAATAAAAATAAACTTTTATTAAAATTTAAAAGCTCTTTCAATTACCTTTGGAAGAGCTTTTTTTATGACTACAACTAAACAAATAATAGCTACTTCGCCCATTGGCGTTTTCGACTCAGGTTTGGGTGGTTTGTCTATTTGGAAAGAAATAAACCAATTGTTGCCCAACGAAAGCACCATTTATTTAGCCGATAGCAAAAATGCTCCTTATGGTGAAAAATCAAAACAAGAAATTATTGATTTTAGCATAAAAAATACTGAATATTTACTTTCTAAGGGTTGTAAAATGATTGTGGTAGCATGCAATACTGCCACCACTAATGCGATTAAAGTTTTGAGAGCAAATTACGATGTCCCTTTTATAGGAATTGAACCCGCCATAAAACCCGCAGCATTGCAAAGCAAAACCAACAAGATTGGTGTTTTGGCAACCAAAGGAACATTGAGCAGCGAATTATTTATTTCCACTTCCGAGCAATTTAGAAGCTCCAAAAATATTTTTGAAGTTGAAGGTGCTGGATTAGTTGCTCTAATTGAAACTGGAAAAATTGAAGCAACCAAACCATTGCTCGAAAAGTATTTACAACCCTTAATTAACGAAGGAGTAGATTATATTGTAATGGGATGTTCCCATTTTCCTTTTTTAATTCCTATTATTAAAACCATTGTTCCTGCAACTATTAAGATAATTGACTCTGGTGAAGCCGTTGCCAAACAAACCAAAAGTATTTTGGAACAACATCTCCTGTTAAACAATTCGAACAATAGTAGCAACCTGTTCTATACCAATAAAGATTTAATGCTGTTTAAAAA
The DNA here is from genome assembly GCA_964360245.1 of uncultured Vicingus sp. Taxonomy (GTDB): domain Bacteria; phylum Bacteroidota; class Bacteroidia; order Flavobacteriales_E; family Vicingaceae. The sequence goes on from CAYHWX010000006.1 coordinate 50,557, forward strand.
TTTCTTAAAACAGATTGATATTAAAAGCGAATCGGTGTTTTTTGAGGAGTTTTGATTTTTTCCTTTTTGGCCGATTGAGCAAAATTTTTCATCCGTCAGCTGACGGATAGAAAAATGAATATGAAATATCTTATTTTTGAATCACTCGATTTTTGTTTTAAAAGGGAGAACTTGTTTAAAGTTCTTAGTCGCTTATGCACAAAATTAAATGCTTTAGACTGAGAACAGGTAGTGGGGATTTCAAAACCATTTATTTAATACTTATCAACCTGAACTCGATTAATAATAATTGATATTAAATTTGCAAAAAAAGGCAAAAGTTAGTATATTTAAAGTGTTGAATCTTAAATAATTAACTAAACTTTTGCCTGCTTCTGTTTATACTTACAATATTGGTGATATAACTTTGAAAATGAAAAACTCAATTTAATACTTGCAATTTTCATCTACAATTAACAACGAGTATAAACTTAAACTTGACTTTCTCGGATAAAACTCCTAACTTCGTTTATCAACTACTAAAAATAATTGAAACAATTCTTAGCGTAGTGTTAGTTGTAATTTTCTAAAATTTAATAAGATGAGATACTTATTTTTGATATGGTTGGTCTTTTTACTCGGTAATCAGTCCAAAGCACAATCTACTTTTCACAAAAGATATGGTTCAGATTTTTATGACATTGGCCATAAAGTAATTCAAACACTTGACGGTAATTATCTTATCGTAGGTTATACTATTGGATTTGGTTCTGGCGGAAACGCAATGCTGATAAAAGTTGATACTAATGGTACTATTCTCTGGGTTAAAGACTATGCAGGCATAAATAGCGATATTATTTATGACGTTGAAGAATTGTCAGATATCTCGCTTGTAATGGTCGGCTCAACTGGTAGTTATGGTGCTGGGAACAGTGATGGCTTTATAATGAAAACAGATGTTAATGGTGAATATATTTGGGCAAAATCATATGGCGATATTGGGTGGGAAGACTTTTATCAAATTGAAAAGGATGGCAATGGTGGTTTTTATGTTCTTTGCGGAGGATATGATTTCAGCAGCTATAATGCCGTAGTAATTAGATTTGACGGAACTGGCATTCTTCAATGGGCTAGAACTAATACAAATTGGACAACTGCAAATGGGGAAAGCTATGGATTGGCAATAAAGACCGTTTCATCTGGTGGAGTAATTCTTATCAATACAACTGGTGGCCCAACAGCCATAGACGTGTTTAAGTTTTCCGACACAGGGATACAGCAGTGGTCTAGTACATACACACCAACTCCAGGAGGTAGTGGTTTGAATGGACTCAGCATAGCAGAAATTCAATCTGGTGATTTAGTGATTAACTATGCATTTGCAAATGTGAACACGGTTGCCCAATCTTTGGATAACTGTATTCTAAAACTTGATGCAAGTGGTAATGTCATTTGGAATAAGTCCTTTGGTGGTACATACTCTGACTACCCAAATTCAATCCTCATTTCAAATGACAACAATATTGTTCTTGGAGGATATTCGAACAGCTCAGGCAATGGTGAACTTGATGCAAATATTATGAAAATTGATACCAGCGGAAGCATCATTTGGTCGAAGAATTATGGATTGGTATGGAGCGAATATATTACCGATTGTATTCAAGGGGATAATGGTGAATTTGTTCTTACGGGGCAACAATGGTCTGAAGGTTATGATTACGACAGCTCAAAAGTTTATCTCCTCAAAACAGATGCTATGGGTATAACATCTTGCAATGATATCACATGGTCACCAGTGGTTAGCTCTCAAAATGTAAATATTAGTTTTGGACCAAATACACAATCATACTCCATATCAGAATCTCAATCAATAGTTTGGAGTGCAAATCTACGATATTTGTATACGTTCGATAATTGTCTTCCTGTCAATATTCATGAGTTGACATTATCTGATCATGAATGGCTACTTTATCCAAATCCAACAATGGACCAAATCAATTTAGAAATGGGAATGAATAATAGAGATGTTGAGATAGAAATTTCTGACTTGTTTGGCAGAAAGGTGCTTGTTCAACCATATCAAAATGTTATTTCGTTAAATTATCTAGAGTCAGGTTGTTATCTAATTAGTCTAGTGAGTCAAGGAGAAGTAATGTCTACAAAAAGATTGATAAAAAAATAAACTACACCTGACAAAGTATAAAAAACATAGTAAAGATAAGAGTTCTAGAGAGTTTAATGCTCTTAATAAACATTCTGCTAGTTGATAGTGAAGTGCTTTTAAATCGCCACCTTCTCTAAGCTGCCCAAGCTGCAAATGGATAAACAAAAATCACTTATTCCAAACTTCAACTTTTTCCTCCTCAAAATCTAAAAAAGGAAATTGGGTAGAAAGCTTATCCATCAATTGAATTTGCGTTTTAATGAAATTTTGGTGAGCTTCACTTTCAAAATTAAAAGGCTTGTGGTTGGCTGCGGCTTTTATTTTTTGAATTTCAGTAATTAGCTTTTTTGTGTCGGCATTAAAAAAACAATGGGTAAACTTTTCCCACACATAGTTAACTGCCATTTCGGTAGGGTGTATCAAATCATCTTTAAAAAAACGATAATCACGTAATTCGTCTATTACTATTTCGTAAGCTGGAAAATAAGAACAATTTTTGTTTTGCTCTACCAAGTTGTTAATGGCTAAATGTAAAACAGACTTGCTGATGTTGTTTTCATGTAAACCATCGTTAACATGCCGAACAGGACTAACTGTAAAAATAATAGTAACACTTTTTAATGCTGTTTTAATAGGTTCGAAAGCAGCTAAAATTTCTTTAACAGTAAGTAACCTTTTTTTAAATTCTTTAGCAGGAATTTTATGGCAATTGGCAACAATTCCTTTGTTTGCATATTCGTACACCCATGCCGAACCAAAAGTGATAACCAATGTTTTAGCAGTTAATAATTTTTGATGGGCTTGATTTAATGAATTGTTAATGTTGTTCAAACATTCATCTTTATTAACAGAAGAAAAACTGCCGTGATGGTTTAAGCTAATCCATGTATCATTAATTTGTAATAGCTCATTTTCGGAGTAAAGTCGATTTTCAATAACCCGTTGCAAGGCATTAATTACAGAAATGGGGTTGTAAACTATTCCGTTGGGATTGATGGTTACATCAAATTTATTATCCAACAACTTATGTCCGATGGATTCTGTAAAACAAGAGCCAAAAAGCAAAATAGGTTGCTGATGTTTAATATTAAAATCAGCTTTAGGAATGGTAACTGGAGTTGTGAATTTAAATGAATCCATAATTATTGTAAATTTTACACGCCCCTAACTCTTCTTTTTAGAGGAGAATTTCTTCTACTTGCGAATTCCAAATACATTTCTCTTTTAAAAAGGAATATTGGTGAGGTATTAATCATCGTCTTAAAATCCAAAATTCAGGATTTAGTTTAGTCATGCCTTTCCAAATTTCGATATGAACTTGGGTTTTACTTTTCCCAGCTTCATTTACCAATAAACCTAATTCTTGTTTAGTAGAAATTTTATCGCCTTTTTTCACAAAAACATCTGTCATGTAAGAATAAACACTTAAATACTCACCATGTCGAATCATCACTACTTTTCCTTCACCTGGAATAATAGCCACAGAACTTACTTCACCTTCAAAAATTGCCCTTGCTTTTGTTCCTGCTGTAGTACTGATATCAATTCCATTGTTATTGATGACAATGTTTTCTAAAACTGGGTGTGGATGAGTTCCAAATTGAGCAGTTATTACTCCCTCGTTAACTGGCCAAGGTAATTTCCCTTTGTTTGCTGCAAAAGAATTTGACAGTTCTAAAGCTTTAGGAGTTAATGGAAAACCTTTTGTTGTGGTCGGTGTTCCAGCTTTTTTTGCTTGTTCTTGAGCTTTTCTAATTTCTTCTTCAATAATTCGTTGAATGGCTTTGTCTAATTTTTGGGCAGCATCTTGTTTTTTTTGAAGTTCACTTTTTAATTCTTGTTCTTTTCCTTGTAACTTTTGAACAATTGATTCTTGTTCGGCTTTTTCAATCGCTAAGTTTTGTTTTTCTTTTTCTTCGATAGAAACCAGCACTGTTTTTTCTTGATTGGTGTGTTTTAGGTCTTCTATTTTTAGTTTTAGTGAGCTTTGATTTTTGATAATTTCTTCTGCTTGTGCTTTTCTGTATTCTGAATATTGTTGAATGTATTTTAGTCTCTTATAGGCTTGATTTACATTTTTAGAAGCAAAAACAAACATCATTTTATCGTAAGAACTTCGGTGTTTAAAAGCATAGTAAATAATTTTAGCATATTCAACTTTTAAACGGTCAATTTCATTTTCTAAATTTCCAATTTCTTGATTACTTTTTTTAATTTCTTTATTGATGAGCTTCATTTCCGAGTTGATAGCAGCAATTAAATCGGCACGCGAATTTATTTTGCTTTTCAATTTTAGAAGCTCGTCAATAGTTAAATCTTTGTTTTTTCGAGTTTCATTGAGCAATTTATTGGTTAAATTTATTTCATTTTGAAGTTTTTGTTTTTTTTGCTCCAATTCTTTTTTGGTTTGAGCATTTGCTGGTAGTACTGTAATTATTAGCACCAACAAGAAGAAAAACGATAAAATTTTATTGTTTAATCTGCTCATATTTTTCTGGAATATTAAAAGGGAAAGTTAAGAAATTGTCCAATGTAATTTTAGAATACTCGATATCAATTGTATTAGTAGTATCTGTTTTTAAAATATAATGTAAATCATGAGGAACTAATTGATTAACAATAGAGTCTTGAGGGGTATTGGAATTTATCGGGTTTTTAAAATTGGTATATACACAATTTAGGGAGTTGTCGGATTGTGGTGTGGTTAATAAAAGTTCGTTTATTTTAAAAGTAATAGGGTCTAACCATAAGGCTTGGGCTTGGGTTTTAATTTTTCCTTTGTCTTTTTTTATTTCTTTTCTAACTTTTCTTTTTTTCTCGGTACTTACAAAGTAAAAATCTTTTTTTCTATCAATGGATGAATAAATTTTATCGTTTATTTCAAAATCTAAACTATTCCCCGTTAATAATGCTTCAATCATTTGGTAATCTAAGTCTGCACCAAACATAGTATTGAGATAATCATAATCACCAACAAAATACTCAGAAGAAGACCTATTAATAATTTTAACAGTATCTTGAGTAATTAAAACTCTTGCCATTTCAATTCCTAATAGAGGAGTGATAGAAACCCAAATTGCACTATCCTTTCTAATTCTTAAATGTGCTTTAAAAGAAGTTGTTTTACCATTGTCGTAAGTAAAAGATGCTTTGGTTGAAAGGGTGTTAAATTTAAATTCGTTATCAAGTAGCTGTTGAACAAGAAATTTTGTAGGATGTGGTTTGAGCCTAATTTTAACTTTTTCAGTTTCGTTTTCTTGAACCTTACACGAGTAGATAAAAAAACCTAGCAAAAGCAGAGAGAACCAATATAACGACTTAGTTTTACTCATAAAGCTTTTTATCAGCTATTTTTCTATCTAAAAACTCCGTTGTCTCCCCCTCTCCAATTTCTTTAGCTTTATTCCAATATTCTAATGCTTTTAACATGTTTTGTAATTGCGAATAAACATCTCCTAAATGTTCCAAAATAACGGCATTTTTACTGCCACCATTTTGCAAGGCTTTTTCTAACCATTCTTTAGCTTGAACAAATTTACCTTGTTTGTACAAAATCCAAGCATAAGTATCTTGGTAATTGGCTTGATCGGGTTCAATTTCATTACATAAAGCAGAAAGTTCTTCTGCACGATTAAGTTTTTCTTGTCTTAATGAAAGATAATAGCCATAGTTATTGAGTACATAAATGTTTTTAGGTTCAATTTTTAGAGCTTCTTCGTATGCTTTATCCGATTCTTCATACTTTTTAATCCCATTATAAGCATCACCCAAATTGGCATAGAATTGAGCCAATAAAGGTGGGTTATCAATCACATAATCTTTTCCAATGTTTAAATATTCAATGGCTTCAGCAAAGTTCTTTTTTTGTAAGTTGGTTGCACCATAAAAGAAATAGAACATGGGTTGGTTAGGAAACAATTCAAGAGCAGCTTTGCTGTCTCTTAACATAGATTCACTATCTTGAAGTTCTGATTCAATTAAAATTAACTGACTCCAAATGGCAAATTTTGAATTATCAAATTCAATAGCTTTTAAATAATTCTCTTTAGCACCTTCTAATTTTTTATCGCGATATAAGAAATCTGCATAAATAGTGTAAGCCTTTGCCTCTGTTGGGTGTGCTGCTATCAAAATTTTACATAACTCAAAAGCATCTTTACTTAAATTGTTATTAACTTCAGTTGCGGAATAATAGGACAGTAGAATTTTCATTTTAGTATCAATGTCTAAATCGGGGCTAGTAAAAGCTTTTTTAAGAGCTTCGGAAGCTTTTTCGTTTTCGTTTTTACTTTTATAATAATCGTATAAGGATAAGTTAGCGTAAGGATTTTGAGGGTCTTTTTCTAAAATCAATTGATAAACTGCAAAGGCTTTTTCAGTTAGTTCGTTTGCTAAAAATAAATCTGCTAACAATACTTGGTATCTTAACTCATCAGGGAAAGCATCAATTAGCTTTTGTATTTCATTAGCTGCTTTATCAACATCTCCAATCTTAATGTATATTTTTTCTTTTTGTACCGAAATTTCTTCTGTTATCCCTACTTGTTTTTCAAGTAAATTAAAGCTTTCTAATGCTTCTTTATATTTCCCAGAATAAAGTTGCATACCAGCTAAATCATAGTAAAGATCAATATCTCCTCCATGTTTTTCTATCAGAATTTCATACTGTTTTATGGCTTCATCAGTAACACCATTTGTTTGGAGAGCATGTGCGTATAAAACCCTATACCAATAATTTTCTGGAGCTAATGTTATCGCTTTTTCAGCATATTCTAAAGAAAGTTTATTTTCTTTAGATTCTTCAAAAATGTGAGCCAATTCATAATATGGAGCAGCTTCTTTTGGTGCAATTTGAATGCATTGTAAAAAAAGATTTGCAGCTAATTGATAGTTTCCCAAAATCCGCTCTTTATTAGCGTTAAAAAAGAGAAAGCTAAAATTAGTTTGATCTTCTTCAGGAAGTTGGGATAACTCCTTATTGTGAGGCTTGCTTTTTTGAGTAGCTATATTTGAATCTTTTGTAGAAGTGCATCCTACAAAAAAAATGATGAGTAATGTTACTATGAGTAATCTAATGTTTATCAATGTTTAATATATTTCGTTATAATCACCAACACTTAGTTCTTGAACATTTCCTTTAATATTAGTGTAATTTCCAATCATAGAATTTTTAAAATTTGAGGATTGAATTAAGCTATTCGTTTGAATGATAGTGTTCGAAATTATGGAATTTTTTATTACTGTGTTTTCTCCAATAGAAACATGGGGTCCTATGATTGAATTGGTAATTTCTACATTTTTGCCAATAAAACAAGGTTCAATAATAATGGTATTCTCTTTTTTAAAAGAACTATCTATCAACTTTTCCTCTTTAATAAACTCTAAAACTCGTTGATTCGTATAAACCGTTGCTTTGTAATTACCGCAATCCAACCATTCATTCACTTTTCCAGGGACAAATTTGGTGCCTTTTTGTTTCATGTTTTCTAAGGCATCCGTTAATTGATATTCTCCCCCGCCTTTTATATCATTATCAATTAAATATTGCAACTCATTTTTTAGGTATTCGCCATCTTTAAAGTAATAGATACCAATAATGGCTAAATCGGAAACGTATTCTTTAGGTTTTTCTACAAAATCAGTGATAACATTATCAGCATTAACTTTAACTACTCCAAACGCACTTGGATTATCAATTTTACTTACCCAAATTATTCCTTCTGCGTCATTATCAAGTGTAAAGTCGGCTCTAAAAAGAGTATCTGCAAAAGCAACCACTACTTTTCCTTGTAAACTATCTTTTGCACATAAAATGGCATGTGCTGTTCCTAAAGCTTTTTCTTGATAATAAATACTTCCTTTTGCCCCTAAACTTTCAGCAACAGTTATTAAATCTTTTTCTACTTGTGCACCAAAATCACCAATAATAAACGCAATTTCATCAACGGATTCACCGCAAACTTTGGTAATATCTTCTACTAAACGTTGCACTATTGGTTTCCCAGCAATTGGCAACAATGGTTTTGGTATGGTAAGTGTGTGAGGTCTTAATCTTGAGCCCCTTCCAGCCATTGGTACTATTATTTTCATTATTTTTAATTTCTTAATTAAACAATTTAAAAATGTACCAATTTAATTGCTACATTATCTTTATTGCTACATTGGTAAATTAACTCCTTCCAGTACTACCAAATCCTCCTGCACCTCTTTCTGTTACTTCTAATCCTTCAACTAATTGCCATTCAGCTTGTTCGTGTTTTGCAATTACTAGTTGAGCAATCCGTTCTCCATTTTCAATGGTAAAATCTTTATTAGAAAGGTTTATTAAAATCACACCAATTTCGCCTCTGTAATCTGCATCAATAGTTCCCGGTGTATTTAAAACGGTTACTCCGTTTTTATAAGCTAAACCACTACGAGGACGAACTTGGGCTTCATAACCTATTGGCAATTCGATAAACAAACCTGTTTTTACTAAAGTTCTTTCCAATGGTTTTAAAGTAATTGATTCAGCAATATTTGCTCTTAAATCTACTCCTGCTGATGCTAGCGTTCCATATTCTGGTAATGGATGATTGGATTTGTTGACTATTTTTATTTTCATATTTTGAAGTTAAAAGTTTGTAAAGTTCATAAAATTTGATGGTTAACTTTCTACTTTATGAACTTTTAACTTTTTTACTGATGTGGCTAAATTACCACTTTTTTTGGTCTTTCTAAGATGTAAACTATGCCTAAAAAAACGATAATGATTAGAGTGTGAATTCCATATTTAAATAACCCTGCAGAAATTGATAAATAAAGGGTACAAAAATACAAACCAAAAGCTAGTCCCAAGTACAAGAAAAGTTTGGGTAAATTGTATTTTATTGGGTAATGTTTTCTGCTTAAAATAAAAGATAAAAACATCATAGAAGTATAACAAATTAATGTTGCCCATGCAGAACCGATATAACCATGAATTGGTATCCAAATATAATTTAACAGGATGGTGATTGCTGCTCCAAACAATCCAATATATGCTCCAAACTTAGTTTTTCCACTCAATTTATACCAAATAGATTGGTTGTAATAAATTCCTAAACTGATGTTGGCAAAAAGTAAGATTGGAACAATTTTTAGCCCCACCCAAAAGGCTTCATTTGGTATAAAATATTTCACAATATCTATGTATAACATCACTCCTAAAAAGATGGTTGCACAAACAATAACGAAATAAGTCATTATTTTCGAGTAAGTTTCTTTTGCATTTTTTTCTTTTTCTTGAGAAAAGAAAAATGGCTCTGCGGCATACCTAAAGGCTTGTATAAATAAAGTGATGATAATGGAGATTTTATAACAAGCTCCATATATTCCTAATTGCGAAAGTGTTTCTTTTTCTCCCAAAACATTAAATAACATTCTTTTCAGCATTATTCTGTCAATAGTTTCATTAACGATGCCAGAAAGTCCAAAAATCAAAAGAGGTAGCGCATAAATAAACATTTTTTTAAGCAACGAAAATTCAAAGCCATATCGTGCTTGAAGCATATCTGGCATAAGCAAAATGAACTTTACAATACTTGCAATAAGGTTAGCAATAAAAACATAACCGACACCAATTTCAGGGTCATAAAAAGTTTCAATTAACCAATTGGTTTCTCCTGCTACATGTTTAGGAAGACAGTACGCTAAAAAAAATAAATTTAATCCAATGTTGACGATAATATTTGCAAAATTAATGGCGGCAAATTTTAGCGGTCTATTGTCAGACCTCAATTTTGCTAAAGGAATTGATGAGATGGCATCTAACCCTACAATTAAAGCAAACCAAGTTACAAATTCTGTATTATTTGGATATTTTAACCAATTAGCAATGGGTTGGTCGAACAAAAAAGCGGCTGCAATAAATAAAAATGAAGTGGTAAATAAAGCATATATAACAGTGGAATAAACTTTTTTTGATTCATGCTCTTCAAGAGTCGAAAACCTAAAAAATGCGGTTTCCATTCCATAGGTTAGAAGTACAACTAAAAAAGCAACGTAAGAATACATTTCGGTAATAATACCATATTGGTCGGTTGTGAAATGTGCAATTCCTAAATAGACTGGAACCAAAAACCAATTAAGCAATCTACCGACAATGCTTGTCAACCCATAAATGGCAGTTTGTCCGGCTAATTTTTTTAATGGGCTACTCATCTTAGATTTAAGGTTTGAGGTTCAAGGATTAGTTCTATCCAACTTTGAACTATTTAAATTGTGGTTTACGTTTTTCTAAAAATGCTGTTGTTCCTTCTTTAAAATCATCGGTTCCAAAACATTTTCCAAATTCTTCTATTTCCGTTTCATAACCATTTATTCCGTCTTTATAACCTGCATTTATTGCTCTTATTGCACTTGCCATTGCTAAAGGCGAATTTTTAACAATTTTTAATGCAATTTTTTTACAAGCTGTTAATAAATCTTCTTGTGTGGTTACATAGTTTACTAAACCAGAAATAAGAGCTTCTTCGGCAGTAATCATTTTGGCAGACAATAACATTTCCATTGCTCTACCTTT
>CAYHWX010000007.1:0-25645 GCA_964360245.1 uncultured Vicingus sp.
ATAATTACAGTGCATCCAATTATTTGTTATTAGACTCCAATAACAATGTTGTATTTAACAGCCATTTTAAAAGTAATGAAAAGGTTGTTATTAATAAAAATAGCAGTAATCCTGCTAAAACCATTTTGCTTAAATTTTATGGTACTGATTTCCCAATTGCAAAACCTCCTTTTTCGATTGAGGGAGAAGAAGAAACTGAACAATTGGTATTTAAACCAAAATTTAGTAAAGAAATTGAATTTGACACCTTAAATAGGATTTCATACATCGTAGAAGAAAAAGGGTTATACCATTTTCAATCCTCCGATAATATGAATGTTGGTCCAACAATTTTTAACTTTCAGGAACACTTTCCTAAAGTAAAAAGTTCAGAAAACATGATAGGTCCGATGCGATACATTTCTACTAAAAAAGAATTTGATGGGTTAAATGAAGCTGAAAATAAAAAAGAAGCTATTGATAAATTTTGGCTTGAAATATCAGGAAGTACCGATAGAGCAAGAACATTGATTAGCGAATATTATAACCGTGTGGAAAGTGCAAACAATTATTTTACTTCCTATTTGGAAGGGTGGAAAACCGACCGTGGTTTAATTTATATTATTTATGGTTCACCTAATGTAGTGTATAAAAACAAAAATTATGAAAATTGGATTTATGGCGAAGAAAACAACATGATGTCGATAAGTTTTGTGTTTCAGAAAGTAACCAATCCAGTTAGCGATAACGATTACACACTAAGCCGTTCACCTATCTTTAAAAACAGTTGGTTTAGGGCTGTTGATAGTTGGAGAAGTGGTAGAATATTCTAGCAACTGTGTTTTTCCTACCAATAATATGAACATTATTAAAAATAATATCGTTGCTGTTGTTGGTTTTATAGATAAAACCGATACCATTGTTTACAACCACGATAATAAGTTGATGAACACTCGTTTTTCATCTTCAAAAATAGATTCTACAAAACTTGATTTTGGAAAATCTGTTTTACAAATTTTGATGCAACGCTTTGCCGATATGGAATAATTCCCTATTTGGTGTTTAATCATTTTTCTTATACCCTCACCCCAATAATACACACATTCCTTCGACTCCTCCGTCAGCTGACGGATTCGCTCAGGACAGGCTGACTCGTTTGTATTATATTCTAACGCCTATAATGCAAACATCGTCCACTTGTTCATTGCTTCCTTTCCACTTATCAAATTCAGCGGCAAGTTTTTGTTCTTGTTCTAAAACTGACAAATGAGCTATTTTCATCAACAATTCTTTTAAATTTTTTATCATGTATTTTTTGCCTTTATCACCACCAAATTGGTCGGGGAAGCCATCGGTTAAAGCATAAATTACATCTCCTTTTTGTAATAATGCTGTATGCAATGTAAAACTTTCTGTATCATTATCATGTTTGCCTACTGGCATTTTATCGGGTTTAAATTCTATCAAATCGTTGTTTCGGACAATAAAGACAGGATTGTTGGCTGCTGCAAACGAAAGTTGTGTGCGGTCTTGATTTAAGACTAATAAACTACAATCCATGCCGTCTTTGCCGCCTTCTGTGCTGCCATCTTTTTTTAATCGTTCAATGATGATTTTTCTCGTTTTATTTAGAATTTTATCGGGTGCTGTTTCTTTTTCTATTGATTTTTCTAAACTCGAAATATTTAAAATACTCATAATTGCACCTGGAACACCATGGCCAGTGCTATCAGCAATCGAAAAAGCAAAGTTACCGTTGTTCAATTCTCCTGCCCAATAAAAATCGCCGCTTACCACATCTTTTGGTCTAAAAAACACAAAGTAATCTTTTAAGTGTTGGTCCAACATTTCGGTAGTTGCTAAAAAGCTACGCTGTATCCGCTCTGCATAGTTGATGCTGTCGGTTATTTCTTTGTGCTTTTCTTCTACTACTTTCTTTTGATGGGTAATAATTTCGTTTTGTTTTTGGGTTTCAATTTCTTTGAGTTCAATAACTTGTTTTTGTTTGTTGGTAACTCTAAAACGGTTGACCATAAAACCTGCAAAAATTATTACTAAAGCTAAGCCTCCATACAGGGCATAACTTTTTGTCTTTTCTTGTTTTAGTTCTGCTTTTTGTGCTGTCAATTGTGCATTTTTAACTTTTTGTTCCTCTGCATTTTTTATACTATCTGCTGCTGCTTGTTTTTCGTATTCATATTGAAACTGCTTTTGTATGCTCGCTTTTTTAGTGGCTTCATTGTTAATACTGTCGCGCATTATTATTTCTAATTCGTACATATCAAATGCGTTTTTGTAGTTATTTTGTTTTTTAAAAATTTCTTTAAGAGTAACAGCGGCTCTATTAATATTATCTGGATAACCTACTTCTTTTGCAAAATCTAGGCTGCGTAGAGCATACTTTTTAGCCTCTTTTACTCTTCCATTTTTTAACAATGTACTTGCAATAACGTTTGTTGAATAGGCAATTCCTTGTTTGTGATTAATATCTTCAGCAACTTTTAAACTTCTTTGAAAGTAGTTTAAGGCATTTGGCATGTCGTTTTGATCTTTATAATAAGTTCCAATGTTATTTAAAGCGAAAGCAATTCCTCTTTCATCTTTAATTTCTTCATATAACTTTAAACTTCTAAAATAATAAGTTAATGCTATTTTGGTTTGGCGAGTATCATGATAAGTTGTTCCAATATTGTTTAGACATTGAGCAATACCATTTTCGTCTTTAATTTCTTCATTCAACTTTAAGCTCCTTTGGAAGTAATCTAATGATTTAGGTAGGTCACCTTGATTTCCATACAGAAACCCAATGTTGTTTAAAGTTACAGCAACTCCTTGTTTATCCTTTAACTCTTCATATATCTTTAAACTTTTGTGATAGTAATCTAAGGCTTTTTTAATATCTCCCAAATTATCGTACATAACTCCAAGGTTATTTAGAGAGCTAGAAAGATATTTTAAATAAAAAACCTTTTCTTTGTTTTTTGTGCGAGCGGTGCTCATCTCATTTTTTTCCAACAGTTTTTTTGAATCATTGGCAAGACTGTCCCAATACGAAATTCTATAAATCAAACCAGCCTCACCAATATCATTTCTTAATTTAATTCTTGTGGTGTCGTGCTTTGCATTTTTAAGAGCCAATTTTAAAGAATCGATGTTCTGAGCAAACCCATGCGAAAAGCCGAGTAAAACAAAAAATAATATGTAAAGTAGTTTTTTCATTTTAATTAATCCCAATTTCTATACTACAAACATTCCTTCGACAATCCTTCGATAGGCTCAGGATGACATTGCTCAGGGTGACAAAAAAGGTTATAAAAAGTATTTTATTCATGTTATTTTTCACTAAACAAATATAGAAAAATATAAATATGAAGTATGTAAACGAACTTAATCTCTATTCCATCAAAAATATTTGTAACATTGGTATTATAATTTTTCATTTCCTACAGATTATTTAACTTCGCAACATGGAAAAAGAAAATATCATATTTGGAGTTCGACCAGTTATTGAAGCCATCAATGCAGGTAAAGAAATTGACAAGTTGTATATTCAACGGGATATTAGTGGAAGTGGTTTAACTGAGTTACGAAATGCTATAAAAAAAGCAAAAATCCCTTTTTCTCATGTTCCAGCTTTTAAACTCAATAAATATACTTCTGGCAATCATCAAGGTGTAATTGGTTTTATTTCACCGGTCGATTTTCATAATATAGAAACAATAATTCCAGCTTTGTATGAACAAGGAAAAGTTCCTTTTATTTTAGTGTTGGATAAAATTACTGATGTCAGGAATTTTGGAGGAATTAGCAGAACAGCCGAATGTGCTGGAGTTGATGCCATTGTGATACCAAAAAGAGAATCTGCTCAATTAAATGAAGATGCCATAAAAACTTCTGCTGGAGCTTTGTATCGAATACCAATTTGTAAAGCAGAAAATCTTACTGATACTGTTTTATTTTTGCAAGCCAGCGGATTAAAAATAATTGCGTGTACCGAAAAAACAGAACACTCCATTTATGATATTGATTATAAATCTCCAATTGCAATAATTATGGGTGGTGAAGAAAAAGGTATTTCTAATCAGATTCTTAAACTTTGTGATGAAAAAGCTAAAATACCAATGGTTGGAGAAATTGCATCGTTAAATGTTTCTGTTGCTGCGGCTATAATTGTTTACGAAGCAGTGAAACAACGAAACTAATTAAGTTTTGGTTGTTGTTTTCTTTTTATAATTTCCTCAAAAGCAACATTTTCTATTTTACAATCTAACCAAGCAATGAAATCAAAATACTCGTTGGCAGCCTTTTCGTAAGGATCTTTTAAAACTTCTAGCAATTCATTTCTAAAATCGACATAAAGTTTTTGCAATTCGTTGGTATTTTTAATTTTGATTAACTTTTTAAAATCATTTAGAAAAACAGTCTCGAATTTATAATTCTTTTGACTTTTAGCCACGTATCTTTTGGTTGATTTAATGGTATAATCTAATAAATCGTAATTTCCTAACTCATAATGGATAATTAGATTAACTAATCGTGCAAAAGCATACACATCTTCTCGCAAGCCAGACTCACTATAATTTAGCACTAGGTTAATGTATTTTAAAGCACTTTTAAAATCACCACTTCCCACATAAACTCTAGAAATGTTGTAATAGAAAAGCATCTGTTCTTCATTGTTAATTTTTCCATTATATCGGTCAATACCTTCTAAAATTGATGGAATTACCTGTTCTTTTGCTTTGTTAAAATCTCCTTTACTTAAACACGCTAATAATTCGCCATTGTGCGAAAATGTAAACAATTTTAGCTGAATGTCCATGCTCTCAAAACCTGGTTCGTTTTCTAACCCTTTTAATTTATCAATCATTGCAAAACAATTATCCCAATCTTGATAATTCATATAAGCAAACATTAGATTGTTAAGTGCTTTTACATACCTTTTGGGAAGCTCTTTCATAATCATGGGATTGTTTTCCATGATTTTAATTACCTTCATAAAATTGGTGTAAGAATCCTCCAAATTTCTTTCGGTTGTTGCACACAGTCCTTTAATGTAATAACATGCTGTGGCAGCTTTTGTAGATAAGGCAGTATTTTTACCAATAATTAAATGATAGTTGGAAATTTTATCAACAATTAGCTGCTCTTCAGCACTCCTAGTATAACCTCCCTTCCTAAAAGCATAATTTATTTGAGAATACAACATTTGGTATTCTGCCAAGTTTCTTAATTTTTCTAAACAATCACTTTCTTCATCTACTAACTTATTGAGGTCTTTATCAAAATTTCCTCTCAAATATTCTTCTTCCACCAGTATTTTTTCCCAATCAATTAAATCCAATAAAAAATAGTATTTCTCATAATCATAAGCCATTTTCTTGGCTTTACGGATTAATTTACTGCACTCCTTATATAAGGCTTTGTTAAATAGCAATTCAATATTACGAAGTTGTTCTTGCAACATTGCTGCCGCAGATTTATCAGCATAAAAACCTCTTAGGCTTTTAAGAATAAGATGGTATAAGTGATTTTTCTCAGAAGGCAAATGTTGAATGAAAATTTCTTTTTTAAATTTATTTTTTATAGCACTTTCATTGTATTCGTCTTGTAATTCAATAGCTTCAAATAGTTTTAAATAATTTTTATCGCCTGACTGCAAAGCTGAAGATAGTTTAAAATACCTTTTTTCAGATTTTGACAGCGATTTAATCAAGTGAAATAGTTCGGTAGATGGTTTCATAGAAATACAATCATTAGTTGATAATTACTTCCTATAAAAGTAAATAAAAATAGTTTATTTATTTAATTATTTCACATTAGGATTACAATCATTAAAATAAGTACAATTTCAATTCATTATCGGTAAATTGTTTTCTTTTAAGTAACTTTATATTCTTATACTTTTATATTATGAAAAAATATCTTTTACTTCTTTCCATTATTTTTATTGGAATCCAAAGTCAAGCTCAAAAAAACCTTTCAAATAATAAAGCTTTAAATAGTAGAAGCGACACTTTTGACATCCTTAATTATCAAATTAATTTAGACTTGACCAACGATGGTAATCAGTTAATAAAAGGGAACTGCGTGGTAACTTTTACTCCTAAAATAAATGGTGTTGGATTGATAGATTTGGATTTACAAGGGCTTAACATCGACTCCATCACGTCAGCAGGAAATTTGCTTGCTTTCACTTACAATGACACCTTAATTCATATTACATTGCCTTCTATTCTTACTACTACCGATACTTCCTTTTTAACGGTTTATTATTACGGTAGTCCACAAATGGATCCTTCTGGTTGGGGTGGCTTTTATTTTTCTACTGGTTATACTTATAATTTAGGTGTTGGATTTGATGATAATCCGCATAATTATGGTAGAATCTGGTTTCCTTGTTTTGACAACTTTGTTGAAAAATCAACTTATG
Source organism: uncultured Vicingus sp. (assembly GCA_964360245.1). Taxonomy (GTDB): domain Bacteria; phylum Bacteroidota; class Bacteroidia; order Flavobacteriales_E; family Vicingaceae. The sequence continues at coordinate 6,413 of CAYHWX010000007.1, forward strand.
AGTTTAATATCATCACTGGTGGAGGAAAGAAAGCACATTGCAACGGTGCATTAATAAGTGAAAATGTAATTTCGGGAGACACTATAGTACGAAAATGGGTGCTGAATGAAGAAATTCCGACTTACTTAGCCTGCGTTGCTGCAGCAAATTATAAAACTGTTCATCAATCTTTTAATGGATTAAATGGTTCAATTCCTGTCGAATTAGTTGGTGTTGCAACAGATACTAACAATATGAAAAATTCATTTATTAACTTAAATGGAGCATTTAATGCTTACGAAGAAGGTTATGGTCCCTATCTGTGGAATAAAGTCGGATTTTCGTTAGTTCCATTTTCTTCTGGAGCAATGGAACATGCTACCAATATTGCCTATCCAAGAGCCACTGCAAATGGAACATTAGCTTATGAAACATTAATGGCTCATGAATTTTCGCACCATTGGTGGGGAGATTTAGTTACTTGTGAAACTGCTGAAGATATGTGGATAAATGAAGGAATGGCGGTATATTCAGAACATTTATTCTTAGAAAAAGTTTATAATTATGCTACTTCATTAGCTGAAATAAAAACAAATCATAAAAGCGTACTTCAATTTACTCATTTACACGAAGGTGGTTACAGAGCTATTTCTGGCATTCCTCATGAATATACTTATGGCGAGCACGTTTACCAAAAAGGAGCTTCGGTTGCTCATAATATGAGAGCTTATTTAGGAGACTCCTTATTTTTTGTTGGACTAAAATCGATTACCAATAATTATCAATTTAAAAACATAAATTCTTACCAGTTTAGAGATGAATTGACCTCCTCTACTGGAATTGATATGACCAATTTTTTTAATGATTGGGTATTAGCTCCAGGTTTTTCGCATTTTGATATCGATTCTGTTCAAATTGTTCCTAATGGACCTGATTTTGATGTTACCATTTTTACACAACAAAAATTAAGAGGTGCAACAAATTTTCATACTGGAACACCTTTAGAAGTTTCTTTTTACGATAACAATTGGAACAAACATAAAGACACCATTGTAGTTTCTGGTCAATATTCGGTAAGTAGTGTTACCATACCTTTTAACCCAACTGTAACTATTTTAAATGAGGACAATAGACTTAACCAAGCTCGAACTGACAATCAACTTATTGTAAAAAATAATATGACCAATACTAATTTATTACTTTCATTAGTAAATAGCTTAACGGTGACAAGCATTTCTGACTCTGCTTTATTACAATTTGAACATCATTGGGTGGCTCCAGATTCGATTAAAAACAATAGCAATAATTATCGAATTTCTACCAGCAGGTATTGGAGTTTAGATGGAATTATTCCTTCAAATTTTAGCTCATCTTTACGATTTATTTTTGATGGCAGGGCTTCTTCTGGTTACTTAGATGTTGATTTAGTGCCAGTAAATGGTGATAGTATAATTTTGTTGTATCGGGCAAATCCTAAATTTGACTGGGAAGAATATCCTTATTACACTAAAACAACTATAAGTCAAACCCTCGCTTATGGCTGGGTTACCCTAGATAGCTTATTGTTAGGAGAATATACTTTTGCAAATAGTGCTGATGGTTTAGGAATAAATGAAAATTTAACCAACAACAATAATTTTAATATTTATCCAAATCCATCCAATAGTTTTTTATGGGTAGAAGAGATTAATTCTAATAATATTAATTCTAAAATAGAAATTTTTGATTTGACAGGTAGATTAGTTTATCAAGAAAATATGATTAAGAAAAAAATTAAAATAAATACCAATAATTGGGAATCTGGAACTTACATCATTACCATTTCAGATGTTCATAACTTATTATATTCGAGCAAATTTATTGTGAACTAGCTTACTATTCTTGAAGCATCAATACTATTATTAAGCAGATATACTTAGTTGAAATATACTGTTTTCTACTGTTTCATTTATCAAAATTATCTTATATTTTTATGTCCAATAAATAGGTAATTAAAATTAGTGTTTACCCATGGAAACAACAGAAATAAAATTGGGTTATGATGAAAGGGATCGATTATTTAAAAAAGAATTTGCTGAACTTAAAATTAAAATTGTTCTAAATTGGTTTGAACTTATCAGTCTTTTTTTGGTTTCTCTTATTATTTCGTTTGAATTTTTTTCTGAATATGTATTGAAAAATTTATTACTAACTTTTATAATATCTATTTTATTTAGTGTTTTCATTTCTTGGATTTTCTGTTGTTTTAGAAAATATCGATTCACTATTTCAAGGTTCGACAAAGAAGATATTTACAAAAAAATTAGTGATGACTTAATCGAGCAGTCAAAAAACGAAGACTAAATTATAATTCCAAATAAATTTTTATTTGAGCATAAATAAAATTTAAGTCTTCTTTTTTTATGCAGTAAGGAGGAACAATTACAATCACGTTGCCTAGCGGTCTTAAAATTATTCCCTTTTTAAGTAACCATTGATAAGCATCTTTACCAATTTCATTAAAATAAGAAGTTTCTTGTTGGCTTTCTAATTCAATAGCGGCAATAGTTCCAAAACTTCTAGCAGCTCTTATTTTTGAATGATTTTTTACGGAATCTACAAATTCCGATTGCATTTTTGAAATATCTTTAATTAACCCAAAAATATCTTCTTGATCAAAAATATCCAAAGATGCATTTGCTGCAGCACAAGCTAATGGATTTCCGGTATAAGAATGTCCATGTAAAAAAGTATGTTTTTTATTATCTGAATAAAATGCTTGGAAAATATTATCTGAAACTGCAGTGATACCTAAAGGCATGAATCCACCTGTTATTCCCTTAGACAAACAAATGATGTCGGGTTTATTTTGCAAAAAATCTACAGCAAAAAGTTTCCCTGTTCTTCCAAATCCTGTAAATACTTCGTCGGCAATTGTTAACACCTTGTATTTTTCGCACAAGCCAATTAATTCAGATAATGTTTCGGGTGAATGTATTAACATTCCTGCAGCACCTTGAACAATAGGCTCAAAAATAAATGCTGCAACATCATTCGCTTTTAATAGTTCTTCCAACTTTTTTAATACTTCTACCCTATTTTTAGCAGTTGGAACATCAATAAATTGAACATCAAATAAGTATTGTTCAAAAGGTTCATTAAAACCACCACGAGCAGTTACACTCATACTTCCAAAAGTATCGCCATGATAATCATTCTCCAATGCAATAAATACATTACGTTTTTCACCTTTATTAAACCAGTATTGCATCGCCATTTTAAGAGCTACTTCATTTGCTGTTGAACCATTATCAGAGAAAAATACTTTTTCAATTTTTGTAGGCAATAAATTCACTAAACGTTCGGCAAGTTTTACAGCTTGAGGATGTGTAAATCCTCCAAAAGCAACATGCTCTAATACAAAAGCTTGTTCCGAAATTTTTTGTGCAATATAAGGGTGAGCATGGCCATGAACATTGACCCACCAGCTAGAAAATCCATCTATGTATTTTTTTCCGTTTTCGTCAAAAACATAAGCCCCTTCTCCTTTAACAATAGGAATTATATCAGTTCCTTTCATTTGATCGAACGGATGCCAAATATATTTTTTGTCTTTTTCTTTTAAACTCATAAATTTTTGAATACCGATTTATAGCTCAAAACTACTTCTTTATTAATGGCATTATGTTGATTAACTCTTCCCAAATAATTTACTCCTGAATAATTCAAAATGTATTTTTCTGAAGTTTCGTTTTCTTCTCCATTAAAAATAATTCCTTTGATTTTAAAGCCTTTAGATTTCAAAATTTCAAGACTTAACAAAGTATGGTTAATACTTCCTAAATAATTTTGTGAAACTAGAACAACTTCGGCATCGAGTTTTTTAATTAAATCGATAACGAATTTTTTATCATTTAATGGAACCATTAAACCTCCTGCTCCTTCAATAATAAGCGAATTATTGGTTTTTGGAAGTATAATTTCATCTAAATCAATAGTTATATTTTCTAAATTTGCCGCAGCATTTGGCGACATTGGATTTTGCAATAAGTATGCTTCAGGATGTATTTTTGAAACAGAATTTGAAATTAAATTACTAACTTTAATGCTATCTGAATTTTTCAAATCTCCTGCTTGTATGGGTTTCCAGTAATCGGCTTCTAAAGCTTCCGTTAAAATGGCTGAAACAATAGTTTTACCTACACCAGTCCCAATTCCTGTAATAAAAATTCTTCTCATAATTCTTTAGCAATTACTGAAATCAACTCATCTAATTGTTTTTTTGTATTAAAACTATGCAAACAAATTCGTAATCGCTCTTTGCCTTTTGGCACGGTTGGAGATAATATTGGTCTGACATCGAAACCTTTTTTTTGAATTTGATTTGCTAATGTTTTTACTTCATCATTTCCTGGTATTATGATACATTGAATGGCACTATAAGAGTTTATAGTTATAAGTTTAAAGTTTAAAGTTGAGCTTCTAAAATAAATAATTAGTTCTTTTAGTTTTTCAATTCTTGAGAGATTTTGAATTAAAAATTCATGTGCATTTTTAATAGCTAATATACTGGATAATGGAAGTGCTGTCGTATAAATAAAAGCTCTAGAAAAGTTAATTAAATAATCTCGAAGTATTTTCTCACCAAGCACCACTGCACCATGTCCGCCAAAAGCTTTTCCAAAAGTTACTATTCTAGCAAAGACATCTTTTTCTAGGTTGTACTCAGCAACTAACCCTTTGCCATTCCCGAAAATTCCAACAGCGTGTGCTTCATCAACTATTAATGCAACATTACATTTTTTGCAAATTTTTACAATTTCTTTTAATGGTGCAACATCTCCATCCATAGAATAAACGGATTCAACCACCACATAAACAATGCCTGTAGCCTGTTTTAATTTGGCTTTTAAAACATCTAAATTATTGTGTGCAAAAGCAAAATTCTTAGCATTACTCAATTTTATTCCATCACGAATGGATGCATGAATAAATTCATCATAAATAATGGTATCATTCTTTTGAGGCAAACATTGAAACAATCCAATATTAGCATTATATCCTGAATTAAAAATTAAAGCAGCTTTCGATTGATAAAATTGGGATAAATATTTTTCAACATCTTCAGTGATTTGATAGTTTCCAGAAATTAGCCGAGATCCTGTTGCACCATAACTTTCAAGATTGTGGTTAATTTTGTGAATTGCAGTTTCTCTGGCAAAATCTAAATAATCATTAGAACAAAAATCAATTAAATGTTGATTGGTTTTCAGTTCACGAAAAGCATTTTCTTGCTTTCGTTTTTCGAGTTTTTGTTGGATATATTGGAGATGTGTATTCATTTTTATTCTTGTCATGTTGAACGATAATTTGTCAATCCGTCAACTGACGGATGGCAACAAATTGGAGTGAAACATCTGTTTCCTATAAAAAAAAGATTCTTCACTTTGTTTTACAATCAACTAAAAGTTGAAGTAAAACTTTGTTCAGAATGACATTGTATGTTAGTTTTCACAAATAAATTATTTTACACTATTTTCGGTGAGTTCGGTCACCCTCCCTTCTGGAGGGACGGGGTGAGCTTTTTTTCTAATCTCTTTCCCTTTTTCTGTTGCTTTAACATTTCGTTCAATAACATGTCCAGGTCTGCTCCATTTCTCGTCAGCTACAGTTTCTAATACAGGTTGGCCTTTTCTAATTTTTACTTTTCCTGTATTGTCTTTTTGTTTTTCTGTTGGAGTTAATCCCAAAAGATTAAATAATTCCATGTCCTCATTATCTCCAGGATTAGGAGTCGTTAACAATTTATCTCCTGCAAAAATTGAACTTGCTCCAGCCATAAAACACAATGCTTGTCCTTCTTTACTCATTTGTGTTCTTCCTGCCGATAAACGCACCGTACTTTTTGGAAAAACAATTCGAGTTGTTGCTATCATTCTAACTACATCCCAAATTGGAACAATTTCTTGTTCTTCCAAAGGAGTTCCTTCCACCGGAACCAACGCATTGATTGGAATAGATTCAGGTGCTTCGCTCAATTTTAATAAACCCATTAACATTCCGATACGGTCGTTAACAGTTTCACCCATTCCGATGATACCACCAGAACAAACTTTTAATGAACTTTTGCGAACATTTTCCAATGTTTTTATTCTATCGTTAAATCCTCTGGTAGAAATTACTTCTTTGTAATATTCTTCAGAGGTATCAATGTTGTGGTTGTAGTAATGTAATCCTGCTTCAGCTAAGCGAGTAGCTTGGTTTTCGGTAACCATTCCTAACGTACAACAAACTTCCATGTTCATTGCACTTAATCCCTTTACCATTTCAATTACTTGGTCAAAATCTTCGCCATCTTGAACATTTCTCCATGCTGCACCCATACAAACTCTTGAAGAGCCAGTAGCTTTTGCTGCTTCAGCTTTAGCTAAAACTTCCTCAACTGGCATTAAATTATTTTTTTCGATATTGGTATGGTAACGAGCAGCTTGTGGACAATAACCACAATCCTCTGGGCAGCCACCAGTTTTGATAGAAATGAGCTTACTAACTTGAATTTTTAATGGGTCGTGATGTTGGCGATGAATAATCCCAGCATCGAATATCAATTCCATTAAAGGTTTATTATATATAGCAAGAATTTTATCTTTTGTCCAAGATTTATTGTTATCCATATTCGATAAAAATTTTAGAGAACAAAGATAATGTAAAAAACTTTGAAGTAAGAATTGAAAATTTATAATAGATAGACTCACTCCTCTGTGCCTTCCGTCAGCCGACGGAGAGAAGTTTCTCTCTAGAGATTCCGAATATATTCGGACCTAAAGGTGGGTGATTTTGTATATATTTGCATCATGCGAATAGACATTATTACCGTTTTACCAGAACTGTTGGAAAGTCCTTTGAATGCTTCCATTCTTAAGCGTGCTCAAGATAAAGGTTTAGTACAAATAGTTGTTCATGATTTACGAGAATATTCTACCAACAAACAAAAAAGTGTGGATGATTATGCTTTTGGCGGTGGTGCTGGAATGGTGATGCAAATTCAACCCATTGCCGATTGTATTGAAAAATTGAAGACGGAAAGAAATTATGATGAAATAATTTACATGACTCCTGATGGTGAAACCATGAAACAAGGCATGGCAAATACCCTTTCGTTAAAAGAGAACTTGATTATACTTGCAGGGCATTACAAAGGAGTTGATGATCGGGTTCGTGAACTTTTTATTACAAAAGAAATTTCGATTGGCGATTATGTGTTGACAGGTGGAGAACTTCCTGCTGCTATTTTAGCAGATGCAATTACCAGATTAATTCCTGGTGTTATAAGTGATGAAACTTCGGCATTAACCGATTCGTTTCAAGATAATTTGTTGGCACCGCCAGTTTATACCCGACCAGAAGAATATAGAGGATTAAAAGTTCCAGCTATTTTATTGAGTGGCGACCACAAAAAAATTGAAGCGTGGCGTGAAGAAGAGGCTTTAAAAAGAACAAAAGAGAGAAGACCGGATTTGCTGATGTGAGAATAAATTGATGTGAAGATGTGAAAATTATTAATTTACACCTCTACAAATTAATTAATCTTCTTTTTTACATTGTTCATCGGGCATAGCACCACAAAATCCACAAGGTTCACCTTCTTTATTTAAAAACCTACTAGAACTTGCACAGGTTTTATCAAATCTGCCACCTTTTTTAAAAATAATTTTAACCGCCATTCCAAATATTCCTATTGCGAGTATTCCTATAACTAATAAAAAAAGTTTCATTGTTCTAAATTATTAAACAAAAGTAAGGTTTATTTATTTTTATAATTAAATAGTTGGTGATAATCTTTTAACCATTAACTTTTGAGTAACTTTGCTCTTATGATAAAAAAGATTCTTTTCCTATTCATTGTTTTAATCTCTTCTACCGTTTATTCTCAAACTAAAGATGACAAAAAAGTAATTCAATTTACAGGGGCAGTTGTTGATGCTGATAGCTTACAACCCATGCCATTCGTACACATTACTGTTAAAAACAAATATATTGGTACTATCAGCGATTATTATGGATTTTTCTCTTTAATTGCTCATGAATATGATACTGTTGAATTTTCAAGCGTAGGTTATCATCGTTCTTTTTTTATTGTTCCAGATTCTTTATCTGAAAGCTCTTATTCTGCTATTCATATTATGCAAAAAGATACTATTCTTTTAAGCGAATTTACAGTTTTTCCTTGGCCAACAAGGGAACAATTTAAATATGCTTTTATGCATGAAGAAATTCCTGATACTGGTGATGAAAGGGCTAAAATTAATCTTTCGAAAGAAAATTTAATGATTGCTTCAGGAAGTGTTCCTTTAGAAGGAAGTACTACTTATAAATACGAATTAGAAAATAGAACTACTCGACTTTATCTTGCTGGAGGGTTTCCTTCCAATAGATTATTAGACCCTATTGCATGGAGTAAATTTATTAAGGCTTGGCAAAATGGTGATTTTAAAAAGAAAGGAAATATTAATTATTTGCCCAAATAATATACTTATACCAACGGTATGATATCATAATAAACCATTCCAATTATTATGATGAAAGCCTCTCCATGTGGAGAGGCTTTCTTTTGCACTAACTAAACAGAGAATCTGTTTTTTGAAAAGGAAACTAAACTAACTAGCATTAAAATTACTTTACAAATCCGATAGAGTCAAGTCATTTTACATTAGTGGTAAGATAAAATGATGACAGGCATCGACTTATTTTTATTTAATTTCTTCTAATAAAGGTTTAACGTTTTGAATCGAATCTAATTTAGAAGTTGTAATTCCATTAATATCTTCACAATCTAAACAAGATAAGCCATTTGTTAACATCACCCATTTTTTACCAACCATTTTTTTATCGTAAGTATTGGTAACATTATCAACATCAAAAAGTAATTCTTTTACCGATTCGTCTAAATAAACAACTTTATTTAATGGAATGTACAGCTTCAATCTAACTTTTTGACCTCTAATTTTATTTTCCTTTAAGGTAGATAAATAATTACATAATACTAACGAAGAATCCGAAACTTGATAATTGTAATTGATTGAACGAGCTTTATTAATAGCATCTTTAGCTGAATTTCCGTTGGAAGAAATTCTAACTTCTAATTGAATGCTATCTGTTTTACTTTTTTCAATTTCTAATATTACGAAGCTTTGGTACATCATTTCACCATCGATGGAAATACTAGTGAATTTATCTTCTAATATTCCTTTTCCTGGAAGTAATTCATTAGGTGATGTTATCATTAAGACCTGATTGGTAGCTGCTATTTGGTGTGTTTTTATAATTTCCTCATCATTTCCACATTCAGTGCCCATTCTTATTCCAATTAAAGCACAAAAAGAAATTCCAATTACAAACAATATACCTAAACTTAAACCTACACTATAATGTATTTTTACTTTAAATAATAATTTAATTGCCAAATAAATTAAGGATAAAATAGGAATGCCAATGGTTAAAATAACACCCAAAACAGCTAAGTATTGTTGGTCTTTCGAAATAAATATGTAGCTAAGAAATTCAGAAGAATCAATAGAGAAAACTCCATCATTTGTAATGGAAATGATAGCGTTAGAACCAAATAATACCCCAAAAAGCACCACCAAAAGAAAAGTGCCAAATATTAAGAAAACAACGCCAATTACTTTTCCTAAAATTTTAAAAATAGTGGTAAGTATGGCTCCAATTGCACCAAAAATATTTTCTAAAATCGAACCTAATTTTGAAGTAAATTTTTTAGCATCTATGTTTTTAAAGTTTCCACTTACTTTATTGGCTTCTTCTTCAAACTTTTTACCGATATTTTGAATGTTAATGGGTTCGCCTTTCATTTTAAGTTTATCTGAAGCAGTTTTTGCTTCGGGCATCACTATCCATAAAATGATGTAGGTAGGGATTCCAAATCCAAAGAACAATGCCACTACAAAAAATAATCGTATCCAAACGGTATCTATTCCGATGTAAGAACCTAGTCCAGAACAAACTCCGCCCAACGTTCTTTCATCAGGATTTCTAAATAGTTTTTTATCGCCTTTTATGTTGTTTTCTTTGACCTTTTCTTCGGTTTCCTCCTCATCTTCCGAAAGATATTGTTCTGGTTTTCCCATAATTACAATAATATTTTCGACATCTGTGGAGGTAATTACTTGATTTTTTTCGTTCATCATACTGCCAAATAATTCAGCAATACGAGATTCAATGTCGAGCATAATTTCTTCTCGCTCCTCGGAGTTATTGAAATAGCTTTTAATTTTATTCAAATAGTTTTTTAACGTATCGTAGGCATCTACTTCGATATGAAAAACTATTCCGCTTATGTTAATTGTTAAAGTTTGATTCATTGTAGTTTGTGTTTAGTTAAAATTAGTTATTAATTTTTCTGGTTAGTTTAACTGCTTCAACCAGTTCGTTCCAAGTAGTTACCAATTCGTTTAAAAAACGAGTTCCTTTTTCGGTAAGCTGGTAATATTTACGTGGAGGCCCGGAGGTTGATTCTTCCCAACGGTAAGAAAGCAATTCGGCATTTTTTAATCGAGTTAACAATGGATAAAGTGTTCCTTCTACCACTATTAACTTTCCTGCTTTCAATTTTTCAATTATTTCAGATGGATAAGCTTCGCCATTGTTGAGAATGGATAGAATGCAATATTCTAATACTCCTTTTCTCATTTGGGCTTGTGTGTTTTCTAAGTTCATAATTTTACATTATTTTAAAATTAATATCAATGTAGTAAGTTGTGTTTTTTTCTAATAAACAGATGTCGGAATCTAATTTCTTAAATTGATTTTTGATGTATTCTTTTATCTCGTTATTTTTACCTGAGATGTTTTTAATCTCAATTACATCTTCATTATTAATTATAAATTCAATTTTTACTGTCCCTGAATTCGATTTCTTTTTTAAGTAATCAGGCAATTTTAATTGTTTTTCTAATTTATGTTTAAGTGTGCAATTGTCATCATTATGGTTGGCTGGAGTATTTCCGTAGCTATTAAAAAAAATGCTAACGAACGCTACGATTAAGATTACTTTTTTCATTTGTTTATTTTTTTAAATGTTTAACCTATTATTTTACATAGCAAAGATATATGTTTTAAATTGTATTATGCAATACATAGTACTAAAATAAATTCTATATATCTGATTATCAGATAGAATAATTTTAGAATTAAAACTTAATGATTTCCTTTTTACCCAAAAATTTAGGTTTTGTGTCGATAATATAAAGGTCGATTACTGCTAATGTTTTAGCAAAATACTCTCTTAATTGTGTTTTTAATACATAGTTATCTGGAGGGTTGCGTGCTGCAAAACCAACTGCGTTGATATGATATTTATTGGCTATAAACAAAGCTCGTTCTAAATGAAATCGTTGAGAGATAATAATAATATCATTTTGTCCAAATACCTTTTTACACCTTACTACAGAATCTAATGTTCTAAATCCTGCAAAATCTAAAGTTATTGCTTCAGCAGGTACTCCCAATTTTATCAATGCTCTAAGCATTTGCCTTGGCTCATTATATTCCATTAAGCTATTATCTCCGCTAACAATAATATGTTTTATCTTTCCTAAATGGTATAAATCAGCGGCAGCATTAATTCGATATCTAAAAAATAAATTAGAATACCCATTACTAGTGTATTTACTTGTTCCTAAAATTAAAACCACATCTTTTTTTGGAATATCAGAATAAGTGGTATAAATATGATGTTTGGTTGTTTGAACAATAAGAACGTTTGAAAAAACAATAAATAAAATCAAACAGCAGCACACTCCAATTGTCCATTTATTGGTTAAAACTTTTTTAATGTTGCTAATGAGTAATTTGATTTTCATAGAATATAGCTGTGGCTCTTAAAGAATAATGTATAAATCGAGCAACACAAATATAGCAAATACAATGCTAGCAATGCCATTTGTAGTAAAAAAAGCTATATTAACTTTACTAATGTCATTAAGTTTAACTAAAAAATGTTGATAGCTTAACAAAGAGATAAATAAACCACTTCCAATCCAGTAAAACAAACCTAAATGAGCATAAAAACCTGCAACCAAAATAAAACCTGCAGTTAGCAAATGAAGTAAATAGGAAAGTATTAATGCATTTTTTCTACCCAGTAAAACAGGAATGGAGTGCAAATGCTGCTCTTTATCAAATTCTTCATCTTGTAACGCATAAATGATGTCGAAACCACTTACCCAAAACAAAACAGCAAACGAAAAAAACAGCGGTAACCAATCAAATTTTCCTGCGACTGCTAAATATGCGCCAATTGGAGCCAATGACAATCCTAATCCAAGAACCAAATGACATAAAGCTGTAAATCTTTTTGTCAAACTATATCCCAAAACAACTACTAATGCGACTGGCGAGAGATAGAAACACAACGAATTAATAAAATAAGCGGTTGCTACAAAAAGTAAACAATTTACAATAACAAACAATAATGCAAATTTTGGTTGAATAGTTCCATTAGGAATTTCCCTAACTTTCGCTGTTCTTGGATTAGCACTGTCTATTTTTCGATCAATAAATCGATTAAAAGCCATTGCAGCACTTCTTGCAAAAACCATACAGAGCACTACATTAATTAAAGTAATCCAATTAATAGTTGAAGTAGTTGAATTTATTGCCAAAAAAAATCCAATTATAGCAAAAGGGAGCGCAAAAATAGTATGGCTAAATTTTATAAGAGATAGGTAATTTTTCATTTTTTTTCACGAATCAGCCCCAAAAATAACAATACTCTCAATGAATTTTCGATATTTGTAGGATAAAGTTTATTCAAACAAATAAAGAAAAGAAATAATAGGAAATAGAAAAATCTTTATTCTATTTTCTAACAGCGAAAGCGGTCTTTTCTCTAAAATAAAAAATATGGCTGACGACAAAAAAATTATTTTTTCGATGAACAAAGTAGGCAAAACACTGCCTAATAAAAAAGTAATACTAAAAGATATCTACCTGTCTTTCTTTTATGGAGCAAAAATTGGAATTATTGGATTAAATGGTTCTGGTAAATCCACTGTAATGAAAATTATTGCAGGCGTTGAAGAACAATATCAAGGTGACGTTACTTTTTCTCCAGGATATACAATAGGTTACCTAGAACAAGAACCAAAATTGGATGAGACCAAAACAGTTAAAGAAATTGTAGAAGAAGGTGCTCAAGAAACTATTGATGTTTTAGCTGAATACGAAAGAGTAAATAATAGCTTTGGTGACCCTGCGGTTTACGAAAATCATGAGAAAATGGAAGAAGTAATGAAGCGACAAGCTGAGTTACAAGATAAAATTGATGCATTAAATGCGTGGGAATTAGATACCAAACTTTCTCGAGCAATGGATGCGTTAAATTGTCCACCTGAAGATGCACTCGTTAAAAATTTATCGGGAGGTGAATTAAGAAGAGTTGCACTTTGTAGATTATTGTTAAAGCAACCTGATATCTTATTATTAGATGAGCCAACCAACCATTTAGACACTGAGTCAGTTTTATGGTTAGAACAGCATTTACAAGATTATCCAGGAACTGTAATTGCAATTACTCACGACAGATATTTCTTAGATAATGTTGCAGGTTGGATTTTAGAGTTGGATAGAGGTGCAGGTATTCCTTGGAAAGGAAATTACTCCTCTTGGTTAGATCAAAAAGCGAAACGATTGGCTTTAGAAGAAAAAACTGAAAGTAAAAGAAGAAAAATATTAGAGCGAGAGTTAGAGTGGACTAAAATGAACGCTAAAGGAAGACAATCTAAATCAAAAGCTCGTTTACAAAATTATGACAAATTATTGAGTGAAAGTGCCAATGAAAAAGAAGAAAAATTAGAGTTATTTATTCCTAATGGACCTCGATTAGGAAATGAAGTTCTTGATGTTAATAGTATTTCTAAAGCTTTTGGTGATAAATTATTGTACGAAAATTTAACTTTTAAACTTCCTCCTGCAGGAATAGTTGGAATAATTGGACCAAACGGTTCTGGAAAAACTACGTTGTTTAGAATGATAATGGGAGAAGAAATTCCAGATGCAGGTACTTTTAAAGTTGGAGAAACTGTTAAAATAGGATATGTAGATCAATCACATGGTGATTTAAATCCTGAAAAATCTATTTTCGAAGTATTTTCTGGAGGCACCGAAATGATGGAGTTTGGAGGTAGAACAATTAACTCTAGAGCTTATCTTTCTCGTTTTAATTTTCAGGGTGCTGACCAAAATAAAAAAGTAGGAGTCCTTTCTGGTGGTGAAAGAAATCGGTTGCATTTAGCGATGGCAATTAAACAAGAAGCCAATGTTTTGTTATTAGATGAGCCAACTAATGACTTGGATGTAAACGCAATCAGAGCTTTAGAAGAAGGATTGGAACATTTCGCTGGTTGTGCAGTAGTTATTACTCACGACCGATGGTTTTTAGATCGTATCTGTACACATATTTTAGCTTTTGAAGGTAACTCTGAAGTTTACTTTTTTGAAGGCTCTTATTCCGATTACGAAGAAAATAGAAAGAAAAGATTAGGAACTGAACCAAAACGATTTAAATACAAAAAACTAATTAAAAATTAGTTAGGAATTTAACATTCATTGAATTTCATAAAATACTTGCATAAATTTTATATATTTTTATGCAACCTATCTCTTTACAAAAGAGTCTTGGTTACAATAATTAATTTTATTAAAATGAAAAAAACATACCTCTCCGTTATACTTGTTATCATTACTACCATTGCAAATGCACAAATAACGGTAAGCAATACAGTTCCCTATAATAACGCTACCTATTTAGTTAACAATGTGTTACTTGGAAGTGGCGTTACTGCCTCTAACATCACATTTGCAGGACAAAATTCTCAAATTGGATTTTTCTATGGTGGTTTAAATGGTGCACCCAATTTAGGTATTGATTCGGGTATCGTTATTTCTTCTGGTGATGTAAATGATATTCCTCCAGGAGGAAATCAACCTAATATTGGACAATATGCAGGACTAGGAGACCCAGATTTATTAACGATTGCTCAATCTGTTACTTCCAACCCACAGGCAAGCAGCATTACTACTACACATGATGGTGCTTTTCTTGAATTTGACTTTACTCCAGTTGGAGATTCTGTAAAATTCAATTTCGTTTTTGCCTCCGAAGAATATACCACTTATATCAATACTGTTTTTAACGATATTTTTGCTTTTTTTATTAGTGGACCTGGAATTGTTGGACCTTATGCTTCTCCTGCTGCATTTCCAAATGGATCCGTTAATATTGCTCAAATACCTAGCACAAACATTCCAATAACAATTAGTTCAATACATCCTGGATTAAACAGTCAATATTACATCAGCAATACCACAGAACAAAATCACGAATTTAATGGGTTTACTACTGTAATGAACATTGCCTATCCCGTGCAATGTGGCCAACTTTATCATTTTAAAATTGCTGTAGCAGATTGTCAAGATGACTATTTAGATACAGGTGTATTTATTGAAGGTGCCAGTTTTACATCAGATGAATTAGTAGAGGTGGATGTAACTACTGTAACAGGAGACTCTAATATTTATGAAGGTTGTGCTGGAGCTATCTTAAATTTTTCTAGACCTGATACGAGTGGTATTTATACCGTTCATTATGATATTGGAGGAAATGCAATTAATGGAGTTGATTATAATCAAATCTTAGACAGCATTACATTTCAAGCAGGATTTGACACAGTTAGTTTAACTATTACTCCTTTTACAGATGCTTTAGCTGAAGGTCAAGATACAATTATCATTACTGTTTATACAATTAATGCTTGTGGCGACACTAATATATCTATTGGTATCTTGTACATATTAGATGTGCCAGATATGATAACGTTTGCTCCAGATACCAATTTGCTTTGTCCTCTGGCTACTTTACCTATTTCTGCTTCAGCCTCTGGTGCGGTTCCACCATTTAGTTATGTTTGGACAGATATCAATGGTAATCCCATTGGAGGAAATAGTCCTACCATCAATGTTTCTGGACTACAAACAGGCACGTTTTACGTTAGTATAACGGATAGTTGTGATTTAATCACCATAACGGATACTGTAATAGTTACTTTAACTATACCTCCCTTAACATTAACAGTTAATAATGACACATTAATTTGTCCTGGAGATGCAGTTATTCTTTCTGCAATTGGTGGTGGTGGGCAACCTGGTTATACCTATCAATGGAATCCTGGAGCAATTAGTACACCTTCTTTTATAGTAAACCCATTGGTATCGACCAATTATGTGGTTTCCATGATTGATTTATGCAATACCATCACTTTATTTGATACAGTAAAAATTAACGCCGATTATACGCCTTTAATTGTTACCGTTCCTCCTGTTGAAGCAGTTTGTGCAGGAGAATTAATGATGTTGGAAGCTATTGTTAACAATGGTAGATGGCCTTATTCATATAGCTGGAATGACGGATTGAATTCTTACACTGGAAACCCTTTCATTTTCCCATCTGACAATCCAGTTAATACCATTCTAAATTTAGTGGTAACTGATTTTTGTAACTACCAAGAAATTGCTGCTGTAAATGTGGAAATTCTTGCTTGTGCAGTTATCATCCCGAATGTGATTACACCAAATGGAGATGGCATGAACGATTTATTGGTTTTTGAAAATTTGGAATATTTCCCAAACAATCATTTAATCATTTTAAACAGATGGGGACAAAAATTGTTTGAAAAAGATAGTTATCAAAACGATTGGAATGGGGCTAAATATAGTGATGGGACTTATTTCTTTATCCTTGAATTAAACGACAAAAAGAGCACTATTCATAAAGGATCTCTTACTTTAATAAAGTAATTGAAAAAGGATTAAACAGTTACTTACAAAAATACTATAAATATATTCACAGAATTATTACTACAATAAATATGAAATTTTTAAACAACAAGAAAAAAATAGCTAATGTAATTTCATTGTTGATTTTCATATTCCTTTCGATTATTGGTATAAATTCATTTTCTCAATCCGTAGCTCCCTATACAGGAATTGATTATGCTACTAACTACACAAATCCTACAGCTGGAGCAGCTTGTTCTAATATTGCGGGAATTAATGCATCCATTGGAGATGCAGATTTTGTTAATGGTTCAGCAGAAGTACCTTTAGGATGGTCTTTTTCTGGAACATGGAACAGTGGATTAATTTATTATGATGGACCTGGTAATGAACTATTATTAGTTTCCTTACATACATACACCGAAGCTTGGTATGTTTCTTTACTATTATCTAATGGATCCACAACGCCCTCTCAACCTTATTATTTAACTCTTGTAACAAGTAATGCTAATGGTTCTTTAAATTACTGTGGTGGCGTTGTTTTTGGTTTTAATTATGAACGTCCATCTCAATTATTAGATTTTGCTGACTATGTTATTCCAGCTGGAATAGGAGTAATAGGAATTGTATTTGAACCATTTGATGATGGAGCCGTTGATCCTGATCCTCATGGGGTATTAGTTTTACAAGGAACAACCTCAAGCGTTCCTTGTGACACGCTTATTATAACAAACGAAGAAATTTGTCAGGGAGATAGTGTTCTATTTCAAGGAATTTATTACAGTACTACTGGAAGCTATACAGACAGTTTGCAAACTTCAGGTGGATGTGATAGCGTTTTAACATTAAATTTAACAGTTAACCCAACATATTTGGCTTATCAAAGCCAATCAATTTGTCAAGGAGAAAGTATTTTATTAGGTGGCTCCCTTCAAACAACAGCAGGTATATATACCGATAGCCTTCAGTCAGCATCAGGATGTGATAGTTTAACTATTACAACTCTTAGTGTTGGCAATCTTTATAATGACTCAACAACATTAAGTATATGTCAAGGACAAAGTGCTTTCGTGGGCGGGGCATTTCAAACAGTTGCAGGAAATTACTACGATACATTACAAACAGTATTAGGATGTGATAGTGTGATTACTACCAATTTAACAATAATTCCGATAGTAAACTCAACCATAACTCCTGTTAATTCATTTTGTGAAAATAGCTCATTATCTAATTTCATTGCTGCCACAGTTGGAGGTGTATGGGCTGGTAATGGAATTGTTAATGCTTCAAATGGTCAATTTGATCCATCAATTGCTGGAGTTGGGCTACATGAAATAACATATACCATTGGAGGTAATTGTGGAAGTGCAGATACTATTAATGTGATGGTTTTTCCTGTCCCAAATTTCTCAATTACTACTGTTGAAGATACTTGTATTTTTGGAGTGGGATCAATTTCAACAACTATTACATCAGGCACCCCACCTTATAGCTATCTATGGAATACTGGTAGCATTACTCCTAATCAATACAATGTGATATCAGGTGAGTATTCACTTACTGTAACTGATGGAAATAATTGTTCAAAAACTATTCTAATCGTTGTTGGAAATATGGAAATTGGATGCTTTGTTGTTGTGCCTAATGTTATAACTCCAAACGGAGATGGGGCGAATGACTTTTTGGTTTTTAAAAACTTAGAAATTTTTCCAAATAATCATTTAATTATTTTTAATCGTTGGGGGTTAAGTTTATTCGAAAAAGAGGGTTATCAAAACGATTGGAATGGGGCTAAATATAGTGACGGAACTTATTTCTTTATCCTTGAATTAAACGACAAAAAGAGCACTATTCATAAAGGGTCTTTTACTTTAATAAAATAATTGAAAAAGGATTAAATGTAAACATTTAAACCTTTTACCTCACTAACACAAAAGCTGCCCAATAATAGGGGTCATATTTTTTACGCATTAAGTTTTGTGTTTCAGTAAAGGCTTGATTAATGTTGTACTCAGTAAATAAAAACCCATAAAATATTTTCATAAATTCTGCGGTTTCATAATCTGGCACTTTCCAAAGACTCATAATTAAATTTTCTGTTCCAGCCATTTTAAAAGCTCTTTGCAATCCATATACTCCTTCCCCATCTTTAATATCTCCCAAACCAGTTTCACATGCAGATAATACAACTAATTTATTTTTCCTTAAATCAATATTGATAACTTCTAATGCTGTTAAAACACCATTACCATCAATATCATCTGTAATGCCATTCCAGTAATCATTTACTCCAGCAAAAATAAGTCCCGATCGCATCAATGGATTGTCGTTGCCTACATAATTTAACATCACCGACCTACTTGCACTCCTAGATAAGATGTTATTATTTGTTTTATTATCTTCTGTTTTTATTTTTTCTGG
>CAYHWX010000007.1:25655-59960 GCA_964360245.1 uncultured Vicingus sp.
TCAGGAAAAAAGAAGCCATGTGACGCAATATGAATGATGTTACTATTTGCTGCGACAATTTTAAATTCTTGTTTTGTTGCAAGTTTTGCTTTGATATAATTTACTTTTATACCCTGTTTTTCGAGTGTAGAATTTAGTTGATTAGTTTCCGAAAGCGTTCCTTCTAGATAATTCCAAGGAGAGAATGTTGTGTCATTTATAGAATAGTCAATACCTCCGAATAAAGTAACAGTACTATTTTTGTCAAATAATGATTGCTTAGGTTTTGCAACTATTGCTGTTGAAGTAAGCATGTTTAGTTGATAATTATCAACTAAATAATTATCAGTTGCATTGCTCAATGCAGCAAAAGAAACTTTGTGTAATAAACCAGAAGGCGAATAATTAATAATTTCAATTCCCTTTAAATACTGTTCAAGTGGTTTCCAAATTAAGTCATATAATTTAGTTTCAGTAAACTGCTTTGAACCATACACTGATTTAACTGAAAATTCTTGATTTTCTTTAAGTTTAGACAAAATAGCTGTTAATTGTTTTTCCTCAAACAACTGAACCATTTGAGGATATTCTGAACCCTTTTTTATTATCAATGCACAATAGAGTACATTGTTTCCTCCATCTTTCTCCTTTATCTTAAAGTTGATGAATTCAATTGCTGCTTCATTGGGTTTTAGGTTTTCTTGTACACTTTGCCATGTAACTTGCAAATCTTTTCTAAAATCTCCAAATGCCTGAGAGCTTTGTATAAGGTCTTTTTCGAGTGCATTTGCTTTGTTTATTTCAATTTCTACATCTTTTGTTCTCATCTCAACTGGAGTTGCATAAAGATTAGATATTTCTTTTTTGAGCAAAAGCCATTCATCATATTTCTTTAACAAAATAGAATCATTGCTATTGAGGATAAGCAATCTCATGGCAGTACTAGACTTTAACATGAGTCCTTTGTTCTGTAAAATAAAATTATAGGCGTTACAAGTTATTGCCGGATTACGCTCTTTTCTGTTAAACGTATATGCCAAAAAAGAATGTATATCGGGCAAGCGGGTTTGGTAGTAAAAATCTTTTTCGCTTTCCGACAAAAAAGAAAAGTCTTGAAGTGTATTATAGTTGATAATATTAATTAAATCAAGAGTTAATTGTTCTTCCATATCGTAGTCACCAATTGATTTATACAAAGGAATAAATGATTTCAATAACTCAGCATAAGTAGGGTGATAAGGTCCTAAAGTATTTTTAATCTTATTTGCTTTGCCAACAATCATTTTCAATAACAATCTAGTAGTAACACTTTGGGTTCCCTCATTGTTTTGTAATGCTTCTTCATTAATCATTGCCTCACTCATTTTAACTTTAATAGCAATTAATTCTGGTTCAAGAATTGAGTGAGATTCGTTATTATCGGGTTGCGATACTAAACTTGATATTCCCATTTTATTAATCAACGAAATGGATGAAGAAAAAGATATGTTTGATTGCATTGTTAAATCATACATGAGTTGCAAAGATTTCTTTTTGTCTCCTATTATGCTGTACCAAACTGCAATGTTATTCTTTATAGCAGCACCATCAGAATTAGGCATTTGGCAATTATTTTGAAAAATAGTGTCGGCTTTAAATAACAATTCTCCTGAAGTAGCTATCCGCTCTTTACTCTTATTTTCTGGATTTGAATAATAATCATTTAACAGAAAATCGGATGCTAAATTATTTAAAATATAAGCGTACGATTTATGCTGTTTCATATTATTCTTCTCCATTATTTCCTTTGCAGAAATTATCATTTTGGTAGCCAATTCATAATTGCCCATCTCAATGTATAATGCGCCTAAATTGTTGATGAATGTTGCATATAAAATCGTATTTGTTGAACTATTTAATTGATAAACATCAATTGCTTCACTAAAATATTTTTCTGCTTGTTTGTAATCTCCACGGTTATAATTAAAAACTGCCAGATTATTAAGTGCTGAAGCGTAAAACGGATGAACCTTTCCGTATTCAGTTTCACATCGTTTGACTACCTCCAAAAATAAAGATTCTGCTGATGGAGAATTTCCACTGTTGTTATAATAGGATGCCAAATTCGATTTATTAATTATTTCTGCACGCCTACTATAATTGTCGTTATATTTTTTATAAATATCTTCTGCCTTTTTATAATAAAGTTCGGCTTGTCTAAGAAAAACAGCATCATTTGCAGATGAACCCATATCGGCATACACACCTGCAAAGCTGACAAGAATATTTGCGTACTCTATCTTGTTAAATCCGTAAATTCTTAATGCATGTTTTTCAGTTTTTTTTATCCAATCTAATGATTCCTCATGATTTCCACATTTTCTGCAAATGATAGAAGCGTTTTCAAGTACACAAATATAATTGGCGTTGTTGGTTGCTTTTAAGGTTTCTAAAAGAACTATTTCTTTCAAAACAAAGAACTTTGCTTTTTTAAAGTTTCCAAGGTAAAAATGTGAAACAGCCAAATTATTTAATGTTTTTGCATAGTTAATTGTATTTTCACCTTCCAGACCTCTCACTATAGCTGCTGTCTCTTCGGCAAAATAAAGTGCCGAATCATAACGACTTAAGTTCAACTGTTTTGTATGAAGACTGTCTGTTCTTATCCAAGATTGTGACTTGCAAACAGAATAAGAAAATGATAGGACGAAGAAAATTGATAAAACTCTTTTCATAATACTAGAGTGTTATATTTGACAGAATAAAAGTAATTTATAAATTCCAAAAAGAAGTCTTATTATTATTAAATTTGAAGAGTTGTGTTTAATTCTTTTTTTTTTAAAATGAGAATATTCTTTTTATCACTTTCTCTTTTTGTTTTCTCTAATATCCTTATTGCTCAAGATACTATTTACCTGAAGAGTGGTGAAAAAATTCCTGCTGAAATTATTGAAAAAGGTGAAGTAGAATTAAAATATAAAAAAATTCAACAGCTTGAATCTGTAGCTATCTACTCTGTTTTCATGATAGATATTGCATCAATACATTATAAAAACGGATCTGTGGTTGATTATTCGAAGTATGATCCAAATAGCAATATTAAGCAGGAAAAAGAGTCGCTACAAAAAGCAGGTTCAGTTTCAACAATGAGAATAACTTTCGGAGTAAGTAGCAATTATGGGAATCGTAATGAATCTGATAATCTGCAACTTTTTTGGAGGTTTTATAATAACAACAACAGTCTTGAAATGAGTGGAGACAATCGTAGCTATGCTTTCAACCTTGGTTGGGGTACAGCACTGGATGGCAACAGAAGAAACTGGTTTGGAGGAGAGATGCAGCTTTTGTTTACCCCCTCTGACGCTATTAATGCAACAAACAATTATTATGGAGCCAACGAAATAAAATTAAAAATGCTTTATATGAACATCATGTTCTATTATGGTCACACTTTGAATCATAAAAAAAACTTATTACTAATGTTCGATCCAGGAATAGAAGTTGGTTTTATGAGTGGGTTTATAAAACTTTTTGACACCAATTATAAAATTTTTGGAACAAGTGGCGTATCTGCACATTTGGCTACAGGACTTGATTGGATTATTACTAAGAGAATATTAGCAAGTTTTAGAGTAGGTCAACGATTTATGAAAATTAATGAAAGCCATGAAAACAAAGCAAGTAAAACAGGTTTTTCATCATTTTATGTGAATCCAAACAGTAATGATTATGTGAGTGTCGATTGGAGTGGAACTTACGTCAATCTTGGTTTTTCATATTCAATATATTTCAATATGAAAAAAGTAGGAAGACCAGAATAAAATTTGTTACGATAATTGGCTGATTTTATAGTCATTAAAAACTCTTAACTGTTAACAGTCGATTATCAAGCCATCATAAGCCAATTCAATAAAACTAGGCAATTCTTTTTGAACCTCTTCATGTTTGCCCATTAAATGACTTATGTGCGTAATGTAGGCTTTTTTAGGTTTTAATTTCTCCAATAATGCAGTGGCTTCAGCCAAATTAAAATGAGAGATATGGTCAGTCTTTCGTAATGCATTGATTACAATAATTTCTGAACCTTTTATTTTTTCTAACTCTTCGTCTTCAATCTTATTGGCATCAGTAATGTAAGTGAAATTGTTGATACGAAATGCTTTAACGGGCATCATGTAATGCTTCACATTGATAGGAAGAAAACTTATTTCTCCAATATTAAAAACTTCATCCCCAATGGTATGTAATGCTAATTCTGGAACTCCAGGATATTTAAAAGTGGAAAATGCATAATGAAATTCTCTAATGATGGCGGCTTGAACATCTGGAGTAGCATAAATATTCATTTCTTTTTTTTGTTGGTAATTAAAAGCACGCACATCATCTAACCCTGCAATATGGTCTTTGTGTTCATGAGTAAAAACTACCCCATCCAATTGTTGAACATTTGCTCGTAGCATTTGTTGTCGAAAGTCTGGTCCGGTATCTATTACTATTACTTTTCCTTTGTCTTCTATTAAAATGGAAGTTCTTAGTCTATTGTCTTTTTTATTGGTTGACAAACATACAGCACAATGGCAAGTAATCACTGGTACTCCTTGAGATGTTCCTGTTCCTAAAAAAGTTATTTTCATAATTCTATTTTACACCTCCCTAGCCCTCCTTTTTAGGAGGGAATTTCCCCTCTAAAAAGAGGGGATTAAGGGGTGTGTTTTTAAATTTAGCCGATATCATCCCCTATACCCTCCATCAATGGAGGAAATTATTTTGTTTTAAAAGTAAAAAGTTCTTTAATCACTTCAACTACATAATCAATTTCTTCTTTGGTCGTGTATTTACTAAATGAAAAACGAGTAGAAGGTCTTTCCATATCAACTCCTAAATGTTTTAACACATGAGAGCCCACAACACTACCTGAAGAACAAGCGCTTCCTCCAGAAGCTGCAATTCCTTCAATATCCAAATTATAGATAAACATTTCATCCATTTCAGAGTGTGGAAAAAGCACATTTAACACAGTATATAAACTGTTTCCTAAAGGGTCTCCGTTAAATTCGACATCGGGTAAAACTTGTTGCAACTGTTCTACCATATAGTATTTTAATCCTTTAATGTATTTTTCATGTGCTGCCATATCCCGATGAGCAACTTCCATGGCTTTTGCTAAGCCAACAATTCCATGAATATTTTCAGTACCCGCACGCATGTTTCGCTCTTGAGCTCCACCAGTTATTAAAGGTTTTAGTTGTATTTTTTCATTCACATATAAAAAACCTATTCCTTTTGGTCCATGAAATTTATGAGCCGAACAAGTAATAAAATGAATGCCCAATTCTTTTACATCTAGCTGATAATGACCCATCGTTTGTACCGTATCGGAATGGAAATAAGCACCATATTCATTACACAAATCTCCTACTTTTTTTAAAGGCAAAAGACTTCCAATTTCATTATTGGCGTGCATTAAGGAAACTAAAGTTTTATGATTTTTGTTTTCTTCTAAAAGTTGTTTTAAATGATTGATGTCAACAAAGCCTTTACTATCGACATATACGTAGCTCAATTTCACACCATTTTTTTTGTGCATCAACTCAGCTGTGTCAATCACAGCGTGGTGTTCTATTGGAGAGGTAATGATGTGAGTTACTTTTAAATCATCAATTGCTCCTCTAAGCACCATGTTATCTGCTTCAGTACCACCAGCAGTAAAAAATAGTTCGCTTGGCTTAGCATGTATTAATCGAGCGACTTGTTTCCTTGCTTTTTCGATAATTGCCCGACTACTTCTCCCAAATGCGTGAACAGAAGATGGATTCCCAAAATTATTTTTTAGTATTGGAATCATTGCTTCAATTACTTCGGCATCAATTGGAGTTGTAGCTGCATTATCTAGATATACTTTCATTTAGTTTAAAGTTTAGAGTTGAAAGTTTGTAAAACTATCATCACATTTTTAAATTACCTACTTATCAAATCCTTAATATTCTTAATAATCTTATTCGCTAATTCATCTGCATTTTCTAAAGAATTACTTTCTGCATATATCCGAATGATTGGCTCCGTATTAGATTTTCGTAGATGAACCCATTCCGACTTAAAATTTATTTTTACACCATCAATCGTATTGACATCTTCGTTTTTATATTTCTCAGCAATGGAAAGTAAAATTGCATCAACATCAATTTGAGGAGTGAGTTCAATTTTATTTTTTGAAATGTAATAATTAGGATAACTAGCTCTTAACTCCGAACAGGTTTTAAATTCTGATTTTGCAAAATGTGACAAGAATAAAGCAATTCCAACCAATGCATCTCTACCGTAATGCAACTCGGGATAAATAACTCCTCCATTTCCTTCTCCACCAATAATGGCATTTTGTTGTTTCATCTTTTCCACCACATTTACTTCACCAACAGCTGACGCAAAATAGTTGCCACCATTTTTTTGGGTAACATCTCTTAATGCTCTGGTTGATGATAGATTAGAAACAGTATTTCCTGAAGTATGTTGAAGAACGTAATCTGAAACTGCAACCAAGGTATATTCTTCGCCAAACATTTCTCCATTTTCGCAAACCATGCACAAACGGTCGACATCAGGGTCAACCACAAAACCTATGTCGGCTTTTTGAAGAACGACTTGTTTAGCAATTTCAATCAAATTTTCTGGCAACGGTTCTGGATTGTGAGGGAAAATTCCATTAGGTTCACAATACAATTCCACCACATTAGTTACTCCCAAAGCTTTTAATAAAACAGGAATAAATATTCCACCAGTTGAGTTAACGCCATCAATCGCTACTTTATAATTTTTACTTTTTATGGCTGATACATCAACCAATTTTAAGTTCAAAATAGAATTGATGTGCTTTTGTAAATAAGAATCATCTTTGGTATAAGTTCCCAAATCATCAACTTCGGCATAATTAAAAGCATTTTTTTCAGCAATTTCCAACAAATCGGCTCCATCTTTAGCAGAAATAAATTCTCCTTTATCATTTAATAATTTTAACGCATTCCATTGTTTTGGATTATGACTGGCAGTTAAGATAATGCCACCATTTGCTTTTTCCATAGTCACTGCAATTTCAACCGTGGGTGTAGTACTAAAACCTAAATCAATCACATCAATTCCTAAACCCTGCAACGTACCTACAACAATGCTCGTAACCATTTCACCTGATATTCTTGCATCTCTTCCAATAACTACTTTTAATTTATTTTTTGAATTACCTTTTAGCCACGTTCCATACGCTGAAGTAAAACGAACAATATCTATAGGGGTTAATCCTTCATTGGGTTTTCCACCAATTGTCCCTCTTATTCCTGAAATAGATTTAATTAAAGTCATTTTTTTATCTTTTGAAAAACAAATTTAACTTTTATTAACTCATAAATCAACAACAAATGCTGTTAACTTTATAGTTAAAAATAAATTGTAAAAAATATCTTTTATAGCTGTAAAAAAGTAATTTTACAAATAAGCATATGAAAGAAGATTTTAATCAATATGGCGATGAAGAAGATTATACCGAATCTTTAAATCGATTTGAGCAAATGCTTAAAAAAAATGAACATTATTTTTTTGATGTTGAAGAATTTGAAATCCTCATTGACCATTACCTTGAAAAAATTGATACCAATAAAGCTAAAAAAGTTATCGATATTTCTTTACAACAACACCCCACTTCTACTGTTTTAAAATTAAAAAAAGCTCAATTTTTAGCAGCAATTCATCAACCCAACAAAGCTTTAGAAATTATCAACGCCATTGAACTTCTCGAACCTTTTAATGCAGAAATATTCTCCATAAAAGCAAATATTCATAGTCAATTAAGGCAACATAACAAAGCCATTGAAAATTTTTATAAAGCTTTAAAACTAGTTAATGATAAAACCGAAAAAGAAAACATTTTAATTCATGTTGCTTTTGAACACGAAAATTTGAATCAGTTTGATAAAGCCATTAAAATTTTAAAAAAACTACTTCAAGATAATCCAGAAAATGAAACTGTTATTTATGAATTAGCTTTTTGTTACAACTTAAATAATGATACGGAAAGCAGCATCGAATTTTTTAAGCAGTTTATAGATGCACACCCTTATAGTTATTCCGCT
Source organism: uncultured Vicingus sp. (assembly GCA_964360245.1). Taxonomy (GTDB): domain Bacteria; phylum Bacteroidota; class Bacteroidia; order Flavobacteriales_E; family Vicingaceae. The sequence goes on from CAYHWX010000007.1 coordinate 33,731, forward strand.
TGGTACAACTTAGGTGCAGCATACAATAGAGCTGAGTTATACGAAAAAGCTATCGATGCGTACGACTATTCCATTGTTATTAAAGAAGATTTTTCCTCAGCATATTTTAATAAAGCCAATACATTAGCCCTTTTAGAAGAATATGTAAAAGCAATAGAGACATACAAAGAAACTTTTTTATACGAAGAGCCTGATGCCACCACTTATTATTACATTGGCGAATGTTACGAAAAAATTGGGGATTCTAAATCGGCATTATCAAATTACCATAAAGCTGCTAAGTTAGACCCTTTTAATGCAGATGCTTGGGCAGGTTTGGCGGTAATTAATGATGATGATGACAATAGTCAATCTGCCATCTTCTACATTAAAAAAGCAATAGAATTAGAGAAAAATAATTCAGAATACTGGTACATCAAAGGTGATATTTTATCAAAAATGGGGTTAGTTAATGAGGCTATTGTTGCCTACGACAAAGTGATAGAAATCGATGCAGAAAATGAAGATATTTGGTTAGACAAAGCTGAAGTTGTTAAAGATTGTGAAAACATAGAAAATGGCATTCTTATTTTATACGAAGGATTAGAAAAACAACCTGATAATTATTTAATTTATACCAGATTAGTACCCTATTTACTGATAAACGGGAAAGTTGAAGAAGCCAGCCAAAATCTGATCATTATGTTAACCCACAACAAACTACTTTTGGCAGATTTAACGGAGTATTACCCCGAAATCATGAACTTTCCTAAAATAATAAATATCATAGAAACTTTTTAATTAAAAGAGATGAATTTTAAATTACCATACATCCCCAAAAGGGAATCTCAGCCAAGAGAAAATGGCTTAACCATGATGATGGATAAAGGTTTAAGTTGGAGAGAAACAGAAAATTTTATTGATGCTTCTGCTCATCTAACCGATTTAGTAAAACTGGGCTTCGGAACATCTTATGTAACAAAAGATTTGCAACAAAAAATTAAGCTCTATCAAGATGCTGGTTTAAAAACCTATTTTGGGGGTACTCTTTTTGAAGCTTTTATTGTTCGTGGAATGTTTGATGATTATCGAAAATTATTAGACCAATATAAAGTCGATACATGCGAAGTTTCTGATGGTTCGATGCATTTGAATCATGATGAAAAATGTGAGTATATTACTTCGTTAGCAAAAGATTATAGGGTTTTATCTGAAGTTGGTTCAAAAGAAGAAGGAATATTTATTAGCCCAGCAAAATGGATTTCTATGATGAAAGGTGAGCTAGAAGCAGGAGCATGGAAAGTAATTGCAGAAGCAAGAGAAAGCGGAACTGTTGGCATCTATCGACCAAATGGAACAGCGCACGTATCCTTGGTGAATAAAATAATAGCCAATGTTAAAGTGGAAAATATTTTATGGGAAGCTCCTCAAAAATCTCAACAAATATGGTTTATTAAACAATTTGGTTCAAATGTTAATTTAGGAAACATTGCTCCATTTGAAGTAATCCCATTAGAGTGTTTAAGGCTTGGCTTAAGAGGTGATACTTTTTTTGACGCTCTACCTAAAGAAATAGTGGCTAAATTCAAATAACATTTAGCATGAATGTTATTACTCCTAAGGAATTAAAAGCTAAAATTGATAAAAACGAACCTTTCCAGTTAATAGATGTTCGTGAAAATTATGAGTTTGAAGAGTTTAATATCGGTGGAATTAATATTCCTTTAGGTCAAATTTTTAATTCTTTAGACAAAATAGACCTGGATAAACCTGTAATTTTTGTTTGCAATACTGGTAGAAAAACTGCAGCTATTTTACATACCATAAAACGAAAATTAAACCTTTCTAATAAAAGTCTATACACCTTAGAAGGTGGAGTTCCCAATTACGTTGCGAAATTCGGAGTTTAGCAATTAAGACTTAGTTGCAAAAAATTTTGATTTCACCAACTGATAAATCATAGGTAATATAGAAATACCAATAATTGTCAGCACTACAATTTCAAAATTATTTTTAACGATTTCCAAGTTCCCAAAAAAATAACCTAACAAAGTCAAACCACTTATCCAAAGTATTGCTCCAATAATGCTGTACGATAGAAAAACAAGGTATTTCATTTCACCAACACCAGCAACAAAAGGAGTTACAGTACGCACAATAGGAATAAAACGAGCCATTACAACTGTTCGTGAGCCATATTTTTCAAAATATTTTTCGGTACGTTTTATATATTCAGGTTTCACAATTTTTGAAATCCACTTTATTTTTAGCACTCGTTCTCCAATATACCTGCCAATAAAATAATTGGAATTATCACCCGAAATAGCTGCTAAAATTAGCAGTGGAATAACGATGTATATATTTAATGTGCCTGTTGATGCAATTAAAGCTCCAGTAGCAAAAAGCAATGAATCTCCTGGTAAAAAGGGCATAATTACCAATCCGGTTTCCACAAAAATGATAAGGAATAAAATCGCATAACTTAACTCTTGGTAATTGGTAAATATATCGGCTAAATGCTTATCAATGTGCAAAATAAAGTCAAAGAGCATTTTTATAATTTCCATCATTCAATTTTATATAAAAATTTGTTTATCCTCAAAAATAGTGTTTTATTTTCTTTGAATAAATTTTGTTAATTTAATCCATTGATTATTTTTTGAGAAATTGAGTAGCTATTATTTACGAAATTTCCTTCAGCAACATTCCTAACGCAGCAACAGCAGCTCGTTCAATATTCACAACTCTTTGCTTACCAAAAATAAAATTTTTGGCTTTTACACCTTTTGGCGTTGCAACTGCTATCCAAACAGTACCCACAGGCTTTTCGTCTGTTCCACCAGTTGGTCCTGCAATGCCAGAAGTAGCAATGGCATAATCGGTTTTCATTTTATTTTTAACTCCCCACGCCATTTGTTCCACTACTTCTAAGCTAACTGCGCCGTATTGCTCTATATCTTCTGAGTTTACTCCCAATACCTTTACCTTAATGTCGTTTGCATAAGCGATTACAGAACCTTTGTAATAATCAGAACTTCCAGAAATGCTGGTTATTAAATGAGCAAGGTAACCACCTGTGCAACTTTCGGCAGTACTCAACGTGGCTTTTTGTTGCAATAATTTTTCTCCAATAATACTTTCCAAATTTTCGGTAGTTACCGAATAAATATACTGCGGAATCAGTTCAGTTAACTTTTTAACTTCTAACTCTATCTGTTGTTGTAAGAAGATTCTATCTTTTCCAGTAGAACTCAGTCGTAATTTTACTCTCCCAGCAGAAGGTAAATAAGCTAATTTGATACTTTTAGGTAAGTTCTTTTCCCAGTCTGCCAACATTTCTGCCAATTTCGATTCTGGCAAACCTTGCGTATAAACTAGTTGATGAACAATTTCTGGCAACTCGTATTTTTCTTTTAGTAAAGGAATAACGGTATCTGTCACCATCGCTTTCATTTCAAAAGGAACACCTGGCATCGCAATAATTACTTGTTCACCTTTTTCAAATAGCAAACCTGGGGCAGTTCCGTGAGCATTTCTAATTACAGTACAATTATCCGGTACTATAGCTTGGTTTTGATTGAGTTGGTTCATTTCAAAACCTCTGCTAGTTATCATTTTTTCAATGTCTTGATAAACCTGTTCATTTTTTATCAATTTTCCAACAAAATATTTATTGAGTACAGGCATGGTTAAATCGTCACTGGTTGGACCTAAACCTCCAGTTATCAAAATAACTTTGGTATGTTTTAGTGCTTCATCTACCGCAGTTAAAATGGCTTCTTCCGAATCGCTGATGGAAAGTTGTTGTCGTATCGTAAAACCAATGTTGTTGAGTTCTTTTGCTATCCAATGGGCATTGGTGTTGAGCGTTTGTCCAATTAACAATTCATCTCCTATGGATATAATATCTAATTGCATTCGTCAAATTTAGAACTAATAATAAATGATTTGTCTATATTTGGAAGTATAAATTTATGTTTTAAACTATTGGAATGATGAAAAAATTAATATGGATAGCGAGTGTTATTTTATTTTCGATGGGCTGTGCCGAAATGTCTTCAGTTTTAGAAGATTACAACAAAACAAATGGACCAATTCCGTTAACCAACAATGAAGTTATTAGTGGATTAAGAGAAGCGTTGACTGTTGGCACCAATAATTCTACTTCGCTAACCTCCAAATTGGATGGTTTTTATAAAAATCCTGAAATTTTTATTCCTTTCCCACCAGAAGCGATTAAAGTGAAAGAAAAAGTGGAAGCATTGGGCATGAAAAAACAAGTGGATGAATTTGTGATGACCTTGAATCGTTCTGCAGAAACTGCTTCCAAAGAAGCCGCCCCAATTTTTATAGGAGCAATAAAAGAGATGACTATTGCTGATGGTTTTGCCATTTTACGTGGTGCAGATAATGCGGCAACGAGTTACTTAAAAGAAAAAACTTCGGCTCAACTAAAAATTAAATTTAACCCTATTGTTAAAAATGCAATTGACCAAGTGGAAGTCACTAAATATTGGAATCCAGTAATTAGTACCTACAACAAACTTCCATTTATCGAAAAACAAAATCCCAACCTAGAAGATTACATTACCACTAAAGCAATGGATGGGTTGTTTTTGATGATTGAAAAAGAAGAAAAAAAAATTCGTAAAGACCCTGTCGCACGAATTTCCGAACTCTTAAAAAAAGTATTTGGATAGTGAGGAATTAAGAGTTTAGAGTTGCGAGTTTAGAGTTGCCAAAAGCTAATACCAAAACAATGGAAAAAGAAAAAAATCCCTGGACAACCAAAAGTAGTGCTGTTAAGTACGACAATCCTTGGATTAAAATAACAGAGCACCAAACCATTAATGCAAGTGGTGGGGATGGAATTTATGGAGTTGTTCATTATAAAAATATAGCCATTGGCATCATTCCTTTGGATGAAAACTACAACACTTGGTTGGTTGGACAATACCGATTTCCTTTGCAACAGTACAGTTGGGAAATTTGTGAAGGTGGTGGTTTGTTTCAAGATGATACTTTAATTTCTGCTCAACGAGAATTAAAAGAAGAGTTGGGAATAACAGCCAATAATTGGACTAAATTACTAGATATGCACCTCAGCAATTCAGTTTCTGATGAAGTTGGAATGATTTACATTGCCAAAGAATTAAATTATTTTGAAGCAGAGCCTGAAGAAGGGGAGATATTACAAATTAAAAAATTACCTTTTGCTGAAGTTTACAAAATGGTGATGAATGGTGAAATTACCGATAGTCTTTCTGTTGCTGGAATTCTAAAAACAAAATTATTGATTGACCAAGGGAAAGTTTAATGAATTTTTTTAAAAAACATATCATTTGGATTATCTGTATTTTATCTTTTTGTGCTGCTTTTTTTTATAATCAACTTAACCTCCAACATCTATCGGAAGACCAACTTAGAGAAAACCAAACGGTTATTACTAATGATGATATTAGCTATATCGTTCCTCCACAAAATTATTTAGCAACTGGTATTTGGAAAGATAATTCTATTGGAAAACAAAGTTATTTTGTTCGTCCACCCGGTTATGGAATGTTTTACCTGATTTTTCTTAAAATTGCAGGTTTTCCTTTAGCTTTAAAGTGGTTGAAAATTGCACAACTCTTGCTTTTTTCTAGTTCTGTTTATTGGTTGTTTAGTATTGCGTTTTCTCTTTTAAAGAACAAAAAAATGGCATTGTTTATTGCCGTTTTATACGGTCTTACCCCTTTTGCCATTGGGTTTTTATTTTATACCCTTACCGAAGGAATTACTCCTTCACTTTTATTGTTGTTTGTTTTTTTATTATTTAAAGCATTCGAAAAGACTTCTACTAAACAAAAAAATTGGTATTATTTTTTGGCAGCGTTAACTTTTTCCTATTTACTACTTGTTCGACCACCATTGGGTTTTATGGGAATATTAATCCCTATTTTTCTGATAAAAGATTATTGGGCAGCAAGCAAAATAAGAACTGTTATTCAGCTTTTTTTATTAGGTGCTATTTCGTTCAGTTTTACTGCTGTTTGGCAAGTTAGAAATTATAAAATTACCAACGAATTTGTAGGGTTACATGCTATTTATTATTCGGAGGGAAATTCTATTTATAGACCAACTTTAAAAGAATATTGGAATTTTGTGGGTGGTTGGGCACAAGAAGGGCAAGAGGCACATTCGTATTTAGTTCCAATGTGGCAAGCCGCTATCAAAGGAGATACTTCTATTGTTTACATCAATAATGCCATACAAACATTTCCAAAGGAAGTGGTAAGTTATTTTGGCAAACAACGCTTAATTGCTGTTTTTAGAAAATACCAACAAGCAACTTTATTTCAAAAACCGTACTATGAGCAAGGGCTACCCATGCCCAAAGAGACTCCTGCAATTGAACAAGAAGTGATAAAAGAATTTAAACAACTCACCGCAGCATATAAAAGTGAGTTTTGGATGCACTACCACCTTATTGCTCCACTTAAAGTTTTTAAAACGATGGCATTTCATTCTAACTTATCCTTGTATATTTTTCAACACACCTACAGGGGCAATTGGTTAATGGAAACTATTCGATATTTATTTTATGGATTACACGCACTCTGTTTTATCGTTCTCCTTTTCAATTTAACATTTTTTAAAAATTCAGATTGGCGACAATTTGCACTGACTATTAGTGTCTTTATTTACGTTTTTTATTTATGTTACTTTCAACGAGGAATTGAAGAACGATATACGTTGCCAGTTTTACCATTGTTGTTGGTTGGGCTGGTTGCTAAGTTCCAACAAATTACCTCGAAACATTTGTGAAAGAAAACTTATAGTTTTTGTAATAACTTATAGTAATTAATTTATTACATTTGAAATATGACGTATAAGTAATTTATGAAGCTTAACCACTGGTTAGCATTCATTATAAAAAGACAGACAGATTGCAATAAATTAAATTATGGCACTATATAAAATAGAAAAAAAACTTGAATACATCAAAGAAAAATCGTTTAAGCTTGAAAAGGAAATCCAAGAATTAACTGAACAAAATTTAAAGCTTATTTTCGGACTTGACTTTGTGAAATCTGAGTTTGCATTAAATAATTTTCGTATCGACACATTAGCGTTTGATTATGATTCAAATTCCTTCGTAATTATTGAGTATAAAAGAGATAAAAATTTTAGTGTTATTGACCAAGGATACGCATATTTATCTCTAATGCTAAATAACAAAGCAGATTTTATTTTAGAATATAATGAGAAACAAAGTAAATTATTAAAACGAGCAGATGTTGATTGGTCACAATCACGTGTAATGTTCATTTCTCCCGGTTTTACAAATTATCAACGAGAAGCGATTAATTTCAAGGACTTACCTATTGAATTATGGGAAGTAAAGCGGTTTGACAATGAAACTGTTTCTTATGATCAGATTCAAAAAGCAGGTACACAAGAAAGTATAAAGACAATTTCAAAAACAGATGAAACTTTTGAAACTGTGGCGAAAGAAATCGTTGTTTATTCTGAACAAGAACATCTTGATAATGCAAGTGATGAAATTGTTGAACTTTATGAGAAATTAAAAGGAGCAATTTTGAATTTTGATAATATAGAAATTAAGCCAAAGAAAAAATATATCGCTTTTGTTTCAGGTAAAAACATTGTAGATATTCATCCACAAAAAAAAGCTCTCAAATTGTGGATAAATCTTAGCAAAGGTGAGCTTGAAGACTCAAAAAACATAACGAGAGATGTTTCAGCAACAGGGCATTGGGGAAATGGTGATTATGAGTTACAAATTGACAGTGATGAAAACTTAGAATATATTTTGAGTTTAATAAAACAATCAATTAAGAAGAATAAAAAATAACCCCCCCATCTATTCCAAGCATAACTAACAAAAATCTGTTTTATTGGTAAGCTTGTAGTAAAATCTATGCTCATTACCAAAATTTTTATTTTCCTTCGATAATTCGCTTTGTTTGTTTCTTGTTTTTAGTATATTTGAAAAACTAATGGAGGTTTATCTTCGCTGCTACTATGCCACAGACAATAGAACTTAAAAAAGGACTTGAACTATTAAATCCGTTTTTATCGGAGCATAATTTTGCTCTTAACAAGTTCATAGACAAAAAGGGTTCTCGTGAACAATTTACAGTAGTATCATTCAAAAACGAAAGCAAACAGTTTATTATAGATTATCGCTTTTCTATCGGGCAAGTTCTTTACCAATATGACAATTCCATCTTAAGCCATCCCTTTTATCTTGACCAACTTGGTTTTGCAGACAAGAAACTACATAAGGACTTTATATCAGACAATAAACTTGAGGAATTCAAATACATACTACATGACTTAAAATATTTGGTTGACGACTTTTTTACAGGTGAATGTATTCGGCTCAAAGAGTTTGCAAAACTTCAGGGCAACATTATTACCGAACTAGACAGAAAAGTTAGAGGCGAAACAAGTATTAAAAATGATATTCTTAGAATTGAGATGGCAAGGCAAAAATTTAGAAATAAAGAACTTCAAAAGTGCTTAGATACTTATCACGCTATTGAGAATAATAACTTACTTACAGACCTTGACGACAATATAATTTCATACTGTAACAGAAATCTTTGACCCGAAAGAAAGAAAAACCCACACCTCATCCTCGTTTGTAACCACTCTCTCGGCTTTGCCAAGTGAGGACTATTTTTGCTATCTTTGATAGTACTGCTGATTTTACGTGAAAACATCGCTATTTTTAAATTAATTCACGTTAAATTGGTTTTAGAACCAATCATGTGTGCAAAGCATAACAATCAAAATCTGTTTCATCCGACCAGTTGAGGGATGAAATATTTTTGTTTTAATGGAAAACTAACAGTGATTTAGCTTCGCTGCTACATAGCGGCTTGGTATAAGCAATTTTCCACGCAGATATAATGTTACTGTACGTTGATTTTATTAAATTTGTCAAAAACGATTATGAATAGAGTAATAGTAAATAGATTATCAAAATATTTTGCAAGTCAACCCATTGAAAAGGCTTGGATATTTGGCTCTTATGCTCGTTCGGAAGAAAACAAAAAAAGCGATATTGATATATTAGTCAACTTTAGCCCTGAAAGTAAAGTAACTTTATTTAAGTATATTCATATTGTTAATGATTTACAAGCCTTGACAGGTAAAAAGATTGACTTAGTAGAGGATGGACAATTAAAGCAATTTGCAAAAAGTAGTGCAGAAAATGATAAAATCTTAATTTATGAGAGAAAAGCCAAGGGATAAAGAAAGGCTTAATCATATGATTGAGGCTATTGATAATATTTTAGAATTTGTTGATGGTAAGTCATTTGATGTATATAAACAAGATAAAATATTGCGATTTGCAGTTATTAAAAATCTTGAAATTATTGGAGAAGCAGCTTATTTATTAACCAAAAATTTTAAAGCTAATCATAATTCTATTGAATGGGCTGATATGATTGGAATGCGTCATATTTTGGTTCATGGTTATTATCAAATAAGGGATGAAATTATTTGGGCAACGATTGAAACAGAATTACAGCCGTTAAGAGAAGAGATAACTAACATCTTGATTAAGATATAAATCAAACTCACCTCTTCCTCGTTTATAACGAGGTTTTAAGACAATAAAAATAGTAAACCAACTAAGGAGCTAATCTTGATTTTTTCCAAGAAGTACCCGATTTGGTAAAAATTATTCGGTCGTGTAATCGGTTGGGGCGACCTTGCCAAAACTCAAATTTATTGGGAACAACCAAATATCCTCCCCAGTGTGGAGGGCGAGGACCTTCGGTAGTTGCAAATTTAGCAGTAAAATAAGCTACTTTTTCTTCTAATTCTGCTCTGTCTTTTAGGGATTCGCTTTGGTTAGAAGCCCATGCTCCTAATTGACTTTCGCGAGGACGTTGAGAAAAATAGATATCTGAATCGGTGTCACTTACTTTTTTCACTTCTCCTTCAATGCGTATTTGTCGTTCTAATTCTACCCAAAAAAAATGAAGTGAGACTTTATTATTTTGTTCTAGTGATTTTGCTTTATCGCTGTTGTAATTGGTATAGAAAACAAAACCGTTTTCTTTAATACCTCTCATGTAAACTGTTCTAGTAGATGGCTGTCCGCTTGGATGAACTGTGGTAACAGACATGGCATAAGGGTCGAGTAATTGAGCGTTGATAGCCTCTTCCAGCCAAAATTGAAATTGCTCGATAGGATTGTTATCCACAGCAGTTTCATTTAAAGGTTTTCCTGCAAAATCCCTTCTAATTACATTTAAATAATTTATCAAATCCTCATTCATAACCTAAATTTTGTTGGTGTAAAATAATTCAAAACAAATGAAAAGAAATAATTTTATTAACAATAAACAAAGTTACCTATTTTATTAAGTAAATTTATTTTTAGATTTACAAAACTGTTATGACAATAAATCCTTTAGACTATACAATTTCTGAGCTTAATAAGCTAAAACCTCAATCGGGAAGGCTATTAATTGCTGAACCTTTTATGGATGACACCTACTTTAAAAGATCGGTAGTTTTATTATCCGAACACAATAAAAACGGCACTTTTGGTTTTATTTTAAATAAACCTTTAGCAATAAAATTTAATGATACTTTAGTCGATTTTCCTCCGTTTGATACTCCAATTTTTATGGGAGGACCTGCTCAACCCGATAATTTGTATTTTATTCATACTCAAGGAAATTTTATTGAAGGCAGTGTACTTATTGGCAATAATTTATCTTGGTCAGATAATTTTACGCAACTCAAGCAATTAATTATCGACCAGCAGATTTTTCCACATGAAGTTAAAGTTTTTATTGGCTATGCTGGTTGGGGATATCAGCAATTAATAGATGAAATGGTTTCTGAATCATGGATTATCTCTAATTCAGACTTAAAAACGATTCAACAATTGAACGATGTAAATTTGTGGAAAAATACCCTACAAAAAATGGGAGCTAAACTATCTCTTTTATCTAATTTTCCAGAAAACCCAAGTTTAAATTAGAAAGGAATGGAAAAGGTTTTCATCTTTTTCCTTTTTATTTTCTTATCTTTTTTCGCTGTTGCTCAAGACGAAGATTATGTTATTTCTAAGCCTGCTGAATCAGAAAAAGAAAATTTTAACACCATTCCCAATCCAGATTACACCAACTACCTGCTTAATTCTAGTGCCTATACACTAAAAAAAAGAGACATTAGGATATCGGGTACTGATATTATTTACGCCAAAGGAAGTTATGGATTAACCGATAATACAATGGCTTCGATAAGCATTTCATTGATTGGCACTTTGATTGGCTCTATTAAACAACAAATTAATATTAATGAAGATGTGAAAATTGGAGCTTCCATTTCGGTTGGTCAATTATTATCTGTTCCTGAAGATTCTATGATTTTTTTTGCTGGCGGTCAAGCAATGATTACTCTTGGTAACATTCAAAATAACATTACAGTAGGAACAGGAATTTATTACGCCAATGGCACTTTCGATTTAATAAATGAAGAACGAGAATTTTTTTTGAACAACGTATATGTGGCAACACAAAAACAAATTAGCAGAAGAGTTTATCTGATGGCAGAAGGTATTTATTTTTGGAATTACAACGTATTTTCTGGTGCCGCAGGATTTAAAATTATCATTAAAAAAAGAATGTCGTTAGGTTTTGGTGTGATGCCAATAGTTTGGAAAAATCCGACTATCAACAATAGCTATGTGGAAGGGAATTTGATGCCTATACTGTCGTTTAGAATATTGCTAGATAGGCACTGATTGGTTGAGATGTTCTAGTATTGTTTTAGTGTATTTATTGTAAAATCTTTTTTGACGATAAGCACTTACCCATTGAATTCCTTTTATTGCATTGGTAAGGAACATTTCATCAGCTTGTAGCAACATGCTGCCATTTACCATTCCTTCAAAAACATTAATATTGAGCCCTTTAGCAATTTTTATTAGTTGCTTTCTCATCACACCATCCATACAACCCTCTTCAATAGAAGGAGTATAGATGCTATTATTTTTATAGAGAAATATGTTGGAATTGGATGCTTCTACAATTCGTCCATGCTCATTGATAATAATGCAATCATCCAATCCACTATCTTTTACAAAAATTCCTGCTAACACATGAGGTATATTGTTGGTGGTTTTAATTTGAGAAAGCAAATTGATGTGTCTTCTATGCTCATTAAAAATATCGATGGTTAACCCATTTTTGTTTAACTCGTATTGGTTTTCTTTTATTGGTCTAGCCTCAATCACATAAGATTTACTTTCATTTTCTGGTGTATATAAACCATCACCCGAACGAAAAACAGAAAGTCTTATTCTACCACCTTTTTTAATATGATTTTTTTCTATTAGTTTATTGATTTGTTTTTCAATATTTTCAAAAGAAATGTCAGCAGAACGCATTTTCAACATCCCCATTCCTTTTTTTAACCGATTAAAATGGTCTGTTAAAAAGCAAGGTTTACCATCAATTATTCGAATGGTTTCAAATAATGCATCACCATATCTAAATCCCCTGTTTTTTACAGTAAAAATTGGCTCATTTTCTTCATAAAGAAACCCATTGTAGTTGATATAAATTTGAACGCTCAATTAATCTGTTTTAAATAATTAGTGATGGGTGAATTTGTGCTAATTTGAATAGCTGTAAGTCCTATTTTTTCTGCTGCCAACGTATCTCTTCGGCTATCGCCAATAAAGTACGATTTGGAGATATCAACTTGATATCTGGCTATGGCTTTTTCTAAAAGCAATGAATCTGGTTTTCGGCAAATACACTTTTCTATTAGTGCATGATGAGGACAATAATAAACATCCAACAATTCTATATTTACTTGCTTAAAAAGTTTTTTCATGTAATTATGTACAACTTCTACATCGTTGTGGGTATAAGTGCCTTTTGCTATTCCTCCTTGATTGGTGATAACGATAAATTGATATCCTTTATTTTTAAGTGTTAAAAGTGCCTCAAAAAGACCATCGTTAATTTTAAATTCGGCTGCCTTGTAAGTGTAATCTCCTGGTTCAAAGTTAATGACGCCATCTCTATCTAAAAAAACAACTTTATTCACGCTACCAAAATTTTGATAAAGATATGAAAAGAGCGTGTTTAAAGCAAAATTATAATGCTTAGTTAACCAATGAAATAAGTTGCATCATAAAATTAGAGAAAGCTCCGGGAACAAAGAGTAGTGTGAAAAGAAAGCCAAAAATAGCTCCCCAGATGTGTGCATCATGGGCAATATTGGTTCCGCCTCTTTTTTGCATGTACATTTCATAAGCGAGGTACAGCACTCCAAAAACTAAAGGAGGGATACTGAAATTTGGAATAAACATAATTCCTATTCCACCACTGAAAGGAACAAAGGCAATAGTAGAAAACAAAACAGCAGAAACAGCTCCTGATGCACCTACCGAATTGTAGCTGTAATTATCTTTATGTTTAATGATTGCTGGCAACGTAGCAATTGCAATTCCTCCAATATAAATCAACAAATAATAGAGAATTCCTAAGGCACCCATTTGGTTTAACAAAATACTTTCAGCAGCATTACCAAAGGAATACAGCACATACATGTTAAAAAACAAATGAAAAATGTTGTTTTGGTCATGGATGAAGGCATGCGTAAAAATCCTGTACCATTCTTTTCGATGTACGACCTGATAAGGGTTAAACATTAATTTACTATGAAGTTCTGGATTGCTGTTGGCATATAAAGATACTGCAACAGTAATGATGATGATGATTAATGTGGCAGAAAAAACCATTAAAACAAAGTCATTTGGTTTTCTTCTGAATCTACATCCATGTCTTTTATTGATTTAGGTTTTCGCTCTTTTTTAAGAGGCAAATCAGTTTCGTTTATAATCTCATCATTATCAAAATTTTCAAAATTTGTATCCATTTCATCTGTTTCTTCGCTTTCCAACGCTACTTCATCAACAACAGGTTCTTCGTAAGGTAACGGCTCTAATAAATCAATATTTTTTACTTTATGTTGTGTTAGTCTGTTTCCAATGGCTTTCATTCCTTTTATCGTAATAAACTCTGCCAATGCAATTTTTTCATCGGCTTTTTGAATTCCTTTAATTTTTGAAAAAGTCAATTGAATTTGTGGTAACCAGTCGGTTGAAATTATTTCTAAGTGTGATTTTTCATGTTCAGAAATAAACAATACTTTTTTATCGGTAGGTTCAGCTAAAAATCGTTTCACAAAATATTGTTCTTTTTCGCCATCAAAATAAACTGCAGATATAGGTTTTCTAGGATTCCACTTTTCAATCACAATCATGTCTTCTTCAAACTTGGTAAACAAATCGAAACCGGTTAAATGATAATCACCACTTTGCATAATGGTTAATATTTTGTCTTCTGCTTTAAATTCACCGATAAACTCACCTCTACCCTCAGAATTTAATCGTTGAACAGTATCGTCAAACCATATTTTACGTGCTGATAAAGTGGAAACACCTTTTTCTTTTAATTCAATTTTTAAAATAGGGTATTTGGTAACTCTGTTTCCCAAAGCAGCCCTTCCTTTTATTGCTAATTCAGAAAAATCAATATCGAATTTTAGTTTTCTGATGCTGGCTTTTGGTCGGAGTTTAATTAAGATACTTTCTGCTTCACCATTCGGATTAGCAGTAAACCAAAGAACTTTTGATTCGGGTGTACCTTTTGTTAAATTATATTCTTTGTCTCTGGTTATGGAGGTAACATCAAAACGTTTCATCATAGCTGGACCTGTTTTCCCATCTTGATAAATCATATTGTAGATGGTTCTTCTATCATCTTTTTTCCAAACCCCAACGTGAATAATGCCTTTTCCAAAAAAAGCTTTTTGAGTTATTTTTGAAACTATCATCACCCCATCTTCTCGAAAAACAATAACGTCATCAATATCAGAGCAATCGCACACGTAGTCGCATTCACCTTTTTTTAATCCCATGCCTACAAAGCCCTCTTCTTTGTTTACGTATAATTTTACATTATTTACGGCAACTTTAGTGGCATCAATACTTTCGAACGAACGAAGTTCTGTTTTTCGTTCTCTTCCTGTACCATATTTTTTCTTTAATTCCTTAAAGTAATCGATAGTGAAATCGATAAGATGCAAGAGGTTATATTTAACTTTTTCAATTTCATCTTCTAATTGCAATAACTTCTCATCAGCTTTTTCAGAATCATGTTTAGTGATTCTTCTCATCCTAATTTCCAACAATCTTTTAATATCATCATCAGTAATTTTTCTGATTAGAAGTTTAAGGTAAGGTTTTAACAATACATGAGTTAATTCTATGGCTTCTTCATAACCTAAACCATGTAATTTAACGTAAATTTTATGTTCGATAAATATTTTTTCTAATGACGAAAAATGCCATTGTTCTTCTAGCTCACCTTGTTTAATTTCTAACTCTAGTTTTAATAAGTCTAGTGTTCGTTGAGTAGAAATTTTAAGCATTTCATTAACGCCAATAAACTTTGGGGTATCGTTTTCGATAATACCAGCGTTTGGAGATATGGAAACTTCACAATCGGTAAAAGCATACAATGCATCAATCATTTTATCAGGCGATTCCCCTGGAGCTAAATGAATTAAAATTTCAACATTTTCTGCTGTATTATCCTCTACCTTTTTAATTTTTATTTTTCCTCTAGAATTGGCTTTGATAATGGTCTCAATTAATTTATCAGTAGTTGTGCCAAAAGGTATTTCAGTAATTTTAAGTGTTTTTTTATCTTCTTGAACGATGCGTGCTCTAACTTTTACTCTTCCTCCCCTCAATCCTTCATTGTATGCTGAAACATCTGCCATTCCTCCAGTTAAAAAATCTGGATAAAGAACGAATGATTTACCTTTTAATATGTTAATAGTTGCATCAATTAGTTCGTTAAAATTATGAGGCAACATTTTACAAGCTAATCCAACAGCAATGCCTTCTACACCTTGTGCTAACAATAGTGGAAATTTAACGGGCAATGTATCTGGTTCTTTATTTCGTCCATCATAAGAGGCTAACCATTTAGTAGTTTTTGCATTAAAAGCAACTTCTAACGCAAATTTGGTTAATCTTGCCTCTATATATCTTGGGGCTGCTGCTCTATCACCAGTATAAATATTTCCCCAGTTTCCTTGGCAATCTATCAATAAATCTTTTTGTCCGAGTTGTACTAAAGCATCACCAATTGAGGTATCTCCATGAGGATGAAATTTCATGGTATTTCCAATAATGTTTGCTACTTTGTTGTAACGTCCATCATCTAGTTCTTTCATCGAATGTAAAATCCTTCTTTGGACAGGCTTTAAACCATCATAAACATGAGGCACAGCCCTTTCTAATATTACATAAGAGGCATAATCTAAAAACCATTCTTGATACATTCCAGAAACTTGAATAACATTCTCTAAAGAATTGTTATTTTTCCCATCAAATTCTTCGTCTCTTTCTATATTTTCTTCTTCACTCATAATGTTGCGGTTACATCAAATTAAAACGAATTGGAATTGCAAATTCTACTTGAACAGGAGAGCCGTTTTGATAGCCAGGCTCCCATTTTGGCATTTTTTTTACAATTTCTTTTGCTTTAGTATTTAAATTTTCATCATCACCATCAATCACTTTTATATTAATTATTGAGCCATCTGTATCAACAGTAAAACCAACAGAAACAGGTACAAATTGGTTGTGGTGCTCATTCAAATATTTTTCTTTATCGAAACCTAATGGCAATTGAACGTTTTTATCTAAAAAATCGTAAAAAGCGACATCTCCACCTGGAAATTGAGGCATTTTTTGTTTCACTTCAGTTTTTTCTCCCCCTCCATTATCGGTTGTGTGTTGTGCTAAGATTGGCATACTCAACACGACTAATAACACTACTATTAAATTATACTTTTTGTTCATTTATATTTTTTGTTTTTACCATTTCCTCCCCCTGTAAAAAGAGGAAATAAAGGGGTGAGTATTAGTAAATTTTACACCTCCCTAACCCTCCTTTTTAGGAGGAAATTATTTATGCTATTTATTTACTTCATCATTATTTTTTATCATTTCCTTCCCCTCAAAAAAGAGCGAATAAATGGATGTGTTTTGATAAATTTTACACCTCCCTAGCTCTCCTTTTTAGGAGGGAATTTAATTTCAAACTCAAATATATAATTTTCAATCACTCTCAAAACATTATTCATATCTTTCATTACTTCGTCATCATCAAATCTTAAAACAGTAATTCCTAATTTGGTTAAAGAATCTTCTTTTTTTTCATCCTTATCTATCACTTGCTCAAAATTATGACTATACCCATCAACCTCAATTACCAATTTTAATTTGTTGCAAAAAAAATCTGCAATATAATTTCCTATTGGTTTTTGTCTTGTAAATTTATATGCATAAACTTGTTTATTTTGTAACTCTTTCCAAAGTTTTACTTCTGCTTTTGTTGAGTTATTTCTCAACTTTCTTGCAAATGTTTTTAACTTTGGATGATAAGTTATTTTCATTTTTGTTAACCTATTACACGTCTTTACTTATCAACTTCCCCTCTAAAAAGAGGGGATAAAGGGGTGTGTTTTGGTAAATTTTACACCTCCCTAGCCCTCCTTTTTAGGAGGGAATTATTTGTACTATTTATTTAATCATAATTTTTCATCATTTCCTTCCCCTCTAAAAAGAGGGAACAAAGGGGTGTGTATTAAATTTCTTCTACGACGATATCTTTTTCAATTTTCAAATTATCAATAATAAACTGTTGTCTTTCTGGAGTATTTTTACCCATATAAAAATCAAGTAATTCTTCTATTGGAGTATCGTGCCCAATAACAACGGGGTCTAACCGAATATCTTTTCCGATAAAGTATTTAAACTCACTAGGAGATATTTCACCCAATCCCTTAAACCTTGTAATTTCTGGTTTTCCTTTTAATTCTTCTACTGCATTTACCTTTTCTTCTTCCGAATAACAATAAATAGTTTTCGATTTATCTCTTACCCTAAACAAAGGGGTGTCTAACACATACAAATGACCATTTTTTATCACATCAGGGAAAAACTGTAAGAAAAAAGTGATTAATAATAACCTGATGTGCATTCCATCCACATCGGCATCTGTAGCAATAATAATGTTTTTATATCTTAAATCCTCTATACTTTCTTCTATGTTAAGTGCTGCTTGAAGTAGATTAAATTCTTCATTTTCGTAAACTATTTTTTTGGTTAACCCAAAACAATTCAATGGTTTTCCTTTTAAACTAAAAACTGCTTGAGTGTTAACATCTCTCGATTTTGTGATTGAACCAGATGCCGAATCCCCTTCTGTGATAAACAACATCGTTTCTATTTTATTGTCAATTTCTTTTGAATCGTTATAGTGAACCCTACAATCTCTTAACTTTTTATTGTGTAAGGCAGATTCTTTAGCTCTTTTTTTGGCAATATTTTTTATTCCAGCCATATCCTTACGTTCCCGCTCAGACTGTAATATTTTATGTTGTAAAGCTTCTGCTATTACTGGATTTTTATGTAAAAAATTATCTAATTCTCTTTTTAAAAAATCATGAACAAAGGCTCGCATGGATGGACCATCTGGACCAACTTCGGTTGAACCTAATTTAGTTTTTGTTTGCGATTCAAAAATAGGCTCCATCACTTTAATGCTGATAGCTGCTACGATAGAGGAGCGAATATCTGAAGCATCATAATCTTTACCGTAAAATTCTCGAATGGTTTTAACTATTGCTGCTCTAAATTCTATTTGATGGGTACCTCCTTGTGGCGTATATTGTCCGTTAACAAACGAATAATATTCTTCGCCATAAGCAGGAGTATGGGTAATGGCTATTTCAATATCCTCGCCTTTTAAGTGAATAATAGGATAAAGTGGATTACTGGAAAGGTTTTGTTCTAATAGGTCTTTTAAACCATTTTCTGAATAAATTTTTTCTCCATTAAAATTAATCGTTAAACCCGTGTTCAAAAAGGCATAATTCCAAAGTAATTTTTCTACGTGTTGAGTCCGATATTGATAATTCTTAAAAATATCTTCGTCAGGAATAAAAGTTGTTTTTGTTCCTTTTCTCAGTGTAGTTCCTTCTATTTCAAAATCATTTGTTAGCTCACCACGTACGAACTCTGCTTTTTTAATTTGATCATCTCTTACGGCTTCTACTCTAAAAAAACTAGAGAGGGCATTTACTGCTTTTGTTCCAACACCATTAAGGCCTACAGCTTTTTTAAATGCTTTAGAGTCGTACTTCCCTCCGGTATTCATTTTAGAAACACAGTCGATTACTTTGCCCAACGGAATACCACGACCATAATCCCTAACTTTTACTTCTTTATCTTTAATGCTTACGTCAATATTTTTTCCATACCCCATTACATATTCATCAATGGAATTATCAACTACTTCCTTCAAAAGGATATAAATTCCATCATCATAAGCTGCTCCATCGCCTAATTTTCCAATATACATTCCTGGACGCAATCGAATGTGCTCTTTCCAGTCTAACGAACGTATATTATCTTCACTATAAATAACCTCTTCAGCCATATCCTGTCTAAAATATTAAAGGCTTAAAATTAGAAATAAAAAAAAGAGATTTAATCCTTTGTTTAAAAGGTTTTTAAAGAAATTATTAACAATGATAATCCTTTCGTAACTGTAAATCTGCCATTTTTAGCACAAGTCTATCAGCATCAATTATTTGATGATAAAAATAGCTTTTTCAGTTTTCTTTGTTACCAACGAGGAATTGAAAAATATTACTATCTTATTCTACTTGACTTTCTCCTAAAAAAAGACTACCTTCGTTTAACAGGAGGTAAGAAATAACTTGTCCTCAACCTGATTGGGGATTGATACGTTTCCAACTAGTGAGTTAGCGACAACCGTTAGTGAGATTTTCGAACAATAATTTGACTGAAAAAAAATAATTTGAAAAGACAATAATTCTAAAAATTAAAACAGTAAGACTTATAAAAAATAAATTGTTTTTTTTTTTTAAGATTTAACTAATAAGTTTAAAAAAATTAGAATGGAAAAACAAGAAACGTGGATTACACTAAATTCTACATTTTTATATTTAATAGCATTTCTTTTAACAACAATTTTACATGAATTTTCTCATGCTTTGGTTGGGTTAATATTTGGAAGTCAACCTATAATTCATCATAATTACGTGCAACATATTGCTGATGAAGGTTTGTCAATTAACCAACATGTTCTAATTTCTATAGTAGGGCCATTTTTTAGCTTAATTCAAGGAACTGCTGTTGGTTGGTTTTACTTAATTCGAAAAAAACAAAATTTACTTTCGCTTTTTTTATTATGGTTCTCAATGTGTGGTTTTAACAACTTTTTTGGTTATTTAATGACTGGTCCTTTATTTAAGCAAGGTGACATAGGCAAAGTTCACTTACTCCTAAATTTTCCTCTTGCAGTTCAAATATTATTTGCTTTAGTCGGAATTACTTTCTTGATTTTTATAGCATATAAATTGACTGTACCTTTTTTAAAATTTAGTTATAATAGTCAATGGTTAATAGATAAACCTTCCAAAAAATTGTTTGCATTTCGCATTATTATTCTACCTTGGTTAATAGGGTCGATATGTTTAACATTATTATATCTACCTGTTATTGCCATAGTAAGTATTATTTATCCTTTTATGAGTGGAATGATTTTTATTTTACCATGGAAAAATGCAGGAAGGATAGAAAATATACTTTTAACTGAAGAAAGCGGAATAGGAAAATTTAATTTAATAACTATTGTTTTATTGATTATTCTTACTTTATGTTTTAAATTTATCCTTGCGCCAGGAATAGAATTATAAATAAAATTACTGTTAACAATATTCCAAAACATTAATGACTAATAAACTGAAAATATTTTGATAAACTATATGAATTAATAACCTCCAATTATTCAACGCATTCAATTCTCAATTCAGTAATTTTGCCTCATGGCATTTCAACTAAAATCCGACTTTCTTCCAACTGGCGACCAACCCGAAGCTATTAAACAATTAGTGGAAGGATTAAATGCTGGCACCAAAGCACAAACTTTATTAGGAGTTACTGGCTCTGGTAAAACTTTTACCATCGCCAATGTGATTGAAAAAGTGCAACGCCCAACTTTAGTATTAAGTCATAATAAAACACTGGCAGCACAACTTTATGGAGAATTTAAACAGTTTTTCCCTGATAACGCTGTGGAATATTTTGTGTCTTATTACGATTATTACCAGCCAGAAGCCTACTTGCCTGTTACGGACACCTACATTGAAAAAGACATGGCAATTAATGATGAGATTGAGAAGCTCCGATTAAGTACCACCACTTCCCTACTCTCTGGGAGGCAAGATGTGATAGTTGTTGCTTCTGTTTCTTGTATTTATGGAATTGGTAATCCGAAGGATTTTCAAGAAAACATCATCAAAATTAAAACTGGTGATATGATAAGTCGAAACAAGTTTTTGTTGCAATTGGTTCAAAGTCTTTATTCGAGAGCTGAAAGTGATTTTCAACGAGGAAATTTTAGAGTAAAAGGCGACACTGTAGATATTTATCCTGCTTATGCAGAAATTGCTTACCGAATTTACTTTTTTGGAGATGAGATTGAAGAAATAGAATCGTTCGACCCAATTAACGGAAATATGTTGGAAGAGTTCGATTTTTTGAATATTTATCCTGCCAACATTTTTAACACTACCAAAGAAAGAATGCATGGAGCCATTTTTGAAATACAAGACGATTTGGTGAAACAAGTGGAGTATTACAAAGAAATTGGCAAACACCTAGAAGCAAAAAGATTAGAAGACCGAGTTACTTACGATTTAGAAATGATGCGTGAATTGGGTTATTGCTCTGGTATTGAAAACTACTCTCGCTATTTTGATAGACGAACCGCTGGTTCAAGACCATTCTGTTTGTTGGATTATTTCCCAAAAGATTTTTTATTGGTGGTTGACGAAAGTCATGTTTCCGTTTCGCAAATTGGTGCCATGTATGGTGGAGACCGTTCTCGTAAACAAAAGTTGGTGGAAGATGGGTTTCGAGTACCTTCAGCGATGGACAACCGTCCTTTAAAATTTGATGAATTTGAAAGTATAGTTGGACAAACAATTTATGTGAGTGCAACTCCAGCAAATTATGAATTAGAAAAATCGGAAGGAATTATTGTTGAACAAATTATTCGTCCAACAGGATTATTGGAGCCTAAAATAGAAGTTCGTCCAAGCATTAATCAGATTGATGACTTAATGGAAGAAATTGCCATAAGAGCCGAAAAAGACGAACGAGTGTTGGTAACTACACTTACCAAAAGAATGGCGGAAGAATTAGACAAATATTTTGACAATGCAGGTTTACGTTGCCGCTATATTCATTCTGAAGTGGAAACCATTGAACGTGTTGAAATATTACGTGATTTACGTTTGGGTTTATTTGATGTACTGATTGGAGTAAATCTTTTACGGGAAGGGTTGGATTTACCTGAAGTTTCTTTGGTAGCGATATTAGATGCTGATAAAGAAGGGTTTTTAAGGTCGGAGCGTTCTTTAACTCAAACTGCAGGAAGAGCATCTCGAAATATAAGCGGATTGGTTATCATGTATGCCGACAAAATTACCAACTCTATGCAAAAAATGATTGATGGAACCAATAGAAAAAGAGAGAAGCAAGCCCTTTACAACGCAGAACACGGAATTACTCCGACCACCATAATCAAATCCGAATCACAAATAATTGGTCAAACTAAAGTTATCGAAGATGCGTATGATGTTCAAATAGCTCAAGAAAAATTAAACATTGCTGCCGACCCAATTGTGCAATATATGAATAAAGAACAATTGCATAAATTATTGGAAGAAACACAACGCAGAATGAAAAAAGCTGCCAAAGAAGAAGATTTTATAGAAGCTGCCCGTTTGCGTGATGAAATGATGGAGTTAGGGAAGTTAATGAATAAATAGTTGGCAGTCCACAGTTGGCAGTCCTCAAATTACAAACCAAAAATCTCTCTATATTAACGTGATAAAATGTGAACTGAAGACTGAATATTGTGGACTGAGAACTACTTCCTACTCGCATCAAACAATATCGCTTTTTCATCAGCGGTTAAACTATCGTAGCCCGATTTTGCAATTTTGTCTAAAATGGAATCTACTTTTTTTTGATTGGAAAGTTTTTGAGCATTGTAATCGTAGTCGGATTTTGTTTGTCTTGTCTTTTTATAAACCACTTTCATTTTTTTGTGGGGTATAAACAAGTTTTTTAAATAATCTAACAATCGACTAAATCCTAGTGTAAAATCTTTTCCTTTTTTAAGTTGTTGAATGTAGAAAAAACCAAATAATGCACCACCTAAATGAGCAATATTTCCACCAGGATTACTCTGCATTCCCACCAAAACAAAAAATACAATACTTGCTAAGCCGATATATTTAAGCTTAACTTCTCCGAATAAAAAAAGTCGGACTACATAATTTGGGACATAAGTGGCAGCAGCGATCAAAATTGCCATTACCGAAGCAGAAGCACCTAAAGCCATTGAGCCAATTATTGCTTTATCAAAAACAGGAAAAAAATTAAAAGACAGAATGTATAAAATTCCTCCAGTTAGCCCACCAAGAAGATAAGTTGTTACCAATTTTTTTTGACCTAAAAATTCAATAAAAATTCTACCACCAAAATACAACCATAACATATTCATTAAAATATGCATCATGCTGGTATGCAAAAACATATAGGTTATCAGTGTCCATGGTTTGGTGAATAGTTGTGAAAAATTAGCAGGCAATGACAACCAATAAGAAACAAGTTCGGTGCCATTGTTAACCTTAAAAAGCCAGAGAACTATACCAAAAATATGTATAAGGCAAAAAATAATCACATTAATAAATATCAATTTGATTAATGCAGAACCATTTTTGAATTGGCTTTTTATGTCTTCTATAAATGGGTTACTCATTGTTTTACTTTTCGTGTTAATGTCATCCTGAGTTTATCGAAGGATAATCATTAAAACACAAACTTATTCTACTCTCAAGATTGCTTCACTTTATTTTTATACACTTCGACAAACTCAGTGTAACAAAAATAAAATTCGCAATGACGTATTTTCTTTAATAAAAACTACCTCTGTCTTTTTTCCAATATTGTATTAAGAAAAATCCAAATAACATACCTCCTAAATGTGCAAAATGAGCCACATTATCGGTTGGATTATTGGCGAAACCTGAATACAATTCGAGTGCCCCATAGCCTAAAACAAACCATTTTGCTTTTATCGGAATTGGGGGAAACAACAACATTAATTCAGTATTAGGAAATAACATTCCAAAAGCCAACAAAATACCAAATACTGCACCCGAAGCTCCAACAGTTACACCATTTATTAAGCCATTGATTGTTCCTCCAACTCCTATCCAGTTTTTTCCAGATTGTATTAAATCGTAGCCTTCATTTAAAATCATATTCATGTCTTCTGGAGGTAATTGAGAAATCAGCGGAATTAATCTTAAATGAGCTACAATTAATTGTATTATCCCAGCTCCAACACCAGTTACCATGTAAAATATGAGAAATCTTTTGGAGCCCCAAACCCCTTCTAATACTCTACCGAACATCCAAACAGCAAACATGTTAAAAAGCACATGTGTAAAATCGCTCGAACTGTGCATAAACATATAGGTTACCAATTGGTGTGGATAAAATCCAGCACTTTTCCAATAATGCAAACCTAAAGTTTCCGCTAAATCTATTCCTTTACTTTGTAATAAAATCGTAGCTAAATACAGTAGCCCGTTAATGATTAAAAGATTTTTAACGACAGGTGGTATGTTTCTAAAATTCATTGTTAAGCTTCAAATTGTTGGTTTAGTTCATCTAAATTTAAGGTGATAACGATTTTTTTTCCACTAGGAGAACTATAAGGCATATCACAAGCAAAAAGTTGGTCAACGAGTGCCTTCATTTCATCGAAAGCTAACTTTTTACCAGCTTTAATGCTTGCACTTCTTGCCATCGAAATGGCTAAATTCTCTCGTTTTTTTAATTTCAACTCACTTTCGTTTAACTTAAATTGCTCCAATAACCTTTCTAGTATTTTTTTAATATTTTGCTCTTTTAATTCGGAAGGAATTCCAATCACCTTAAAATTGCAGTTCCCCACTTTTTTTATTTCAAAACCCAAATTTTTAATTTCGGTATGCAATTCACTCATCAACTCTGCATCCGCAGCATTAAAATCAATAGTTTCTGGAAACAATAGTTTTTGAGAGCTAGCTTTTCCTTCTGCTAAATTTCTAGAAAATTCTTCATACAAAATTCGTTCGTGTGCTCTTTGTTGATCGATTAATAGCATTCCAGATTTTAACTGAGTAAGAATATATTTATTGTGCAATTGAATTAAGGTGTTGTGTTCCTCTTGTTCTTCATTCTCCCAATCGGAAGAAATTAATTGTTGTTCTTCTTTTTGTTCATTGTGTTGAATTATTTCTTCGCTATTTTGATGGAAGGATTCATACAACGATTCCCAGTTTGCTGTTGACTGTTGCCGAACAGGAGGTGCTAAAGGTTTGGATTCAAAAGGATTGTAATTGGGATTAACCTTAATTACAGGTGCTTTTATAACATCTGTTTTTTTGAATAATGGAACATTAAAAGAACTTTCTTGTTCAAAATCTAATGTTGGTGAAATGTTAAATTTACCCAATCCCTGCTTCACTGCTGTTCTGATAATTGCATAAATAGAACGTTCATCCTCAAACTTAATTTCCGTTTTTGTTGGATGTATATTAATATCAATTTTTGAAGGGTCGATAGTTAATTTTAAAAAGTAAGAAGGATATTGGTCTTTACTCAACAATTGGTCAAATGCATTTTGAACTGCATGGTTTAAGTATGCATTTTTAATAAACCTGTCATTCACAAAAAAATATTGTTCACCTCTTGTTTTTTTTGCAAACTCAGGCTTACTCACAAATCCCTCAACACTAACCACATCAGTAGTTACGCTAATGGGAACTAATTTTTCATTGTATTTACTTCCAAAAACACCAACAATACGTTGCCTAAAACTTCCTTTGCTGAGATTTAGCACTTCATTTCCATTGTTATACATCGTAAAAGCAATGTCTGCATGAACCAGGGCAACTCGTTGAAACTCCTCAATAATGTGTCGGATTTCGATGGCATTAGATTTTAAAAAATTTCTTCGGGCAG
>CAYHWX010000008.1:0-54408 GCA_964360245.1 uncultured Vicingus sp.
ATGAAATTAAAAAATTTAAAAAATACAACTTACTCAGCCCTGAAGTTACAGACTCTTTATCCGAAAAAGCTACTTTTATGGACCAGCAACGGATTTCATTACCCAATGGTCAGTACGAGTTTGAAATTACCATCAAAGACTTTCACTCAGATGAACCTCCATTTAAATCCACCCAAATATTAACAGTAAATTATCCTACTGATAAAATAGGAATATCTGATATTGAATTGATAGAATCGTTAAATAAAGCTTCTACCAAAAGTATTCTCACTAAAAGTGGGTTTGATATTATTCCTTATACTTCAGATTACTATCCTGAATCTTTCCAAAAAATTGCCTTTTATGCCGAAATATACAATTCTGACAAAGTAATTGGAGAAAACGAAAGTTATTTAATTACTTATTTTATAGAATCGTTTGAAACAAATAAAATAATTAGCAATTACAAAAGTTTTTCTAAAGAAGTTGCAAAACCTGTTAACATTGTTCTTAAATCTTTTACGATAGAAAGTTTACCTTCAGGTAATTACAACCTCGTAATTGAAGCAAGAAATAAAAACAACGACTTACTAATCGACAAAAAAATATTTTTTCAAAGAAGCAACCCAAAAGCAACTCCATTAATAATTTCTGACGACTACATCAACTCTTTTGTTGCTAAAATTGACAAAAATAAATTAGATGATTGTATCAAAAGTATTGAGCCTATTTCTACTCAAATAGAAGTTAATTTCGCTAGCAATCAGTTAAAGGGTAAAGATGAGGAATTAATGAGGCAATACTTTTATAATTTTTGGGTGACCAGAAACGCAATTGACCCTGAAACGGAATGGAATAACTATGCTACAATGGTTGAAACAGCCAATAAACTATTTTCTACAGCTATAAAAAAAGGGTACACAACTGACAGAGGAATTATATTTTTGAAATATGGTAAACCAAATACACGATCAGAATTTGTAAGCGAACCTAATTCTTATCCTTATGAAATTTGGCATTATTATAAAATTGAAGGGTTTAGTAATAAAAAATTTGTTTTTTATAGTCCAGATTTAGTGAGTAATGAATACCCTCTTTTGCATTCTGATATGCCTGGGTATGTCTATAACGCTCAATGGAAAGTTCAATTGCATAAAAGAACTAACCAACCTGTTGACATGGATACGGAAGACAATAGTGATCATTATGGTGGTAGGGCAAATGACAGTTTTAACAATCCTAAATAAATTTAGTTTTGAATAAAAAGTTAGCTGTTGTTATTTTAAATTGGAATGGTCAATTATTTTTAGAAAAATTTTTACCATCCGTTATCTCCTACTCTTTTCTTGAAGCAGAAATTATAGTTGCCGATAATCATTCAACAGATGATTCTATTTCTTTTTTGCAAGCTAATTTTCCGAGCGTTAAAATTATTTTACTGGATAAAAATTATGGTTTTGCCGGTGGTTACAATAAAGCTTTAAAACAAGTTGAAGCCGAATATTATGTTTTACTCAACTCAGATGTTGAAGTAACCAAAAACTGGTTAACACCTATGATAGATCTATTAGAAAACGACAAAAATGTAGTTGCGTGTCAGCCAAAAATTAAAGATTACAACAACAAAAATTATTATGAATACGCAGGAGCTGCAGGTGGTTTTATCGATAAACTTGGTTATCCATTATGTAGAGGGCGAATATTTGATAAGATTGAAGAAGATACTGGTCAGTATGATGATGTTACAGAAATATTTTGGGCTTCGGGTGCGTGTTTGTTTATTAGAGCTAAAGAATTTTATGAAATTGGTGGCTTAGATGAATTCTTTTTTGCTCACATGGAAGAAATTGATTTATGTTGGAGATTAAAGAATAAAGGTTATAAAATTATGTTTTGCCCAACTTCTACTGTTTACCATGTAGGTGGTGGAACTTTAAATAAAACAAAACCTCAGAAAACATTTTTAAATTTCAGAAATAGCCTCTTAACATTACATAAAAATCTTCCAAAAGGAAACCGTTTTATAATCTTATTAGCTCGCTTATTATTAGATGGATTGGCAGGAATCAAATTCCTATTTTCTGGAAAACCAACTCATACTTGGGCAATAGTTCGTTCTCATTTTTCATTTTTTAATGGGCTTCATCAAAACAAACTAAAAAGAACTCCTTCCTTAACTCCTAATTTAACAGGATTGATTAATAAAAGTGTTGTTGTGAGTTATTATCTTAAAAAGACTAATAAATTTAACGATTTTTTAAAATAATTGCTCTTATCCTTGTTTTAATTCATAGAAAGTGTAAATTAGTCCGCAAATAAAAAAAGATTTAGATGGGAAGACCGGCTACAAAACCTACAAAATTAAAAGATGGGTTTTATATTGAAGTACGAAACAAAGGAAGTAAAACAGGCATTAAAATTAGAAGAGATTCTGAAAAAGCAATGTTATTGGCTGTAAAAGAATACGAAAGAATAAAAGACGTTGTGGTTTTAGGAGAGTTCAAAAATGGAAAACAAATTTCCAGTAAATAAATTTTTCATTTTTCTATTTCAGCTAGTTTAATCATTATTCTCTCCATTTTACTTTTCATTTGAGAAGGTGAACAATTAAAATTGTTTACAATTAACGCAAAAGCTATGTTCTTTTTGTTTTTTGTTGTTACATATCCAGCGTAACTCCTTACCCTTGTCATGTAACCACTTTTTGCACGAATATTACCTGAGGCAGCAGTTCCTTTTCCCACATTTGTTAATGTTCCAGACTCACCAGCAACTGGAAGAGAATTAATAAAGAGTTGCTTGTTTTTGCTTTTATACATGTGTTGTAAAATTCCAACTAATTGTTTTGCTGAAACTCCGTTAAATCTGGAAAGTCCACTACCATCGTTCACATAAAAACCATCTGAATCTAACCCATTTGCTGCCCAAAAATTTTGCGTAGCTAGCGTTCCAGAGCCTGTATCTCCACTTCCATATTTATATACTCCAATTTGGTTCATTAGGTGCTCTGCATATAGATTGATGCTATACGTATTGGTAAGATTAATGATAGAAATAAGTTTTGGTGACCACGTTGTGGTGATGATATTTTTTTTATCGGGATTCCTTCCATCTGTTTCCGTCTTAATTTTTCTAACTGTAGTCGCAGGATTGGTAATTTTAATTCCCAAACTTCTTAATTCCATATCCAATTCAAAGGCAGTTAAATAAGCTGGGTCTGGAATAGAACCGCTAATTTCATAAGATTTTACATTTAAAGGAATGCCTCCTTTAATTGTTCTATTTTCTTGATAAGGTGCTCCCAAAATATAAGATTCATCTTTTTCGGTTAGCATACTTTTTACATAATTGTCAAATTCCAAATTTGGGATATAAGGGTAAACACAAGTAACTTGAGTAGAGTCTCCTTTTTTTCCAGATTCCATTTCAATAGTACATTTGTTTTCATAAATGGTTAAACCACAAGGACCAGCTCCATAATAATTGCCCAAATCTCCCCAAATCCAGGTAGAAGGAATCATTTGTTCATTAAAGATGGAAGCATCGCCAATTACAGCACCATTTATTGATTTAATACCCAGTTTAATAACTTCATTTGCCCATTTATTGATAAAATTACCATATTGTTTTTCAAAACGTTCGGAACCCAAACAAGGGTCGCCTCCACCAACAATGTAAATGTTACCGTTTAAAACTCCTGTTGTTGAATCTATTTTGCCTGAGTAGTTGATGGTGGTAGAAAATCGTTTGTCGGCACCTAATATTTCTAAAGCTGTTGCAGTTGTAACAATTTTCATCGTTGATGCAGGAACTAAACTTAAATCAGAGCCTAATCCTGCAATTACTTTGTTCGAATCCAAATCTAACGCATAAAAACTGATGGATGCATTTTTTAGTTCTGGGTCAGCAGCAAATTTTTGAATTGCAGTTCTAACTGCCTCATTGGTTTGTGCCGAAAGTTGAAAGCTCAACACGAAAATGAATAGTAATAAAATACCTTTCATTAGTTTTTATTTTGTTTGGAGGAGTACGTATGTGCCAATTCTAATTTTTTAAATCGTTCTTCAGTAATTATAGAACAACCAGATTGCAATAATTCAAAAACCTCCAGTTCACGTTGTTTAATATAAAGTTTATTCGACTTAAAGATAGTTAATTCATTTTTAAATTTGCTCAACTTATCTTTTGTGAAATCTATTTTTTTGTTTTTTGACGAAATTCCAATCATCGTCATTGTTGTATCACCACACTTAAAAGATGTAATTTCAAAAGAAGTAATGTGTTCTAAATAGTTAATATTTTTAAGAGCTTTTTCTAACACCACATCACTAAAGAGTTCCACTAATTCTTGTGCTCTTTTATCTTTTGTTTTATTAAGTGCTACCCACTCTTCGGTGTAAACATGATTGGCAATTAAAAAATGTTTCAACTCCTGCTCCAACTCTTTTAATTCTTCAATGGTTAAACACCTGTACTTCATTTAAATTTTTCTTTTTTTAAATTACAAATATGGAATAAATAGCAAAAGTACATCAAATGAGTAAATTAATCACTAAAACTAAAAGTCATGAAAAAATTGTTTGCATCAATCGTATTAATAACCATAATTAATGTTTCGTTCGCAGTAAATGAAACGCTGGTTAATTCAAAAATTAATAAAGTAACTGTTTTCTTAAATGGAGCACAAGTATTTAGGAAGGCAACTTTTACGCTTCAAAAGGGAATTACAGAAGTTATTTTTGATAGCATTTCTTCAAATATTAATTCCAATAGCATTCAAGTAAAAGGAAAAGGGAATTACATTATTTTAGATACTAAATATAAATTGTACCAACCTCCTAGTTCTTACTTACCTCCAGAAATTCCAAAAAATATTCTAGCACAACTACAAAATATTCAGGATTCATTAGATGTTATGAATTTCGATTTAGAAGAACTTAAATTTAAAAGAGATGTGTTGGAATTGGAAAAACAATTGTTAGTCAATAACAATAGTATGAAAAGCGATTCATTGGCTTTGTTAATAGATGCCATGAGTTTTTTTAGAGAAAAATACAACAACATTAACGCAACGTTAATCAAATTAAAAAAAGAGGAATACTTGCTCAATAAAAAATTGCAAGTTTTACAAGCACGACTCAACAACATCAACAACAACAATGCACAAAAATATGTTGCTATGCCTGCTTACCAAAAATATCAAATTGTAGTAACTGTATCGGCAGATGAAGCAACTGCTGGAATCATTGATGTTAATTATTTGGTAAACGAAGCTTCTTGGAGTCCGACCTACGATTTAAGAGCCAATGGCATTAACGAACCCATTGAGTTAACTTATAGAGCCAATGTGTATCAAAATTCGGGTGAAAATTGGGATAATATTTTACTAAAACTATCGACCAACAATCCTAACAAAAGTAAAGTTAAACCAGAATTACCTGTTTGGTATTTAAATTATTACAATCCTAATAATTATTATAATGAAGACAGAAAAAGAAGTTATGGAGGTTTAGCAAAACCTGCTGCTAGTATGGATGCTGCTTACCAAATGAAAGAAGAAGAATTATCTCCAGCAGAAACATCTGCTTTTTATGCCACCATGAACGAAAATTTAACCAACATCGAATACGACATTTCCATTCCTTATACCATTCCTTCTGATGGTCAAAACCACATGGTAGCTATAAAAAACGAAAACTTAGCTGCTAAATACCAATATTATATGGTGCCAAAATTAGACAAGGATGCTTTTTTAGTTGCCAACATTAAAGGATTTGAATAGTTGAATTTGTTGCCAGCCGCAGCCAATGTTTATTTTGAAGGTACTTTTATTGGAGCAACCATGCTAAATCCTGATGTAATGGGAGATTCATTGGCAGTAACTTTGGGTAGAGATGAACGAATTTCGATAAGAAGAAAATTATTGAAAAAAGAAGAAAAAGGTGAATTTTTAGGAGATGACATTATGAAAACATTTACCTATGAATTAACTATTAAAAATAACCGACCTAATGATGTTGACATTATTATTGAAGACCAAATTCCTGTTGCCAGTTTAGAGGAAATAAAAGTGATACTACTTTCTTGCGACAAAGCTAACTATACGAAAGAAACAGGAATGTTAAGTTGGACTTTTAATATGCCTGCAAAACAAAACAAACTAATGGAGTTTAAGTATTCTGTAAAATACAACAAAGACAAACAAATTGCACTTAAATAAATAAAAAAAGTGCAAATTTTTAAAAAGCTTCAATTCTATTGAAGCTTTTTTATTGAGTTGAATTTATTGATATTTGTGAAAACAGCTAAGTAAGCTTGTATTAGAAAAATTGAATAGCACAGTGTTTTAGAAATTAAGGATTTAATAAATTTATTGCTGATAATCTTGGTAGATATAATAAGCTACCAAACCAACTGCAACAACTGCTAAAACAGCTAAGGTAATTTTAATCCAACTGTAAGGTCGGTCACCTTGCACTTCGCTTGTTCGGGCGTTAATCATAAAATTAAAAGTTTTTTTGTTGTAGAGGTAAGAACTTACCCAAACCGGCAACAAAATATGTTTAAAACTAATGTTGTTGTAATCGGTGTTTACCGAAAATATTCGCTGAGTATCTCCACCAATATCGCTTCTAATAGCAGCTTCAATAATAGGTTTCATTTTATCTTTTGCCATTACAAAACCTTCTTTTAAATCTATTTGGTATTTTTCAGTTCTAAATCCACTTAAATATTTATGATCATAAGGAGTTAAATTTGGCAAATCCCAAGGCTCTAATTTTTCTAATAATTTAACTGGCAAAGAGTTACTTCCTCTCACCAACGTGTCATCAAAAGGCACACTAACTGTTCCTCCTGCAGGATACCAGCGTGTTTTTGTTCTGGTTTGTGTTTGCGATTTACCATTTATAGTTACGGTATAAGATTCGGTATAAAACTCACCGCGTTGTCCTGTATAAGCAGAAATGGTATCTGCATCATAAGTCCAAAAAGGCATATAAATACCCGCTAATTTATCTTTTTGAATGGCATATTTTTTTAAATCGTTGGGAGCCCACCACAAACCATTTATCCACTTTTTAAATAATTCATAAGCTTTAGCACTATCCAAATTAAAAGCTAACAAAGCTTCGGGTTGTAGAACATCAACTGTGGTTTTATCTTCAGTAACGATGTGTGCTCCGCAAAAAGGACAATCTTCGGAGGAAATATTGGGTTCGAAAGTAACTTCTGCTGCACAACCTGTGCATTTTACTAAGGTAATTGTTTGTTTGACAGAAATAGTACCTAAATTCTCTAAAACAGCATAAAAATCATTTTCCTTAATTTCAGTAGTTGCAGTTTCAATAGGGTTTTCTGCTCCACAAAATTGACAAAGCAAATTAATAGTTCCAGGCTTATACACTAAACTCGCACCACAACCTTTACATTTTATTTCATCTTGGTTGCTACCAACTTCTTGGGTAACTTGTTCTTTAACTTCTTCCATATTTAATTATTGTTGTGGTGGTAATGGTGGTGGAACACTTCCAAAAACTGTTTGCAAATCTGCTACATCACCTGCTTTTATCCAATTACCCATTCCTTGTTTCCAAACCAATGTTTCTTTAGAAAATTGATTATTAGAAATTAGTTGTTTTAAGGCATCAAAACTAAATGGACCAGATTGTTGTCCATTAATAACTGCATGAAACTGAACTGCTGCAGGAATTGGTGGCGGCCCACTTTGCTGTTGTTGTGGTTGCTGTTGAAATTGTTGTTGATTCATCATTTGAGAAGCCATACCAAAACCCATTCCCATTCCGATACCAGAACCTGCACCTCCATTTGGATTTTCGGCAGCTTTTTCCATCGCTTGAGCAGATTTATATTGTTGGTATTGAGCCATATTTCCTAAAACTCCCATGCTTGACCTTTCATCTATCGCTTTTTGAACCGCATCGGGAACAGTAATCGCACCAATGGTAAATTCTATTAATGATAACCCATTTTTCTCAAATTTGGGAGTTAAAACTTTTTTTACTCCTTCACTTAATTCATTGTAATTCATTATCATATCCAACAAAGGGATTTTACTCTCCCCTATTGCATCAGGAAATCCTGTTTGAATATAATCTCTTAACCTTTTTTCAATTTCCTCAATCGTAAAATGACCATCGGTTCCGGCAGCTTCGGTAATTAATTTTTTGGCATCAGTTACTCTAAAATGATAACCACCATGTGCTCTCATTTGAATTACTCCAAAATCTGGGTCTCTCATTGGTAATGGCTGTGGTGTTCCCCATTTTAAATTATCAAAAACCCGGGTATTAATAAAGTAAACCTCTGCTTTAAATGGGCTATTAAATCCGTATTTCCAACTTTTTAGGGTGGTTAATATGGGCAAGTTTTGAGTGGTTAGCTCGTACATTCCTGGTGAAAAGACATCAGCAAACTGACCTTCACTAACAAATATTGCCAACTGACTTTCTCTTACTGTTAATTTTGCTCCATTTTTTATTTCATTTTGGTAGCGTTCAAAACGGTGAGCCAAAGTATTGTTGGTATCATCTAAATATTCAACAACATCTACAAATTCACCAGAAATTTTATCCCATAAACCCATACTAATAATTTTAATTGATTTTGAATAAAAGTAAGAAAAGTAAACAAGTTAAAAAGAATTCTATAATAATTTTTTTGATTTTAATCGGATGGAATTTCCAACAACAATAACATCCGAAAAAGCCATTGCTAAAGCAGCAACCATAGGATTTAAAAAACCAAAAGCTGCTATTGGGATAGCTACTACATTGTAAAAGAATGCCCAAAATAAGTTTTGTTTAATGGTTTTTAACGTGTGCTTACTAATTAAATAAGCTTCGTAAACCTGACTCAAATCTTTATCGTTTAGTAACACGATTTGAGCCGTTTGCACCGCTACTTGGGTTGCATTACTTAAAGAAATTCCTACACTTGCTTTAGCAAGAGCTGGTGCATCATTAATACCATCTCCAACCATTACTGTTGTACTTATTTTTTGCAATTCTGCTATTTTGTCTAACTTTTGTTGTGGTAGTTGTTGGCTAAATACTGTTTTTATCCCAATTTTATTAGCTAAATTTTGGCATTTTTGGTCAATATCTCCACTTAGCATAATGGTATTAATATGCTGCTGATTCAATAAAGAAATGGTTTCAGCAACATTTTCTTTCAATTCATCATCAATATCAACGCCAGCAATTAATTCGTTGTTTTTGAATAAATAGATAGCATGAGATTGGTTTTGGGTAAATTGTTCAGCCAAACGATAGGAGCCCAATTGATAAAAATTTCCGTTTGTATCTTTAGCTGATAAACCTTGTCCTTTAATTTCTTTAATTTCCATTAAATCTAACAGCTTTGCCTCTAGCTTTAAATATTCAACAATAGATTTTGCAATAGGATGAGAAGAATGTTGCTCCATACTCAACAATAAATTCTTGATTTCTTGTTCTTCAATTGTTGAATAGGACTTTATTTGTTTAATCACAAATTTACCAGTAGTTAATGTTCCTGTTTTATCAAACACTATGTTTTTAGCAATTGCCATCTGCTCTAAAGTGCTTCCTCCTTTTATGAGTATTCCTTTTTTAGCAGCACGTCCAATGCCAACCATTACCGCTGTTGGTGTTGCCAACCCCATGGCACATGGGCAAGAAATTACCAGTACAGCAATGCTTTGCATGATAGATTGTTGCAAGGAAATGTCAAACACAAAAAAAGCCAACACAAAAGTTAATAGAGAAATGCCTATTACTATTGGAACAAAAATAGCACTTACCTTATCTCCTAGTTGTTGAATTACTGGTTGATCTTGCTGAGCATTTTTTACCAACTCAATAATTTTGGCAAGAACAGTTTCATTCCCCACTTTTTCTGCTTTTATTTTTATAGAACCATCTTCTATCAACGTTCCTCCAATTACTTTATCTGTTATTGTTTTTGATACTGGGGTGCTTTCTCCAGATAACATGGACTCATTAATAATTCCATCTCCCCAAATTATTTCTCCATCAACTGCAATTTTATCACCAGTATTAAATTGAAGAATGTCGTTGATTTGAATATTATTATATCCCACCAATTCTATTTCGCCATTGGGCAACACTCTTTTTGCTTCTGTTTTTTGAAGTTGATTTAGTTCTTTTATAGCCGTAGTCGTTTGTTTTACAGAACGATGTTCTAACACATTTCCCAATAATACTAATGAAGTGATGGTTGCTGCTGTTTCATAAAAAAGATAATTGTGTGCTTCGGGTGTTCCAAAATACATCAGCGAACCAACTAAACTATAAACAAATGCGGATGTAATACCTATAATAATAAGCACATCCATGTTGGGAACACCAGTTTTTAAAGAACCTATCGCACTTTTACCAAAATGGAAAAACCCTATTGTAAACACAGGCAAACACAGTCCTAATTGAACCCACACATTATTTAAAATAAAATCGTGAGGCAAAAACATGTGAGAAAATAAAGGGATAGTAAAAATTAAAGTAAAATAAAATTTCTTTTCAAGGTTAGAACTTCCTTCGTGATGGTGGTCACGTTGTATGTTTTCATCATCTATTACTTGGTATCCTATACTATTGATACTCTTTTTAATATCGGATAAGTTTAATTTTTTATTAGTAGCAAAGGTAGCTTCACCTGTTGAAAAGCTAACAAAAACATCTTCTGCTCCTTTTTTCTCTAATTGTTTTTTTATACCTAAAGCACAATTAGCACAGGTCATTCCTTCGATATGGAGTGTTGTATGTTTATCCTTATTTATCATTGAATACAAATTTAAGAATAAAGGTTGTTTAGTTTAGCCCACTTTCATTAAATAAGAATTCGCTATCGAAATATTAAACCTTTTGTATTTTTTTTAAAAAAAGCATTATATTTGCACTCCTAAAATGGTGGTTGTAGCTCAGTTGGTTAGAGCACTGGTTTGTGGTGCCGGGTGTCGTGGGTTCGAATCCCATCTTCCACCCAAAAAATGTTAAGGCTGCCTCAATAGAGGCAGCCTTTTTTATGTATTATTTTGTTTACATATTATTTTCTAGAAAACTAAATCGGTTTTATATTGGTCAAACAAATGATATTATTAAAAGATTTGATAGGCATAATAAAGGATTTGAAAAATTCACCAGTAAAGGTTTGCCTTGGATTCTTTTATGGAATACCAAAAAATCAACCCGTTCAGAAGCAATAATTTTAGAAACTAAACTTAAAAATCTGAATAGAAAAAGGTTAATTGAGTTGATGAAGAAATATAATGATGGCATTTCGAATCATGACGAATTGCTCTTTATTGAGCAATTGTCATGATGCTGACCCTTTGCGTCAGCATCCCATCTTCCACCCTTCAATAAAAAGCTCCGAAGTTATTCGGAGCTTTTTTTATTTCCTGTACTTAAACAATAGATTAGGGTAGTCGGAAATAATTCCATCTACTCCTCTTTCGATTAGCTTTTCAATAGTTTCGGTATCGTTTACAGTCCAAACGTGCAATTCTTTGCCAAACTCATGAACTTTGTCGATAAGATTTTTAGTGGCATAAATATGCTTCACAATAATCTCATCCACAAAATCATACCTCGTTAATGGTTTTAAGTTGACTCCTTTATCAAATGACAATGGCAAATTAGCATGTTTACCAACAAATAATTTTCCTATTCTTATGTCCTTATCTAATTTATGTATTCTAAATAATGCTCTATCATTAAAGGAAATTACTTTGCACCAATCTTTGGCATTGTTGCTTTTAATTACATTAACAATATGACGTTCAATATTTGGGTAATACATGAAGCTATACTTCGTTTCAATCAATAACTGAACTCTACCGTCTATGAGTTTAATCACTTCATCTAAAGTTGGCACTTTTTCTTTGATGTAATATTTATTATACTTGTAACCGGCACTGAATTTTAAAATCTCGGCATAAGTTTTATTTTTCACAAAACCAACACCAGTTGTTGTTCTACGTAAAGTTCGGTCGTGCAAAACAATAATTACATTATCCGAAGTTTGTTGAACGTCAATTTCGATACGATCAACTCCTAAATCGAGTGCTAGCTTAATAGATGCCAATGTGTTTTCTGGTGCGAGCCCTCCTGCCCCTCGATGTCCTGTAATAATGATGTTTTTTTTGGATGCCATTTATTTTACAGGAAAATAAATATTTGTTCTCAATTTTTCTGGAGCCACTACTGAAGGGTCATCAATGTATTCTTCCCAACTTCTACCATTTTCGACCAAGTTATGATTTTTCATGTATTTTTCTATGGCGTTATAAGTTACTACGCTTTGTTCGTAAGGACCAACATGTACAGCTTTCACTACCTTTCCTGCATAAGTTGTTCCTGATTTTATTCTGCCAGATAATTCCATTCCTTTAGGCATATCAGCAACAATTGCACAATCAAAAACCCATTTCATTTCTTTGATAGAAAATTCATTAGTAATTGCTAGAGGTGCAGCAGTCATTTCAATTTTTACAACACTTAATAAAGCCATAATCTCTCCAAAAGCAGCACCCATTTTTGCTCCTATTTCTTCAGAATTTAGCGATGCAGATTCTTCAATGTAAAGAATTGGTTGTGACGCTACCTCCATTTCACTAATTTCTACAGCAGGAGTTGAGGGCATTTTTTCCAACAATTCTTTTAAATTAGCTAATCCTTTTTCTAAATCAGGAGCTAACATTTCTTCCATGTTCATGAATAAAATCATAATATTCATAGGATAAGGCATTTTTCCATCAAAACCCCATTTTATTTTTGTTTGATTATCATCAATTGATTCGGTGATAAAATAAGCATTATCAGTTGCTTCAAAAGGTTTTAAGAATCTCAACTCAAAATCAATTCGTTCTCCTTCTGTAATTTTTGTGATTTCTTGTTCTCCTTTTCCAACATCTTCATTTTCACTATCCCAGGTAGCATAACAACCAACAGTTCCATCCGTACCAACAAATCCTTTTTTCATGGTGGTATCCATTTGAGACCAAACACTAAAGTTATTTTGATTTTTAAGATATTTTACATACTCAAAAACCATTTCTTTTGGTTGGTTGATAGTTGTTTCCCTAACTACTGCGTATTCTCCATTAATAAATAAAGCTGCAACTAGTGGAATTGCGATTAGAACCACCAAAACAATTACTATTTTTTTAAAAATTTTCATACAATTATAGATTTAGTTTAACTATTTATATATTTCAAAAATAAC
Source organism: uncultured Vicingus sp. (assembly GCA_964360245.1). Lineage (GTDB taxonomy): Bacteria > Bacteroidota > Bacteroidia > Flavobacteriales_E > Vicingaceae. The sequence goes on from CAYHWX010000008.1 coordinate 13,225, forward strand.
TAATTTATGTCAATAGTGTTTCAGAATAACTCCTCAATTCATTATACACACTATCTCTTTCAATGGGCTGTCTTCCAACCTCTTTAATAAGATTTATCATTTGTTCGGTGGTCATCACTGGCTTTTGTTCTTCAGCACCAGCCATTGTGTAAATTTTAGTTGTATCATCAACTGTTCCATCAATATCATCTACTCCAAACGAAAGTAATAATTGAGTAGTTTGTCTGCCAATCATAGGCCAGTATGCTTTGATATGACTAAAATTATCTAAAAATATTCTTGAAATAGCATACATTTTTAAATCATCAACGATACTTACTTCCTTTATATCTGACATTTGATTGTTTCCGTTTCTAAATTTTAAAGGAATGTAGGCATTAAACCCACCTGTTTTATCTTGTAATTTCCTTAATCGATTCATATGATCAATTACATGCTCAGGCTTTTCAACATGTCCATAAATGATAGTTGCGTTAGATGGCATTCCTATGTTGTGAGCAGCTTCATGAATTGCTAACCATTCGTCGGAAGTGCACTTATCTTTACAAATTTGTGCTCTTATTTCATTATCAAATATCTCTGCACCTCCACCAGGCAATGAACCTTGTCCAGCATCTTTTAAAATTTGTAATCCTTCTTGATAGCTTACTTTTGCCTTTTTACACATGTAATCTAATTCTACTGCAGTAAATGCTTTTACATGTATATCTGGACGAATTATTTTAATTTTTTCTATCAAATTTTTAAAGTAATCCAATCCCATTTTAGGATGTACTCCTCCAACAATGTGAACTTCAGTAATATCTTTTCCTTCGTAAGCTTTAATTCTATCATAAATTTGTTCTTCCGTCAATTCCCAAGCATCGAAATTGTCTTTTTCTCTTAGAAACCGAGAATAGGAACAAAATTTACAATCAAACACACAAATGTTGGTTGGTTCTATGTGAAAATTTTTATTAAAAAAAGTTTTATTCCCGTGTCTATGTTCTCTTATGTAATTGGCTAAAGTTCCTAAATATCCAATTTCCGCATGTTTAAAAAGATAAACTCCTTCTTTTTCTGTTACTCTTTTACCATTCAATACCTTATCAGTAATTGTTAATAATGTAGTGTCATTAACAGCAGTTTTTATTATTTTTTGAACCAATTCTTTAGCCATTTTCTTGTATCAAATTATTAGCAAATGTAACGATAATCCACAAAAAAAGCCCCGAATTCTCGGGGCTTTACTAAAATAATATACTTTAAAACTTATTTAGATAACACTATTTTTTTAGTTACTATATCATTTCCAGTTTTAATGTTTACAAAATAAACACCATTTGGTTGGTTATTGACATCTATTGTAATCAATTGAGTGTTAAAAGGTTTAGCATGATAAACTAATTTACCGACAACATTGTAAACTTCAATTGTTGATTCTACTTTAGAAGTTAAAGCAATATTGATAGTACCTTGAGATGGATTAGGGAAAACTAAAACTTCTTTTAAATCTCCAACAATTTCTTTCTCACCAGTTGATATATCACATATTACAGGGATAATAGCCATACCATGGTCAAGACCATAAGCTGAAAGGTCTGTCCATGTTGGAGTACTTTCGTAAGCCCACACAGAATTTGTTCCTGTAGAAGCAGACATACATGCTGCAGAATCTCCAGCAGTCAAAGTAGTATGGTTATACCCAATATAGAAATTACCACTTAATGCAGGAGGAGTCGCCAATGTCCATAAAGTTGGAGTACCACCAATAGCTAAAGAAGATATAGCCACTGATTGGGTAGCTAAAGCAGTACCTGGTTTTGCAGCAGTTTCACCCCAAACTTTTAGGTTTACATTTCCCGTTCCAGTGGCAGCACCAAAGAAATAAAACACATCTGTTAATTCTTTACCAGTCGCACTAAAAGTAATTTTATCTGCCCAACCATTGTCACCATAGGCATTTTGACCTAAAACATATCCATTTCCACCTGACCAGCTGTACAATCCAGTAGTTGCACCATGAGTTGTTAAGTCCCAGTTAGCAGCAGTAGAGTCGCAAGTACTTGTTCCAACAGGGTTAACAGTGATGTAAGCTACTTTTGTTTCATTATCATTACCTGCAGCATTATCGGTTACTGTTAATGAAACAGTATATGTTCCAGGTGTAGAATAAGTGATTGCTGGAGGTGCTTGCACACTAGATGAAGCTGGAGTGCCACCAGTAAATGTCCATGCCCAAGAATTTAATGTAGCAGGGCTAGAAGAAGCATCTGTAAAAGTTACTGTTTGACCAGCAATAATTGTAGTAGGAACTCCTGTAAAGTTGGCATTAATTACAGCTGCACCACAAACTGTTGAAGTTAGCAACGAAGCTCTTCTAGGTGAGTTTGTCAACACAGCATCAAATCTTGCTTTTTGATTGTCTGTAAACATATACATACAAGCGTCTGGAACATAATCCATATAATTCATAAACATTTCTCCTGTTGTGTTTCCAGAACAAGCACCTACATTATAGGGATGCGTTTGACAATTATAATTACTAGTTTGTTGTGTTGGGGTATCTGTACAATAGTCAGTAGCACAAGTTCCATCACCCCAAATGTGCCTTAAGCCAAAACAGTGACCTATTTCATGAGTGGCAGTTCTTCCTTTATTATATGGTGCTTGAGCAGCACCAGTATTACCAAATGCCCTATAATCAATAACCACACCATCGGTATTGGCTGTAGTTGTTCCTCCTGGTATTCCAGATAATCCAGAACTAACTGGAAACTGAGCATAACCCAACAATCCTGAACTTCCAAAGTTGATTACCCAAATGTTAAAATAATTAGACGGATTCCAAGAAGTTCCTGGTTTGATAGCTTCAACAGCTCCAATAGTGTTGTACGAAGCCGCACTTAACTGAACTCTATCAATTCCTGATGTAGGATTGCCAAGAGGGTCAGTTTGAGCCAAACAAAATTGAATATCTGGGTTTGTTGAAGCTGTGGTGAATGTAGCAGGTACATTACCAAAATCTGTATTTGTTGCAGAAAAATCTAAGTTTAAAGTGGTAATTTGAGAATTAACCTGATTTATAGAAATGTTCTCACTAGCACCAACAGCATCACCATTGTGGATAACGTGAACAACAACGGGGATATTTCTTGATGCTTTGGAAGAAGGGTTATTCGCTTGTTCCTTCATTTTTTGAGTAATCCACTTTTCGAACTGCTCAACAGTTTCCATGGTAGGATTTGCCATTCTTTGTAACTGCTCTAATTCAGAGGTAAAACATCTAATATTTCCTGAAGGAGATTTTTGAGCAGCTTGCAGCAATTGAGCTTCTTTTTGCTCCAATTGAGCTGGTGTAGCACCTACCAATTGAGCTTTTCTTGTGTTCTGAGCAAAAGAAAAAGAGCTTACCAGTAGCAACGCCGATAATAAATAAGTAAATTTTTTCATAGATATTATTTTAGTTAGTTAGTTTTATTTGAAGACTCTAAATTAGATATTATTTTTTAAAAATCCGAAATAAAGTTTCAATTATTCGATGAATCCTAAAATAAATTATATGTATGCAACCTTTTTGACTTTTAAAACGTCTTATGTGTGGAGAAAGTTTTAAAGTTAATTAGATAGGTAGTTAAATATAAAAAAATCTCCAACCTCTAAAGTTAAAGTCCTGCATTTTGTAGGACTTTTTTAATTAAGTGGGAAGTTCAAAAATTGATTTTTTTAATTACACACCCCTTTCCCCTCTTGATAGAGGGGATGTTAAATGTTAATTTTTAGAACTCCCACTTAAAACATTTTTCCAGGATTCAAAATTCCTTTAGGGTCAAATAATTTTTTAATATTTCGTTGTAAGTTAATTTCTGTTTCACTAAAAGTGATATCCATGTAATTTTTTTGAACATACCCTATTCCATGTTCTCCAGAAATAGTTCCTTTTAATTCAACACACAATTCAAATATTTGCCTAATTCCTGCTGTTAATTTTGTATTCCACTCTTCATCACTCATTTTGTCTTTAATAATGTTGATGTGCAAATTTCCATCACCAGCATGACCATAGCAGACTGATTTGAAACCATGTTTTTCTCCAATTTTTTTTACCCCTTTTAAAAGCGTTGGAAGTTCTGCTCTCGGAACAACGGTATCTTCTTCTTTGTAGGTAGAAGATGATTTGACTGCTTCTCCAATCACTCTTCTTATTTTCCATAATTTTTCTTTTTGAGCAGCGTCTTCGGCAAAAAGTATTTCATCACAATTAAACTCTTCTAAAACTTTAGTTATTGTTTCACAATCATTAAAAAGAACTTCCTCGTTATTGCCATCTACTTCAATTAAAAGATGGGCTTGAATGTTTTCTGGAATTTTTAAGGATTCGTCATTTAAATAGTTGGCACCCAACAAAAGTGCCTCTCTTTCTATAAACTCTAAACCTGACGGAGTTATTCCTGCTCTAAAAATTGCTGAAACTGCTGCACATGCATTTTCTGCAGAAAAAAATGGAACTAACAGTAATAAATTATAAGGAGGATATGGAATTAATCTAAAAACTGCTTTGGTAATTATTCCTAATGTGCCTTCACTTCCAATCATTAACTGAGTTAAGTTATAACCTGTAGAATTTTTGAGTACGTTAGCACCCGTCCAAATAATTTCTCCTGTTGGAAGCACTACTTCCAAATTAAGCACATAATCTTTGGTTACTCCATATTTTACTGCTTTTGGACCACCAGAATTTTCAGCTAAATTTCCACCTATAAAACAACTTCCTTTGCTTGCTGGGTCGGGTGGATAAAACAATCCTTTTTCTTGAACTGCCTCTTGAAAAACTTGCGTAATAACTCCTGGTTCAACCGTAGCTTGTAAATTGCGTTCGTCTATTTCTAAAATAGAATTAAATCGTTCCATAGAAAGTAAAATACCTTTATTAACTGGCAAAGCTCCTCCGCTTAAACCAGTTCCTGCTCCCCGAGGTGTTAGTGGAATATTGTTTTTATTACAAAGTTTTAAAACTTCTGCTATTTCTTGCGGAGTTCGAGGAATAACAACAACTTCGGGATAAAATATTAAATTTTCTGTTTCATCATGTCCATATTTTTCGAATGCAGCTGCATCAAATAGAACGTATTGTTTGCCAACAATATTTATTAAATTTTGCAGGATAGATTCGTTAACAGAATTAAAAGCCATAATAAACAGATATCAATTGATGTGGTTTTAAAATTACTAATTATTAGAAATAAACCTTAAATATATTTTATATTTGCGACCTTTATTGGCCTCGTAGCACAACTGAACAATGCACTTGATTACGGCTCAAGAGATTACAGGTTTGAATCCTGTCGAGGTCACACAGTAATTTCACTTCATTTCAAAACATTTCATTTCAATTCGCTTTTTCGTGTGTTTTTTTATTCACTAAAAATTCACTAAAACATCAGAATTTCACTAAAAATCAATACTTTGAAAACAACAAAAAAAGTAATTATTAAAAAAGAAGTCAATAAACTCTCAAGTGCAGACTTTTTTTGCTTCTAACACTGCTTCTCTGCAATTTAAAAAGAACCTAAACATATTCTATTCAATAATAAGAAAAATAAGAGCAACCAACCTTATGAACTTCGTGTTTTCCATTAGATTTAGTATTGACACTGACATAATAAATACGGTCATTCATATATTCCTTTTTAAATCAAAAAAAGATTTGGCGTAATTATCTCGTATCATAAACTGGTCACAAAATTGAAAAAATAAAGTTTAAATTCTTTTTCTTGATTTTATAAAAACGTAAGGAAGTTTTCCTTATCTATTTTAATCGAATTTTCAAGCTTAATCTTAACAGTTTCATATAAATCAAATAATTGTTTTTCTTAATAAACTAACATCCGTTATAACTGGTATCATTTTTTATGTTTTACAACACATATAATATGCTATTGTTAAGGCTATTTACCATAAAAACTATAGAAAAAGAATAGTTCAACTAAAATTATAACCTTAAGACGCTAAAACAAACAAATATTAATATATTTGATTTATAAAATTAATTTTTTTATTAAATCTCTGAAATATAACTACCTAGATAAATCGTATTTAACATTTTATTTTAATAATACACTCAATTGCTAATTGCTTTGTTAACAGTTTAAAATATATAATGAAAGAAAGTATAAAACAATTACATTCTCAGATAAATAAATTAGAAGAAATTTTATTTACTTCAAATCAGAATTTGGATTTCCTTATGAATCATCAAATTTCATTTAAGACTCAACTACAAGAAATTATAATTTTAAATAAATCAGAAATTATAGCTGTTAAAAGTGCTTCGAAAATAGATTTTATTCCAGTAAACGAAATCATGTACTTTTCTGCTGACCTTTCCTATACTGAAATAGTTACCGTAAATCATGGTAAGAAATATGCTACAAAATCAATTAACGAATATGAAGAATATTTATTCAATCACCCTTTTTTTAGGATAAGTAAAAGTTTTTTGGTTAACACTAAATACATTCATTCGTACGACAGAAGAACAGGACAAATATTGATGCGTAATAGAGATTTACTTGATGTTGCCAGAAGAAGAAGAACAGAGTTTCTAACTAATATCATTACGATATAATTCGTTAGAACAAGCCTGTGTTAATTTCTATCATAGGTAAATACATTGCGATAACTATAAATCCAACAATTACGCTTATAAAAACTATAATAAAAGGTTCTAATAGTTTGCCAAAAACTTCTGATTTATGGTCTAATTCTTTTGAATACTGTTCATCTAAATTTTGAAAAATAATATCAAGTTTATTCACTTCTTCTGCTACTTTAATGAGTGCAATCATTTTTTTAGGAAAAATAGGAAATGCTCTTAAACTTTCATTTAATAATTTTCCGTGCATAATGTCATTTTCCACAGCTGTTAAAGCAATTTGAATAGGATAATAATCAATCATTTTTTTAACTAGCCCAATAGAATTTAATAATGGGTTTCTCGCACTAATTAACAAACTCATGGAATGACAAAAGCGTGTTAAATAAATATTACGAGCCATTTCACCAACTACAGGAATTTTTAAGATAATCAGTGCTGTTGCCTTTCTAAACCAAACTTTTTTTCTGTTGGCATAAATAAGAAAAAATAGTGTTGCAGAAAGGATGAAAAAAAGTAAAAAATAGTCGCTAATAGTATTAGATGCATCAACTACAAATTGAGTCATTGCAGGTAGTTTTTTATGAAAACTATTGAGAATTCCTTCAAACATTGGGACTAAAAATTTTAATAAAAAAATTACCATTCCGAAAGAGGAAACTAACAAGAATATTGGGTAAGATAATGCACTGGAAATTTTCTTTTTTTGCTCTACTTTACGTTTAAAAAATAGTGCTAAATCAGTTAAAACAATATCTACACGAGAAGTCTCTTCTCCGACTTTTAAGGAATAATATTCATATTCGGTAAACTTATTTGCTTTTTTTAATGCTTCAGAAAAACTTAATCCATTAATGATATCATTTTTAATGGTTGCTAACAGTATTCTATCTTTTTCCTTTTCTGTTTCATCAACTATTAATTCTAATGCTGTTTTGATATCTGTTCCAGCTGATAATAATAGGCTTATTTCTGAATAAAATTGCTCCTTTTTTTTATCGGGAAAATTTCTATTAAAAGCAATTTCGCTAGTTAAAAAAGTAAAAATGCTTTTAGAAGCTACTTTGTTATTTTTATCGCTATTAGCTTTAACTTGTTTTTGATTGGTATTTTTAATGCTAATTCCCATACTTATTCTTCTATCAATGTTACTGCTCCATAATATTTATAAAAAGACAAAGATTTCTCTTTTTCTTCATTGCCTATTGTGAGGACTAGATAGTCAACAATTGGATCTTGTATTAACTCATTAATGGTATTCATTTTTATAGCAGTAACAGCAAAGAAAAATGTATCGGTTTGCTCAGCTATAGTTCTAATAATATTATTATCGTTAAATGAATAGTATATTGTTTTATCGATTGATTCAATTTGAATTTCATTACTACTTTTTTTAATCACTTTTTTTGCATTTTCAAACTCTCTGTTTAATACTTCTGACAGTTCAAAGTAGTTTCTTATCTCTGTTTTAATGGAAGTGAACTTATAAAATTGTTGAACCGTAAAAACATATCCCGAATAAATGGCACTGATTACAAATCCAGATAGAAGGATAGCAATCATTAATTCTAAAAGTGAAAAAGCTTTGAGTTTCATATCTTCTCTACAATTACTATTTCTTTACTTTCATACAATTTTGTTTCTCCTTTAAACGCTTCGATTAACAACACTTTTAAATTTTCCGATTTTTTATAATCCAATATTGTTTTTTGGATTATTATATCGTTTACTTCAACAGTTTCATCAATAAATCGAGCTTGCTGAATCGATTCGTTTCTAATTGCATGAACAAACATGTAGGCACTTTGTTTGTCTCTTGAAACGCCTGACTTAATAACATTAACAATAACCATCGAGGACAAGCTAAATACTAGCATAACAATAACCATTGAAACCATAGATTCAACAATTGTAAATGCCTTTATTTTAAAATTTAATTGAGCCATTTTATAATTCTTTGATGTTGTATCATTTCTGTTAATGGAACTCCCACAAAATATTCAGAAAGTTCTTCCCTATTAATTACAGTATTCATCAAATGATTCTCATAGACAGATGAGGGTGTTTTTAATAGAAATTTTTGACAAAAAACTCCACCCTCCACTTTTCCTCTTAATTCTAATAATTCTGACGAATAGATTTGTCCTGTAACTTCACTATTTTCTCCAATAGAAACTAATGTTTGATTTTTTCTATCAAAAATTTCATTGTATAAAAAAATAGAGCCTTTGATGACTACATTTTGAGCAACAATAATTTTACGGGTATTTACGGCAATTCCTTCTCCTAAAAGGGCAATAACACTAGGATAGTTTAATTGGCAGTTTTCTCCTATCATTATAGAGTCTTTTGCAAACAATTGAACGTTTGCTGCGACATCTTCTTCAAAAATAATTCCTTTTGCATAAAGAATTGCATTTGATATTGTTGCCGATGGTTTTACTGTAATTTCATGATCAGATTTTATGATAATGTTTCCTTCAATCACTTTATTTTCAATAGTAATAGATAAAGGAGCATATAAAACAAGTGTTTTATTTTGAAAAGTATTGATAATTGAATCTTTTTCTATAAATAACTCATAATTCATCAAGCTATCATTCTCAGAAAAACTTAGTGAAAAATTGTTTAGATTTTCCCTAATCAATTCTTCGTTAATTGGAGGCAAGGTTTTATTGCTAATTAATTTTTTCCCATTAATTAACTTAGTGCCAGAAAAGCTTAGTCCTTCTATATATGCTCTTTTGACACCAGCTTCTGGCAAATAACAAATTCCAGTAATCTCTGTATTTCCTGCTAAGGATAAAGGTTTGTTTTGGTTAGTTAAGTAAAGAGCAATTTTCTCTCCTTCATTGATGTTTGCACCAATTAAAGCAGATTTCGAAAAAAATTTATTTCTCCATGTTGCCTCAGCCGATAGGATATAAAATGCTCCCCAGTGTGTTTTTTCTATTACTACTTTATGCTGTTCATCATCAAATAAATCTATTTCAACTTTAGAATTGATAGGTATTTGTTCATGTAAAGATAATCCATAGTTGATTCCAGAATTTGCATCTTTATACAATTGCTCTAGTTTAAGGGTTTGTAAGACATAAGCACTGTTGTAATAGTTTATTAAAATGAAAGATGAGCTAATTATTGCAGATATAATAATTAAAAACATGGCATATAATAATGTTCCAGCTTTAATCATCTTTTTTTATTTTTTGTTTTTCCTTTTTTTCTATTTTAGTCTTCTTTTCTTTATCGGTGACAGATTTTGGTAATTTTTCCTTCTTTTTTTCAATAGACGTTTTGTCAACTTTTTTTGGTGCTGCTTTAATTTCTTTTTGATCTTTTTTCCAAAATTTCCATCCTTTTTTATTCGAGTTCTCTTTTTCTATTTGATTGGTTGGTTCATCTTTTTTTGTTTTTCTAATCTGTTCTCTTTTCGTATTGTTAGCTTTACTAATAAGCGTAGAATCCTCTTTCTCTTTTGATTCTTTTACAGATTGAGTTTCCTTTTTTCGATTCGACTTTTCTTTTGGAAAAATTTCAATACCTTTTTTAAAATAAGTTTTGTTTAAGACGGTGTCTGCTTGAAAAGTAACTTGTTTTCCATGCAACAACCCATTCTTATAAGTTCCTTTTTCAATTAATTTTTCGGTATTAAATTTTTGATAATTTCCATCTAATTTATTTTTTCGATAAACTCCTTGCTCTACTACTAACCCATTTTTAAATTTTTTGTATTTTCCATTTTTTACACCATTCTCCCAATTAATCAACGCTAATAATTCTCCATTTTCGTTCCATTGTTTCCATGCTCCTAATTTTATTCCTCTCTTTAATTTTCCTTTAGTAATTAATTGTCCATTTTTGGAAGTCACCTGGTATTCTCCATCCAACAGTTTGCCTTTATAATCGCTTTGGTTGCTGTTGATGGCGTTATTGTAATACCAGTAATAATTGGTCATTGTATTTAACATTATTTTTTTTTGTTCTAGTAAAATATTAGCTTTTACAGAAGAATCATTATAATGGATATTTATTTCTCTATGTGTAATTTCTTCTACTTTCTGTGAGAATGTTTTATAACACATCAACACGAATAGAATTATTGTTATACCAAATTTCATTAGTTCAAATTATTTTATTATTGACTTGCTTTCTTTCTGAAAGTTTACTTTAATCAATTGTTGATTAATTTCCATTATTTTTACCTTTCTTAGTACGTCTCCTTCTTTTACTAAAAATTCCTTACCATCAATTTTAATGATGCCAACTCTTTTTTCAGAATTATTATTTTTTATCATACCATTATAAGAAATAATAGGCCAAGGTTTTTCGGCTTTTACTTCAGTTTTAATTTTAAGTTTTTTAGCTGTTGTTTTGATGTTAGAATTATTATTGGTGTTCAAACTTGTTGCACATCCTAAAAAAGGGTCTCTATAGTTAGCAATAATTGAAAAAGTATCTCTTTTAATTTCATCTATATTTATTTTTTGAATGGGTTCCTTTTTCGCAAAATTTGGTGTAGAGAGAAACGATGAAGAAAGTTGATAAAATACAAATCCCCACACAACGACAACAAGTGGTGCCAACAGATAGATGATTTTCTTCTTTTTCATTTTACTTATTATTGAATAACAATTTTTCTAATACTGCTTGCAGTGCCTATATTACCTGCTGCATCTGTTGATTGTACTCGCCAATAAAAAATACCTAAGCCTAAAGAGTCTTGGTATGAAGTACCAACTGCCTGAACAGATTTGATTAATGTTGTTGCAGCTGCATTTGAATAAAATGAGATATCATCGGTTAAAGCTGTTCCAGTATTTGTTCCTTGTGTCCAAGTAAAAGTATTATACCCATTGCTTAATGTATCATTATCAACAGGTAGATTTAAAGTTACCATATTAGGAGCCGTTGTATCGATAGTAATTGTTCTTTGAGAAAAAGCCGTTGATGTTCCTGTAATTGAGTTACGCCCTTGAACCCCCCATACAAATGTTCCTTCCAATAATGTAAATGTATCTGTTAATGCTGTTACTACTTTCGGTCCTAAAACAAGGCTTCCTGCCCATGTAGTCTGATGTACTTCTATTTGGTAATCATCCGCATTTAGTAAAAAGTTCCAAGTAATGGTAATTAAATCGTTATTGGTGATGTAATTATCAGCAGGAGAAGCTAAAATTATTTGTTGAGTGCTTATGTTTAGGGAACTATCAATGGTTAAATTAAATGTAGTAAAATTAGTTACTCCTCCATTGTTCTCTCCTCTCACCCTCCATTGAAATGAGCCAGGATAAAGCGTATATACAAATTTATTGTCTGAAATAATGGTATCTAAAACAAAATTGGTAACCCCAGAAAAAGAACCTTCAACAATTTGCATGTTGTAATATTCTGCCCCATCTAACCAATCCCACCAAAAAGTATGGGTTAACTGAATTGTTGTTAAATTATTTGCTGGTGCTATTAATGTAATGTAATCATCTTCTATATTTTTTTCTATAAAATCATCACATGCAACAAATATTATTGATATTGCTGTTAATATCAGGACGTTTTTAAGTATTTTTTTCATGATTTTCTGCTTTAACATTTTGTAAATAAATGGTCGTATTTAATTTTCTTTTTCTAGTTCTTATTTCTTTTGTTGTTTTAAAATCAACTGCAATCACTTTTCCTACCTTATAATTATTTTCTAAAAAGTAGATTAATTTCAGCAGAGGTATAAAGTCACCTTCTACAGTAAGCTGGGCTGTTTTAGTAATGTAACCATTTTCAGCAATAACAAAGGGTTGTGGAAAATCTTTTAATATTAACCCATTTTGTTGCACATAACCAGTTACAGACTCTAACAATACTTGATGAATATCTATTTTATTGTATGCTTTATCTCCAACTAATTGCTCAATTCTTTTAATTTTTTGTGAAACTACTTCAATCTGTTTTGGAGCATCTTGGTTCTTTGATATTTGTTGTTGAAGTTCATTGTTTTTTATTGCCAGACTAATGGTTTTAGACAAAGCAAGATTATAAATAACAATTGAAAATAAAACTCCTGCTATTAGTGTATAGAGCAATTTTTGCTGGTATGTAATTTTCTTTTTCATCGTTTATTACCTTATTCATATTGGCTAGAACCAATCCTATTCATTTTCTTATATCGAAAAAAATTATCATGTTCTTTTTAATTAATTTTTAATTCCAATTGAAATTCACCAGCGGTACTAAAATTTTCTTGTATAAAAGAAATGATGTTAATTTCTACCGCCCATGGATATTGTTTTAATACCTTAATCCAATTGTTTAAATCAATACTTCTGCTAACTGTACCTGTTATTTTAATGCTGTTATAATTAAAGTTGATATCCTCTGCTTTATTGATTTTTTTTTCTAACGGATTAACAAACAACTGATTTAATTGAATAGATTCTGGTACACTCCATGCTATCTGATCGGTATAATATGATATCTTAGAAGCTCTTGCTACACCACTACCTTTTACAAATTGTTCTTTTATTTTTAATTCCTTCTCTAAAGTTTTTAATTCTTCTACATACTTTTTTTTGCTATTTACTTGATATTGTAATTCATTATGAGTTTTCTCATAATTATTGGCAATCACCAAATTGAGCATCACTATCAAAAAAAAGATAGCTACCATTGAAAATCCAACTACTTTTAGTTTATTCTTATTCAAGAATTCATCTTTTAATTGTTCTATTTTGGTTGCTGAAATAGTAACTAGTTTACTAGTTGGCATAAAATGATTAAATGCTGTTCCGAAAGCAATTAGTTCATGAGAATTGATAATTTCTCCTTCAATGTTATACTCTTCACCACCCGAAACACTTCCCAAGCTATTCATTTGAATGATTTGATCGTTTTCAATTAATAATTCATGTGTAGCAGTTAACAATACAGGTTTTTCTAACAATCTTATGGTGTTCTCAATGGCAAAGGGTCCTAAATAAAGTTGTATAGCAAATAAGTTTAACCTTTCGATTTTATCAATGAACTCATCCAACATGTCTTTTCTAATAATAGATACCCAACATTCATACTTTGGAAGTAAAGTTTTTTGTAAATAAAAATCTTTCATTAATGCATTAGGGAGTACTTGATTCAACAATTCCTGATCGTTTGAATATTCGTTTATTTTTACTTTTTTATGAATAACTCCTTTCCCTCCAACTGATATATATACAGAATTTTTTTTAGTATTCTCTTCTGCTAATTGCACCAATGTAGAATCGACATAACGTCTACTAATCTCAACGCCTTTTTTATTTATTTTTAGCTCTAAAGCAATAAGGGTGTAATTATCTTTGCTATTATAAATCAATTCAACACCAAATACGGTTTGACCTTTTATCCAATTATATGTGTCTAAAAAGTGGAGCATTTAATAAATTACTGTAGGTTTAATAAAAATGTTAAGTTTACTTTTAGATTTCTCTTTCGTTCTGCTGCTAAAAAACCATTTAATTATTGGGATTCTTGATAAGAAGGGAATCCCTCTTCCAGATTCCCTAGTAGATTTCTCTTCTAATCCTCCCAGTAAAATCATTTCTTGATCTTTAACTCTTATTAGAGAGGTAAATTCTCGTGATACTGACCCTGGAGGTGCTCCAGGCTCAATTTTTTCAGTAAAATCAGATTGTGACACTGAAATCTCTAATGTAATCTGATCATCACCTGAAACAAAAGGCTTAATGGTGACAGATAAATCAGCCTTAACCGATTTATATACTCTTGTATTAATAGTTTGCGTAGTTTGGTTAGCCAATGTATTGGTCGTTTCTTCTACATAGTATTCAGTGTTTCCAATAGTCATTGTGGCTTCGTGACCATTTAGTGTTGCTAATTTTGGAGTTGATTTAACTTTTAATATTCCTTGTGTTTCTAATGCCTTGATGTTAAAATAAAAATTAGGAGTTACCTTCCCTAAATTTAATATTCCATAGCCATTAAAACTTTCTATTAAATTATTGATGGAATTACTATTTAATGAAATGTTTGGCTCAGGAAAAATTGTTCCAGTTGTTACCGCAGGAGTCTTACCTAACCCAGCTTCTAATCCCAATGAATTTGTTCTACTATTAGAATAATCAATAATCATTACTTCTATCAATATTACTGGAACAATCTTGTCAATCTCTTTAATGAATCGCTCAATTTCTTCTATTCGAGGCTGAGAACCACTTAAAATTAAGCTGTTTAGGTCTAAAAATTCTTTAACATCAACGTCTTTCTTAATATCTGCTGGAATATTTTCGTTCACTTTTTCAACCGAACGGTGTTGTAATTGTATCACTTTAGTTGTTCTTAATCCTTCCGTTTTTCTTGCTCCTATGATATAAATCCCACTATTAAGTTCGTAAGTCAAATCTGTTCCTTGAAACATATTTTCCAACAAATCTTTAAAAGTGGTAGATTGTATATTAACGGTTGTTTTGTCTTTAACTTCAGAAACAAAATAATAATTAACGCCTATTTCTTTGGCAATACTTTTGATTACTTCATCAATCATCACATCTGTTCCAAAAACAGAAATATCAGCGTCATTTTTAGCTTCAAAAACCAACTCTCCACCAGCTTCATTAGTACTATTTTTGTTTATCGGAGTTACTTTATTATCCTTGTTTTTACTAGTATTATTTGTACTATTATCGTTGGATAGATTTGTTTTTTCAATCAGATAAAAATTATCTTCCGTTTTAGAAATGGTTAAATTATTAGCAAACCCTAATTTTTCTAAAGCATTTTCAAAAGGCATGTTTTCAATGTAAACACTTACTAATTGTGGCGACACTCCTGAAGCTAATACGACATTTTTTTGAGATTTTTGAGTAATCATTTTAGCAACAGCAGCTATGGAATCATTTTTAAGGTCTAGCGTTAATTCGTTGGTTGCTTTGTTATAGTGGATAATCAATTCCTTTGCTGGTGGTTTTACAGCGGCTATCATTGGAGTTTCATATTTTACAATAGACAAAATGCTTCCAATAAAATTGATGTTTAAGTTGTACTCTTTACAAATAAAAATCAGCACATCAGAAACGGTTGCATTGGCAAAATTGTTCACTATGTTTTGATTAATGGAAGGGTCAACACTAATGTTTAATTTATGTGCTTCTGCTATGCCTCGCATAAATTCTTGAATAGAAACTCCACTAACCGAAAGTTGAGCGTTTTCATCCAATCCTGGCATTTCTATACTCATCAATTCTAATTGATTTTCAATTTGTTTAATTCTATCCTGAGCGTTAAGATTTACACTCAACAAAAAACAAATACAAAAGCCAACTATTTCAAAACTTCTCTTCATTTTTTTAATAATTACTCATTAGCATAGCATATACTTCATCTATAGAAGTTTCTCCTTTTTCGAACAACTCAAAGGCATTGTCCATTAATTGATTAATTCCTTTTTCTTTTAACTCATCCCTCACATTAAATTGTTCTTTTTTAATGCTTTCTGATAGTTCGTTATCAATTGGGATAACTTCATAGACAGCTTTCCTACCTTTGTATCCTGTATAAAAACATTGTTCGCACCCTTCTGGCAAATAGTGATATTCAATGTGTCTTGGTGGCTCATAATTTTTTGGGAAAAGTGATAAATCAAATGCATTTTTTTCTTTACAATTAGGGCAAAGTAGCCTCAATAAACGTTGGGCAACGGTTAAACTTAATGTACTTGCTATTAGGTAGGATGGAACGCCCATATCAATCAGTCTCGAAATGGTTCCCCATGCCGAATTAGTATGAATAGTTGACAAGACTAGATGTCCAGTAAGTGCAGCTTGTATAGCCATTTGAGCAGTTTCTCCGTCTCTAATTTCCCCCAACATAATTACATCAGGATCTTGTCGTAAAAACGAACGTAAAGCTTTAGCAAAAGTTAAATCAATGTCATTTTTTACTTGTACCTGATTAATTCCTTCTAAGGTATATTCTATAGGATCTTCTACCGTTAATATGTTTGTTTTTTCTTCGTTTAATATTTTTAAAGTAGCATAAAGTGTTGTTGTTTTTCCTGAACCTGTTGGACCACTGATTAATATGATTCCATTGGGTTTCTTTATTCCTTCTAGATAATCATTCAACTGCTTTTTATCAAACCCCAGCTCATTAATATCAATGTTGGTTGCGTCTTTGCTCAATAAACGAAGTACTATTTTTTCTCCATGTAAAGTAGGCAACAAGGAAACCCTGATATCGAATTTTACACCTCCCGTTTCAAAATTTATTCTTCCATCTTGTGGCAATCGTTTTTCTGCAATATCTAAGTTTGCTTTAATTTTTAATTTATTAACTAATGCTGGGTAATCGTTTGTTGGTATAACATATTTTTCGATTAATTTTCCGTCTATTCTCAACCTAACTCTACAACGCTCTTCATATTTTTCAATATGTATATCACTACTACCCAAATAATCTGCTTCTGCAATTAATTTGTACACAAAATCATCAGAATTATTCGCATCAAAACTTACTGTTTCTGCTCTTTTATTTTTATAGGTTAATCGGTAATACTTGCCTAAAGTTTTGTTGATGAGTACTGATGAACTTGGTATGATTTGAATGGTTTTTCCAAAAATCATTTCCAACTCATCGCTCAGGGAAGAATTCATTTTTTCTTCATCAGCATATAACACAAATTTATCTGTATCAATTGATTTAGGAATGATGTGGTAATACCATGCCTGATCGGTGCTGATTGATTGCTGCATTTCTGCATTTAATGTGATGTAATCTGTTTTACTCAAATTAAAAATAAATAGTCTTGATAAAAATGAATTGATGAATTAAGGTATTCAATTATTGAAGCTGCAATTAGCATTAAACTCATTGCTCCAGCTAAAGGAAAAGGTAGTTGTTTTTTTTTATTAATTAATAGCATTAATCCATAAACAATGCTACATACCAAAACACTGCCCATAAAAAAAATAAAAAAATTAAGTGGTGAAAAAACAATGGTTATCAATAAAAAAAACAAAACATCTCCTAATCCCAGATAGGTATTAAGAATATTAGTAATTTTTTTTTCTTTTAATGAAACCATAATGCACACTCCTAAAAGGTTAGTGCATACAATTAAACTATTGATTCCAAAATAGATTAGTAACTCATCTACATCTATTTTTAAAATTGCTTTTACAGTAAAAACAACAAAAAGTAAGGGGATGATAAACCAACTTATTTCTCTGCTTTTAAAATCTTGAATTACCAAAATCATTAAGATTCCTATTGGAATAATTAATAGCAATAATTCCATTAGTCCTCCTGGGTTTCGGATAATTTTCTATCCTGATTCATCTCCCAAATGTTAAAAACTCCGTCATTATCAAAATCTTCTACAGCAGTTGCTGTGGCAGAAAATGTGCCATCAGAAGCTTCAATAATTTCAATTTTATACCTTGCTCTCCCCTCCTCTGTAACCAATGAGCCTTGTTCGTATCCAATGATTTTTAAATCAGATGAGTATTTTGAAAATTCTAAATGGTATAAATTTTCTAACGTATGTAAACGTTCCAACTCATTTTTTGCTTCAGCTTGTTTGGCTTTTGTTACCATGTTTTGAAGAGGAGACACAGATAAACCAACTATTATTCCTGCTATAATGATATATAGCATGATGTTGAGTAAAGAAGCGGCTTTAAATTTCTTGTGGTTTTTAATTTTCATAGCAAAAGTGTTTAATAGTGCTCTAAATTATTAGAAACAATACTTCACTATGGCTAGTGGTTCATTTATTTATTTAACGGTAAATAGGTTGTTATTACAAAAAGGTTTTTTGTAATTACGCTATGGTTTTTAGAAACTCCACTCTTTTTCTTCGAGAAATGGCTAACAAAATATTTCCTTTCATCAATAGTTGATTTCGGTCTTTATGAAAGGTAACAATATGATTGGTATTGATTAAATGGCTTTTACTGATTCTAAAAAAAGAATGTCCTTCTAACAAACTATCAAAAACGGTTAGTGGTTTAGCGGCAGTAATGGTTCTTTTATCAATTAGTTGAATATCGGTATATGCTTCATCAGCATTACAACAGACAATATCATCAACACAAACAAATTCAATTTTAGTAGCACTTTTTATAGTAATAATTTTTGATTTTTTAGCTACTCCTTCGGTTTGTATTATCGCTTCTAATTGTTTGTTATATTCCGACTCATTTTGCAGCTTTTTTTTGGTTTGAACCAATAGTTGTTCCAACTCTAAAAGCTTTTTTTTTAGTGCTGATTCCTCCTTATATTCTTTAACCTCAATCAAACTATTTTATTAGATTTTAGCACTAATTTATGTGGCTTGGTTGAAAAATGAAAGAAAACGTCAATCTTCTGTATTAACGGTCAAGTTTTCGCTATTAACGGTCGTAATTTTTTTTAATTTCTAAATTTGGTGTTTCGTTAACTGAGTAATTTAAACATAACTTCAAAAGTGATATTTGGTAAAAAAGATAACTATTTAGATTAAGATATCATTTTTAAATTGTTAAACTCTTCCCTTTTAATTAAATACTTATGACTCACTACAATACGTATCATCCTAATTTAAAATTATTGGCTATCAACAATTTGTTGCCCGCAGATTATAAATCTATAATTCCTGCATCCACAATTACTACATGGAAAGGTAATCCCGATCGTGTTAACAGGGTGATTGGCATGGATTCTTTTGTTGGTCACGATGATTTTATAAAAATGGTTGACGATTTAAGTAGTCGTTCGTTATTTTTTAAGGGCTCACGGATTTTCTGGAAAGTTGTAACAACCTACTCCACTATTTTAAGTTCTGCTGAAAGCAAAAAAGAACTTTTTCGACTTAATAAATCGAACATTTGTAGTTGTATTGTTTACCTTAAAAAAAGCATCGGGTTAAAAGGAGCGTGTAAAGTTTTTGGCATCTCCATCAACCAGTTTGGTTACTGGAAAAAATCGATTTTTGGTTGTGTCAATTCCTCATTAAATGTGTGTAGAAAAACATACAATCATCAGCTTTTAGAAACGGAAATAGCTACTATCAAACACTATTTTACTGCAAAAGAATTTTTGTTTTGGCCTGCATCTTCTGTTTATCATCAAATACTTAAAGATAAAGCGGCTTTCTTCTCTATTTCTACTTGTTATAATTATTTAAAACTGCTCGGTATTAAACGAATTTTACCCAACCACCGAAGAAAAAATCATAAAATCGGGCTGCGAGCTTCTGCACCATTAGAAATGCTCCACATGGACATGAGTATTTTTAAAACCATTAACAATGCAAAGGTGTATTTGTATGTTATTTGTGATAATTTTTCTCGTTGCATTCTTAACTATAAGGTTGATACCAAATTTGATGTTGGACTGGTACTGGAAAATATTAAGGAGGTTAAGCAAAACTATACCCTCTTAAAAAATACCCAACTTATTGTAGATAATGGCATTGAAAACAGAACCCTCCGTTTGAACGATTTTTTAGATACTGTTCATCTTCATAAATGTATTGCCCAACTTCATATTTCTGAATCAAATTCTATGGTGGAAAGCATTTTTCGTCAGCTTAAATACTACCACATTTATCCTCGTAATTTTGAAACGACTACCGATTTTATGAATGAAATTGATGATCTAATTAACGAACATTGTAATCGACCATTAAATGTTTTACACGGTTTAACTCCTTTGGAGGTGTTGCACGGTAAAATACCCGATAAACATCTTTTTAGAAATGAAATTGCTAAAAGTAGATTACTTCGGCTTGAGGCTAATAGAAAAACAAGTTGTGGTTTGTAGCTGCAAGCTACAAACAGCAAATAAAAAAAAATAATATGTCGGTTGGTGGTTATAAAATTAGTTTGTAGTTTGTAGCTGCAAGCTACAAACAACAAATAAAAAAAGAAAAAATAATATGTCGGTTGGAGCTGCAAGCTACAAACAGTTTTGTTAGTTCATTTATTTTTATTTTGTTTGTAATTGCAAGCAGAAAAAAAAGTTACGGTTTGTAGCTGCAAGTTTTTAATATCAGTTTGTAGCTGCAGGCTACAAACAACAAATAAAAAAGAAAAAATATTATGTCGGTTGGAGGTTATAAAATTAGAGATCAGCACGGATGGATGCTCGACTTGTTTGCTTATAAAGGTCTAAATAATTCTCGAAATAAGACTTTTCAGTTTTGGCAACAAAGTAACCACCCCATTGAATTGCATACCAACCTCTTTATCGACCAAAAACTAGACTATATTCACAATAATCCTGTTAAAGCTGGTTGGGTTGAAAAACCTGAAGAATATATTTATAGCAGTGCTAAGAATTATGTGGGTGAAATGGGATTGATTGAGGTGGAATTGATTTTGTAGAATAAGTTGTTTTGATTCGGTTTGTAGTTTGTAGCTGCAAGCTTTTGATTCGGTTTGTAGCTGCAAGCTACAAACCGAATCAGAACTAACAGCAAATCAGAACTAACATATTGATTTAGTGTTGTTTTCGAATATTCGAACTAAAAAATTGTAATTTACTCGTGTAGGTTGCATCGGGTCAGCAGCTGTCATTAAATTTAATGTTGCTGATAAATCAGCAGGGTATGATGAGGTTCCTGTTACGAAAGCAGGACTCTTTTTAATACTTCACAAAATCCCAAAAAATATCCGTAACTCTTTATCTTTAAAACTCACATTAGCTTGATTCTATTTGTCGATAACAGAACCAACCATAATTACTAAAAAATACTTTTACAAAAATTGTAATTTACTCGTGTAGGTTGCTCGGGTCGTTTAATATTTTTTTATCAAAATACTTTGAGGCTGGTTGAATTTCCAACCCCATTATTTTTCCTTCTTCATCAAACAATACCCCAATCTCATCCTTTAATTCAACTGGCCAAACTTCATTTTTATAGTTTTTTTTTTCTTTTTCAATATCACTCACAAACCATATATAAAGCCCATCAACTTCCACATCATATTCATATTTCATACATTCATTTTAATTTAGTTTAAAACCTTTTTCTGGTCTTATGCTCATAATTAGGCTTCTGGTTTCATCAACTGCCACTTTTACGCCATTATGATTAAAGACTTTTATTATATTTCCTTGAAATTGACCAGTCCCAACCTCTACAATAACATTTCCTGATGACTGAGCTCCCTTAATTACAGTACTTATTAATTCTTCTGTTGCACCTCTACCTAAACCACTTTTTCTAAAAGCATGATTAGATATATTGAATCCTTCTATTACAGAATTCTTAGTAATAGGAGTTGCTACATTATTAACATTTTTCAAAGAACTAAGAGAAACTTTAGCAGTAGGCAAAGCGAACTGAAACATACTACTAAGTGCTTTAAACCTATCATGTGTAAATTCTACTTTTCCACCACCTCGTTCAACATCTTCAATAAATTTCAACGTACTCACATAGTCCTCAATTTGCTCTTTAATTTCAGCTTTTCTCTGAGGTGTATTGTCTACATTTCCTCTTTCTGGTCTAATCAATGCAGCTGTTTGCAAACCAAATTCTTCATCATTAAATGTAGAGATTCCATCTACTCTATTATTTATTGCAAAAACGCCATCCTCTCCTTTTTGTATTCTTCCCTTTACATTATTCTCTTGTTTATATTCTCGTGCTTCTTTTCGAGAACCAAATAAACCTAATGGGTCAGAAAACACTATAGGATTATTATTGAAAGCTGCATAAGAGGATTGCCAAGGATAAACCATTGGATCAACATTCCATCTTCTACCAGTTCTACTATCATACTCCCAAAATTCTGCTGTATAGTGAGAACCTGTAACACCTGTTATTTCGTCGTCTTTCTCCATCCCATTGAATCCGAGTCTATATGAGCTAGAGTTAAAGCTTCTGCCGGGTAAAATTGAGCCGAATGGAAAAAAATCTCGGGCTACTAAAACATCAGGCTCGAAGTAGTCCATAATTCCATCAGGGGTTGAGTTAATTTTTACACCGCCCGAATAAGTACCATCGTCAACCGCTAATTTTCTATCGCTAACAACTACGTGAACATTGCCTGTAACTGGATTCGTAATCTCATATACTTTATTTCCTCTATCTCCTTCGTATTTCCTAGTCAACTTTTTTGTTTTAGGTAAAATACTAATTGTGTTATAAGCAGTTAAGGTAAAATTAAGGTTACCTAATACTTCAACTTCGCTATTTGCCTGTGCATTTACCACCGATGTATTACTGGTGGTAAAGGTTAGCTCTGTGTTAGCTGTTGCATTAATGTAATCTGACCCATAACCAGAAGCTCCTGTAACATTGGTAAAAGGTCCTCCTATTATACTTATTGCTTCACTTGCAAATATAGAAAAATTAATGTTACTTACACCTACTGCTGGAATAATATTAAATGTATTATTTGTTAAAATTGTTGCCGAAGCTGTGGGTCCACCAGGATTGGTGACAACTACGGGTGATACTGGTTCAAATTCTCCATCGGCTCCTATTTGGGCAGAAAAAATTGTTTGTGTAGTGATATCCCGCTTGTCGTTACCTATTCGGCTGCTTCCATAAATATCGCTTTCAAATAACTGATAATTAGATTGCCATAAATTAGTGCCTACGTTAGTAAACCATTGTTTGTAAACCGACATAATGTTACCACTGGCATCTCTTTGGTAATGGTAATGTTCCCATTCGGATTCGTTTGCGTCGGTATAATTTTTTATGGTTTTACGAATTCTATTTCCAGAGGCATCGTATTTAAAGGCAATATCGTCTTTAATGGAAGTGCTTATTCTTTTAATTTCTGCTATTTTACCATAAACTGTCCAAACGATTTCATCTATTTGTTCTATGTTATCTTTGGTTAAATTTCCTATTTTATCGTAGGTATAATTTCCAGTGAATTGATTGCCCAGATCCGTTGAAACCTGAACACCATCTAAATCTTCAACATAAGCTAATTTATTGGTTGCTTTACCTGATAGTGGGGCTTGTGTTAAGGGGTTAAATGATGCTCCCATATTGTCATAATAATAATAGGTTAAATTATCCATCATGGCATTTAATTCTGTTTTTCTGTTTAATGTACCTAAATTACCATTGGCATCATAAGCATATATTGTGTTGTATTGGTTAATTGTGGAGTTTAGGTAATTATTGGTGGTATTTTCTCCATAGGCTTTCATTTCTGTTATTCGGTTAAGCTGGTCGTATTTATAATTTGCTGCCTGCAATTTAATTGCTTCTCCATTTTGATTCATCAATGAGGTAGCCATTTGGCAAATGTTTCCATTGTATAAACTTGTTGGTGCTGTTGGCAAGGAATAAATGTCGGTTAAAAAATCATTGCCATTGGTGGTGATGGATTTATAATCTTTGTCGTTAATAGTGTTATAATATCCTAAATGAAATCCATAGGCATCTCTGGCAACATTATCATGTACATCTGTTGCTGAGGCATAAAAAGGATAGGTTGCGTTTATTAAACCGTCTTTTCCAATATCAGATTGGGTGGTTGCAGGGTTAATATTGTTGCTGTTAACTCCTTTTAACCAGCCTTGTATGGTGTATGCATAATCTGAACCTTGTACTTTTTCGTCTCCTATTTCTGTTCGGGCAAGTGGTCCGTGCAGGTAATAAAAATAGTTGGCATCGTTATCCCAAATAATGCCATCTTTACTTGTAAATGCCTTAATAATTCTATTGTCAGCATCGTATTTGTATTGATGGTAATATTGGTCGGATTTACCTTTTTGATAAACGACATCATTTACATTTCCACTGATTAAATCGTATGAATAATCTAGTGTTTTGTATTGTTGCCCATAGTTTGACTGAGTTGGGTTATCTGTAATTAATTTTTTAACATTTCCATGTATATCGTAGGAGTAATGATAGGCTGTTTCATAGTTTGCGTTGGAAGAATTACTTTTTAGATAGGTACTTGTTACTCTGCTTCGCAAATTTTCTTGTCCATTGTTACCAAATAATCCATTTATCGTTGCATTTAGTGTTTTATCATAGTTGGTATATGTTACTTCGTATCTATTGGCGGTACCAATCCATAACTGAGGAAAGCTGACATCGTTAAGTTCAAAAGTTCCTGGTATTAACCATGATTCGAGTTCGCCAACTTCTTTAATTCTACCTTGGGCATCGTAACAGGTGTAACTATATCTTGGAATTGAAGCAGCACCTTGTTTCGCATTTTGTGATGCTTTTAATCTTCCAATTTTATCATAAAAGAATACTGAATGACCAGCATCTGGTGTAGTCTGGCTTTCTAGTTGATTCAGGGTATTATAAAAATACCTTGTTTCAAAATCATGAACAGGATAAGTTGGTGTTGGGTATATTCCCATTCGATAATCATCAACTAATTGTGTATTTGCTGCATTTAGCCTATCTACACCTTGTGGTGGGATAGTTCTTTCTAAATTTCCAGCTCTATCGTAATAGTATAATGTATGGTGATATTCTCTATCTGTAAAGTTGATGGTAAAATCTTCTGCAAAGGTGCCGCCAAAACATTGTGCTTTATAATAACCAATAAAATAGTTTACTGCTGAATCTACTGCTAATGAATCAAAAAGATTATTGTAATATCCGGCAATGTTTAAACTTTGTTCCATACAAGGCTCTTCGTTGTTGCAATTAATTTCCTGAGGTATAGCTCTACTGTATGGTGGAACAGATGGGTCTAAACAATTATCTCTCCATCCTAAAATATCTGCCTGAGTAATGGCGGGTGAAATAGTTGGGAAAGTGTTATTGTAGTGAGTTGCTAAATTGGCAGCAAAAGTAGTTAAATCGGTTCCTGTTAATGGGTAGGTTATGATATTATTATCATTGGCATATTCGTGTTCGGCTAAATCTAATTGTGTACAAAAACAGTTAAATGTAACGGGTGTGCAAACTTCAGTTAAAACAAAGTTTTTAGCATTTAACTTACTTGTGGCGTTTGCCATATAAAATATCATATAATTATAATTAACAGACAAAGAGCAGGTAAAGCTTACAGAAATTGTTGTCCAACTTGGACCTACTGGAATATTAGTACCTTGACCTGATCCAAAATTTATCATTATCTCTTCGTGTGTAGACAATGGTCCATAAGTAGCAGAAGTTAAATCACTATTAAACTCTTCGTTAACAGCGAAACTCACTAGTAATTGGTTCACAATTGGTCCTGTGGCATCTGAACCGGATCGAGCATCAAAAGTTAAAGTATACGTTTTCCCAGTCATTACTTGTGAGCTTAATTTGTTTGAAAAAGCTTCGGATATAGTTCCATCATATGTATTACGAGCATTCAAGTATGCATCTGGAGTATAATTATGAAAATCCGAAGTGTATAGGTTAATGTCAGTCCAATCTACTAAACAATCAACTAAATATGAATTGCCATCATTAGGAAAAATTCCTGTACAAGCCTGTGTTGGAGGTGCGTCATATTGAAACAAATCGGAATTAGAAATCATTTGGTTACAAGGACTATTTACATCATTTTGAAAGGCACTTATGTATTGTTGTGGGCTTTGTGGCAAATTATTGGAAGAATTAGGTCCCATCCCATTGTTAAAGAAATCTAAATAATCGGGTTCACGAATTTGGAATCCCTCTGTGAAAAGAGAAAATATTTGTGTTTCATTAAAACCAAATAATAGCACATAAGCTGCTAGTAAACGAGGAGGTGTCCAAAAATAATAACGTGCAGCTATATTTAAGTATAATGGAGGAGGGAATATATTTGTGGGTGGAACAGGTCCCCAATGTTCAGCAATATTATCTGGTGCACCTAAAGGTAAATAATCTAACATGTAATAACAATTCACACTTTCTTTATATTGTTTTACCCATTGGTGTTTTCTTTCTATATAAGCGGCTTTAATATAAGGCCAAGCTGCATCCATTGTTGTAGGTGCAGTTCCAGATATTGCAATAATATCAGTGATGTTTGCCTGTAAAGTGGTACCTACACTTATAACATGGTATGGAGTTATCAATCCCAACATATGATTTACATTAAATCCTGTTGCTAAAGTCAAATTAAAAAACGGGTCAGCAGCTACCATTGAAGTCAATAAGTTACCCAAATTAGTAGGATAATAAGCTAATGTTCCTACTCCAAAGGCTGCAGGAACAGTAGCAGAAATAGAAAAATCTTGGTTAAATAATGAAGATGGTTCCAGAAAAACACAGGTAGTATAGTGGCAATATTCAGGATGGGCTTCAACCAAAGAATTAATTACTAGACCTGTTCTAGTTGTACATGGACTAGCAAATTGTTTATTTTCCCATCCTGGAACCCAATTGGCTCTCAATGTTGCCCAATCTGAAATAGGAAAGTTTGGATTACCTCCTATTGTAAATCCCATTTGAACCCATTGTGGTCCATTGTCTGCTGCTATAAAAGCTATTAACCAAGTATTTTGGTTTAAAGTAATAGGTAAATTAGCAGGAAATAAATATGTTGGTCTGAAATTGTCAAAATATTGTCCACCGGGTCTCATATCGGCTTTTAAATCTTCTAATAAAATATCACAACTTTTATACTGGCTTTCGCAACCACCATAGGTGGAGCAACTATCCGGGTATAATGTGCAAAAATCTTCACAGTCTAAACAATCATCACCGTCTATAGGCATGTCATTTAGGGTTAAACAATTTTCTTCATAATCTGCTCTAAAATCAACAATTGCAGCATCTAAAGCAGCCTGATTTAATTTCAGTTCTTTTTTTATGGAATAGGTACCCGTTGTATTAAAATTAACTACAAAATTACCTGTAGTAAAAGTTGCTGTGTTTAACGTAATGTATTGTGTATGTAAAACCGTATTATTAATATTAACATAAGGGTCACCAGAAGTATTTGCTCCTGAATCGTAAATTTTACGATCACAAACATCAAAAATTGTTATTTCCAGGTCATAAACACAACCATAAGAATTAGTACACAATACATCTACAACTTCTGGTGTTAAACTGTAATTAAAAGTGTGAGGTCCAACAACTTCAACCAGAAAACTGGAGTTGATGACATAAGACTGGGTAGTTGAGTTGTAATTATTAAGATTGTTAAAATCGGCATCTACTGTACCTACACCCGAATTTGATGCCAGTGCATCTAAGTTGGAAGGAGTGTTACCAATTAATGAGGTAGCAACCACTCTATCTGATAAATCAAGATATGAAAGGCTGGTTTGCCCATTAGCATCCTCTACAGCTTTTACTTTATAATGGGAAGCATAACCAACTTCATTACCAAATAACCGATCCAGTTTATATTGTAATGGTGTTGCATAGGAATATTTGGTATAGCGGTTGTCGGTTACAGTTCCGTTATTTGTGATGGAATGTTTTGCTCCTGGAGCAGATTGGTATTTTACCCGACCATCCCGACCATATACAGTTTGGGTAAATGGGTATTGCTCTGCATCTGGTATTACTTGATTTTCACCAATTGCTTTTTCTGTATTGCTGGGAGAATAATAACGGGAAGCACCATTATCTAATCCTAATTTAGGGGCGTTTAAATCACAACTGGGATAGTAGTCATAATCTTTTTTTGCTAATAAACTATTAGTGTTATTTAAGCTGTAATTACAATAAAAATTCAGGTTCTGAGCATAATCTTTGTCTGGTGTTGGTAATGTTTGAATTACTGCTCGCCCTTCGTAATCGTAAAGAATTTCGCTTACAACTGCTGCATCCTCTGTGCTAGAGCGTGTTACAGACTGGCGGTTTCTTCCTGAACCATCAAAGAAGCTGACTACCTCTTTTACTTTTCCATCTTCGGCATAACTTGAACTATATTTCCAGTTTTTATTTGCTTCATTATTTTCGACAGCATATTCACCGGGAGTAGTCCATTCGTCATAAAAATTTTTCGTGTAATCAATGTCAAAAAATCTTCCTACTGGTCGTAACCGGTAAAACAATTTTCCTTCATCAAAAGGCAAGTTAATTTCATAAAAATTATTGACTGTTGAAATACGTGTCCATTCGATGGTAGGCACATTTAAAGATACATTTCCAACGGTATGCTGTGTTGCATTTTGAGTTGAGTTAAAGTACCATTCCAATTCATATTCTTCTGCTCCTTTCACATAAGACCAGTATATTTGTAATTTTCTATCCCATGTACCTGGAGTAGTACATAACGAACTCACGGGGCTTAATTCTACATGATTGAATGTAATTGTTGATGTTTGATCCAGTTTAAAATAACGTTCTGTTTCAATTTCTGTTATCAATTCAAAATCATCGTCAGTAGCTGGTAAGCCAGTTACTGTAAAATTACTGATAGATAATTGATAACCTGTTTTTGATAATTCTAATACTGCTTCATTAATAGTTGTTAGGTTAATAATAGTGTTAGAGATACTCAGGCTTTGTGCAGTTAAAGTTGAAATGATAGCATTTGTTTCGTCTCTTACCTCAACATCAAATGTTACTGTTGCAGTCCATGGTAAAGTATTTACTCCATAATTTTTTTCAGCACCTGTATATACTAAACGTATCCTGTTTTTTACACTAACATTGGTAAACTCAAGTTGCCATGTGTTTGGATTGTTTATCATTGTATTAAGCATATCATCTTTTACAGTTAATGCTTGAGCAGTGTTGCTAATTTGTACACCTTGATACTTTGATTGATAAGTTGTAATACCTGCTTCAACCCATAAACTGATGGACATTAATACAATTATGAACAAACTTTTTTTCATACTCTTTAAATTTTAATTAAGTAGCTTATAATTTGCATATAGCTTATTTAATTGTGGTTTATTGTTTTTTACAATAACATACTGATCGATATTAAAGTAACTATTTTCGATGCCTGCTGTAATGATGTTTTTATAGAGAATTACCACTTTGTAAGCATCGTATGCTTCCTGATTTGTGTTTTTGTTATAAAAGTAAACTATCTTAATAAGTTGATAGTTATTATTGATGTACACCCAAGTTTTAACAATCGAGGTTAAAGGGTCTTTATTTACATACTCATACTTTTTAAGGCCTTCTTCTTTCTTAAGAAATTTAAATTGATTGAATACAGAATCTGGAAATGCCATCATTTCAGGTTCTTTAGTCTTTTTTTGTGGATTAATGTATCTAATTTCTTTACTATTTTCATCTACCGTTACAGTTCCTTTACTTTTATTAATAACCATTTTTTCACCATTAAAACTTGAATAATAATTACCATTAGACATCCGCATAATTCCTTTTGAAATCAATTTTCCTTGGTCGTCTTTAGATTCATAATGATAAGCTTCTACTTCAAATCCAATTTGTTTGGCTTCTATAAAATTTTTACGAACTCCTTTAAAATCAACTACAGCATCCTGAGCATGAATTTCTAAAAATCCAAAAAGAATTAAGGTATATGTAATTAAGTTTTTCATTGTTATTTATGATTACTTGATCTACCTTCAGAAATGGTCATGATGCCTTTTTCAGTTTCTCTTTTAACTTTTGTCATCATTCCCTGTTCGTCATAGATGTAGAAAGTAGCATAATTATTTTGATCCAATTCTGCTGCTAATTTTAATGATACATTATTATAAACAAAAGTTTTCATGTTAGCATCTGCTGGATAAATTCTTACATCATCAAACAGGACATTATTCACATCGGTAACAGCAGCCATTCCTAAACGAATTTCTAAATCTGTTATGGCGGTAGCACCATTTTCTAACCATATTTCGGCTTCAATTCGTTGCCAACCTTCTATAATATTGCCTTCTGGAAACAAAGTGTAAGCAGTGGTAGGTAATCCATTATCATAAAAAATAATACCAATATAAGGAGAGGTATAATTAGTGTACTGGACAGTAGCAGGTATTCCAATCTGTTTTACCCAGGCACTTACAATGTATTTTTTACCTTTGATGAGTTTTAGATTTTCCGTTTCAGTTGGTTCAAAACCAGTCACTAACATTGGGTCGTTAGCGGGTATTACCTCTGCAAAATGCCCGGGGTAAGAATTACTAGGATTATTATTAACAAAAAATGACTGACTACCAGTATGTGCATCATTATATTCTATCCCACATACAGCTGTAGTTGGCTTATCAAAAACAAAGTGATTAACACATTCTAAAGTGGAATAATATTCAAAATCATTCACCCCAATTTCCATTTCTCTTGCATTGTATGCTACTGCCATATTTAAACTATTATCGTAACCATATCGGGCGGAAGAGTAATTGCCAAGGGCATCCCTATTTTCAGTTTCAAACCCATGTGGAGAATAACGTGTAACTTCGTTCGCTAATATCCATTTCGCAGAACTACTGCTTGGAGTCGACCAATTAAATTGTTGAAAATCAGCATATACTCCATCAGATTGATTAGTATTTACACCATTATAGTTTCTACTGGTGGTATATTTATAAGACTTATAAAATCTCCAATTTCCTGCCAAACCATTGGAGAATGGGTTTTCTTCACAACCTTCTTTAAGAAGACATAAAGGATTAAATTGCCATTGATCTTTATATTCCATTGAGTTAGCATCTATCACTTGAAGATTATTTGAACCATCTTTATACAAATCCTCCAAATTGGCTGGGGGTGTTCCTTCAGGGTACAAATCACCTTTCCAAGCCTTTGCAACTACACTTCCGTTGTTGGCAGTAAGCATATTTCTGTGCCCTGATCTCAAAATAGTAAGTGATTCGATGTTTTGATTTTCTATGTAAGCACAATAAGCCATCAATCTTATTTGTGTTGCATTTTTATCAACTACAAATACTCTTTCATAATTTGGTCCAAATTTTATACCTACTTCATCACCGACATAGAACATTGCTAAACTAGCGGCAGACAACAATGTCAACCATCCTGTTTGGTTGGTTGGACCTCCTGTATTATCAACGTACCCTATATTTTGATAAGCACCTGCCATTCCTTGTTTATACCAATGTGCAGGTATATTATGAGTAAAAATTGGATCTTTGTACTCATTGGTTACTTGTGTTAGTAACGGTGAACCTGTATTAATGTCATAAGCCAGATTGGCTTGTTTAATAACTGATTCATCTGTAGTGGTAATTACTTCTTTTAAGATTCCAGTACGATAAATAATTTTATTGGTAACTACCGTTTTTGTGCTTAATTCAACATCACCCCAATAAGGTATTGGAACTATTGCCAAGAAAAATGGTAATGCAAAGTCAATATTAAATTCTGTGTTTCTTGATTTAGATGTCATTTTATTTTCATTCATGTCAATAAAAATATCGTGTGTTTGTCCAATAATAGCATCTGAATAAGTTCCGTTACTGTTTAGTGTTTTAACTACATTATTCAAGTAATTTGCCTTACCTGCATCATAAGGAGTTGTAGTTTGATACACATATTCTTCTTTGGATATCAATGTTCCTGATGGGTTACTTGCTGTTGGTTTTGTTCTTTGAGTTATAGTTTTTGGTTTCCCTGCCATATCATTCAACACAATGGAGTAACCTTGGCTTCGTGCTCTTTTTTTCTTAAAATCAGTATAAATTCCAGGTATGATTAATGGCCTCAAAATATCCGGATCATTAGACATATCTGTTTCATCTGTCCAAATTGGAAAATCTTTTGGCGTGTAAAACTCGTACACAGAAATGGGAGCACTACTTACCAATAAATTGTTCTGATTATTATCATTGTAGGCTAGTGTTGGAGCAATACTTTTTACTGTTACTTTACTGTATCCGACCGAAGCACCCGGGTAATAATTTTCCAATATCGGTTGTTCAACAAACAAACTTTTGCTTGTGCTTAATGGTGTGGATTCTATATAGTCCACAGATTTTCTAAGAGCACTTTCTTCTCCTCCAATTCTAGGTTCATACGCTACACCACTACTCCAACCATTATCTAATGTATAATCATAAGTCTGTCCATAAATTGAGTTTTCTAAAGCTCCTACTTCATCATTGTTCCAGTTATCATCAATACTTAGTTGTTTTACTCTAGACCCTCCTCCTTTTTTAACATGATCTTCATCGTATAATTTTACAATGCTTTCTCCACCAAAATAAATGGTTTTTCCAAAACCCATTATTTTACAATAATTATTATAGCCAACTACCATTTGTCCTAAATCAGTTAGGTTGGTTACGATAGCTGGAATAAAGTTTAAAATCATTCCTATTCCATTCCCTCCAGGATTAGCTTGTCCATATAATAATTCTGGACGTTGCAACTGGAGGTATTGAAATGCTGCCTTTCTGAAAGGGTGAATACTCCCTGGTGTCATCTTTGCTATATCAACAGATTTAACATGAAAATAACCTACATCATAAGTTCCTGTATTATCTATATCTTCCAGCCCAAAACTTGCTGAAAAATCAACATCTGCGTACCCTGAAACATAGTCTATATTAGCATTTTTAATGTCTAATAATACTTTATACCATATTTTGGAAAGTGTACCATTGTTAAAATAATTTTTCATGACGTATTCAGGAAGATTTACTATGCCTGTAATAGGGTCTGCTATATCTGCATTTGTAACAGGTGTTTCCAATGCAAAATAAATTTTTTCACCATCTATTTCCTCTGAATTTTGACTTGAGCTAAATCTATTGGACAAGATACTTATGCTATTTTTGGCACCTACAATATCATACATTTTCATTGGACGCTCACCCTCTACATAAGCATAATCATCTTCTTCATATTGAATATTCATTGTTCCACCCGTTGGTAAATCAATACTTGTCAAATCCCAGGGAGCAACATCGCCAGGAGCAACATGCTGATCATTGTATGGAAATACTTCTGAAGGATAAGCTGCCCTTTGGTATGTTGATATTGAAACATCCTTGAAATTTCCCCATCTGTCCATGTACATTCTATCGTAAGGTTGATTGGAGTTGCCATAAACAAACTTATAAGGGCTTAAAGCTCCTCTACTAGAATTTTCATAGGTAAAAGATAATTCTTTAAGTGTAAGTTTACCACCTTGCGATGATCTATTAGGAATGCCGTGGCATAAATCGTAGTTATAAGTAAAATTGACTGTTTTAATAGGAATAGGATTTCCACCACCAAAATAGTTGTTTCTTGAATATAGTTTTATTTTGTCCAGTTTATACATGTGATTCAATACTAGAAGAGCAGGATCATCGTCATATTGTTTTTCAGCTTCTTTTCCATCTTCCCTTGGAGACGTTTCAAAAATGGCAATGTGGGTTTTAGTTTCAATTGAGCGTAAAAAATAAATCTCTTTTTTTCCATACGTATAAGCAACCATGTTGTCGTCATCAGCATTAGTTCCAGCGATAAAAGATCCTTCTGCATATGGCAATCGCCATTTATAGTCGGTATATTTTTTTTCGTAATTAAACTTGGTGTAATATCCTAAATCATCCACTGATGGTCCATCACCTGTTCTATCCACATAGTCTGCAGAAAATACAGCTGTTAACATCCAACTGTGAACATAAGGTGGTAAAGTAGTTTTGCTTCGATATTCATTGATAGTACCAGAATTTGTAGTGGAGTTAACTGGTGTTGTACCAGTTGAAGAAGTGGCTGCTGTTGCCATGGTTTCATCCACTTGCGTCATATTATAAGCTGGTAACCCATAACTGTATCGCATACCATCGGGTTCAATTACTTCTATTTCAGAAATATGATCATTATTATAAAATGATTTAGTAACTTTAACGTAATCGTTTAAACCATCATCCCACTTTTCATATTGTAAATTTTTAGATAATCCATATTTTGAAGCTTGTCGATCAGTCAATTTATTAATTACTTTGGCTCTTTTTTCTCTATTGTTAGCATTTTTTGAATATTCACTTCCAGCTATATTAATATTACCTGTAGCACTATGTTGCCTGTAGTCGTTAGTTACCGCAAAACTTCTGTTGGTCCAGCCCCCTGTTTTTTTGATGTCTAAACGCACCGCCTGATCTCCATCCCAATTATACAGCTGATTTTCCTGTGCATTGTTAGATTTGTACCCTGTTTTTTCTCCATAGGCTTGAAAATAAGCATATTCGTAATCCGTTGCACCAGTAGAAGCAATGGCTAATCCGTTACCATCATCCCACTTCCCGGATTCAGTACTACTATGTTCAGATGGAAAACCAAAACCGATATGTGTATAAGCACCTGTAGTACCGAATTCTAAATTGACTTGATAAGTACTGGAAGTATTTTCTCTATACTGGTCAGTTAACACATCCACTGTTGATCTGTATGGTCGAAACATTCCTCCTGCTCCCTGTCCAGTATAATTATACAAATCATAAGTGTAACTAGAGGAGGCAAGATTGGGTACTTTCTTTGAATACTCCAAAGAATTTCTTGTAAAATCCTTTACACTATTTTCAGGTGCCGATTGGGTATTCAAATAACCATAACCTTGAGCAGTCAAAGTGCCTCCACTTGCCAAAGTGGTTGTAGTTACGTAACCACTCCAACCTAATGGAAAATAAGAAGCATATTCACCCCACCACGATGGTGATCCAGGGTGAGCAATACTTAAATTAAAAGGAACTGTAGTAGTATTAAAAGGCAGGCTAGCTTGAGGAACAGCATGAACTGTTGCAAAGGACAATGCAGAAGTTGCATTAGTCCCAACTACAGCAATTCCAATATTTTTACCACTTCTCAATGTAGTAGAAAATCCAATATCAGTTAATCCCTCTCTATTATTTGCTGTTGCAGATAATTTATTTTTCAAATTAGCTACTTTAAACTGACTGTCTGTTGATATAGATGGAGAAACTCCAATCCCATTTTGCGAATCAATACTTAACCCTAATCCTAAACCATATTTTGTTGCTATCTCTGGCGTGGCATTAATCATTACCCGATAACCCATTCCTTTAAAAGTGTTGTAATAAATTTGCCATTGAAATGGATCTGGAGTGTTAACATCAAAACCAAATTGTTCCATCTTAAAGAATGCATTGCCGGGTCCATCAATACCAACTGTAGTATTTTCTCTAAAATCGTAGTCATACTCAATATCATCTCCATTAAAATCATCTGGCAATCCATTTAATTGTCGGTTAACTGCTCCAACATTAATGTTCCAACCTAAACCTACCCAACTGGCTTCCTGTTCCATCCCAACACCAGAGTGGTAACTCAAATTAACAGGATACCCACCATTAGGTCCTGGTACAGATAGTAATGGAATATTATAAGTGAAATCTCCTGAATAAAGATCCACCATATCTGTTGTAGTGGCAGGTTCAAAACTGGCAAATTCTTCTTGTGCCGGACCCGAGGTTAAAGCCCAACTTACAGTTGGAAACCCTAATTGGAATAACATCGTTAATGCGATAAAAACCATGAATCTTTTAAATGAATTACTTTCCCTTAATTTTCTCATAATTAAATTGTTACTAAATGAGGTATGTTATTAATATCTTGTTTATCTATATAAAATTTAATGATGCCGTTGCCAAATACCCGATCATCTATTACTAGTGTTTGACTCGTAGCTATTTGTTCAGCAGCAAATCCAACTACCATATCAATGTATGGAGTAATTCCATAAGTTTGTACAAAATGGTACAACCCACAGTTCACACTGTCGGTTTCTGTAACCAAACTAATGTTGTTTTGAAAATCGTAGGACAAATAATTAAGTCGTTGAGTATAAATAGACTTATCATTAACTCCCTTGGCTAATATATCCGTTTGGTCTAATGTCGAAATACGGATATTATAATAAATCATTCCTTTCAGTTCTTTTTCTCTATTTTCGACTATTGTTTTAGGAAGGTTGTATTCCTTTTGTTCATTTAAAACTATAAAATCATAAGGCTTATATTGTGCCGAATAACTTATTCCACCTAGTTTTTTCGTTAACATTAATCCATTGTCAGGGTTCTTTACCCAACTCAAATATTCTTTTCCATCCAGTAGACTAGTAGCATCACTACAGGCTAATAGATGGAAACTTAAAATAATATACATCCAATATTTTTTCATTTACTTCCCTTGATATTTATCGTTGACATAAGTTAGCACTTGTTCAGTTATATCATTCTGTTCGTCAGCATACATTATTGAACCATTTCCATTGGCTCCAAATATATATTCATATTGATGGGCTTTACCAAACTCCATAATGTACTGATTGATTTGTGTTAATGATTGTTCTGTATAAGTTTGTTGCAAACTCTGAGTTTCTTCATTAAATAGTTTACTCTTGTAGAGATATTCTTGTTTTTTTAGTTCATATTGTTGCAATAATTCATCTGTTGGAGTAGCATTTAATTTCATTTCTAGTTGTTTGATATTTAATTTCAAACTATCTAATATTTGATTCTTAACTTGTGTATTAATTTCAAGATTTTTAGTTAATTCTTTGGTCATAGCAAACTCATTGTACAATTTTGATCCTTGCACAAATCCACTTTTCTTTTCATTGCATGAAATAAAAAGAATGAACATTCCAATTATTATCCAACTATTTTTCATATTTCAATTTTTCAATAGTTATTACTTAGGACAAAATCTCAAGTATTCTTTCCTTCTTTTTTCATCCATAACTTCTAAAACATAATAATGATTTATCTGGTAACTAAATTCAGCCATATCTATATGGAACCAGTTATTAC
This sequence comes from uncultured Vicingus sp., assembly GCA_964360245.1. Taxonomy (GTDB): domain Bacteria; phylum Bacteroidota; class Bacteroidia; order Flavobacteriales_E; family Vicingaceae. Next base: position 50,408 of record CAYHWX010000008.1, read on the forward strand.
CATACTTTTTTGGGATAGTAAAATTAGATGATGATAATAATACTTGATCTTTAAACTCGTAAATCTTATAATTAAGATTTCCTTCTCTATATTTTTCTGTGTATTTAAAACATAACGTTCTTCCTTCATAATAATATGAACCCCCATCTAGTTTATCTTTAAGCTTAACGAACTGTTCTTGACAACCAAACGAAGTATTCGCTATTATTATCCCCCCCCCATTTTCAGCCAATGTGGCATCTACTCTATAATTTTTTTGAGGCACATTTGTAGAACTATAAATTGGAGTTGAATATGGAAACCAATTTATTATTCCACCATTTTTGTAATATTTAATTTCATTATTTGCTACATTATAATCAATCTTAAACACATCGTTAGTACTGTAATTACTTATTACATTTATAGGGCTTCCATTATCTATCACATATACCAATCTTAGATGAATGGTAAAAGGATAAGGAAATATGTCGATGTTTTTAAACCCTAATCCATAATCTATGTCAGATGTTAGTAGGTTATCATCAATATCTGTTAATCCAATAGCCAAATTATCTCCAGTAGATGAAGGTCCATTAGTAACACTAAACTCTAACCATCCGCTTTGTTGTTTACTTAATAAATTAGTAGAAGATGCTCCGCTATTTCCATAGCCATTTAATGCTTGGTCAATTAATTCACTACCATTTGCAGTTACTAAAATTTTATTTTCCCAGTTAACCTCATAACCAACATTATAGGTTCTTATTATAGGTGTTCCTGTTGCGTATGTAATAGTAACAGTGTATTCTCCTGCTGTTAAACCAGAAATATCTTGAGTAGTTGCAGTAAAGTTGTTTGGACCAACCCAACTATAGCTAGTTGGTAGAGCCCCACTGACATTAAGGTCTATTGCTCCATAAGATCCATAACAAATATTATGTGTAATAATTGCAGTAGGTTTAGGCCAATGAGGAAAATGTATTACGGTTATTGGACCAAGTTTCATCGTACTATACAACGAAAAATCTATTTTAAATGAATCTCCTCCAGAAAAATCAATTTGCCTTAATACAATTCCATTCTTTTTATAAAAAATAATCATTTGATTTCTTTCTATGCTAAGGACATCACCTGTTTTAACTGTTCCAAAATCTTTTAATCCACCATAGTTATCATATGTAGTTAATTTGTTATCCGAATTAATATGAAAACCATAAGAATAATCCTGAATTATAGTTGCACTCGAGTTTATGTCTTTTCTTAGTCCATATGTCCATTCTTTGTTCATCTCATTCACTTCAACCATTACTTCTCCTTCTAAAGTGTTTTTAAAAACTTCATTCATTAAAGTGACTTTACCATTCCCCCAACCATCAGCAGCTGTTTTATCAAGCTGGTCATTTTCAAAAGTCATACCTACCAGTGTCGCTGGATCTATTGCTATTTCCATTCCTAATGGAATTTGCACCTGAGCACTATCTAATAAAGTATCTACAACAATAACATTGTAAATCCCTGATTCTAAATTGTACCTATCTTTTGATTGGTCTCCATCTGACCAGAAATAGTAATAAGGAGGAGTTCCTCCAAATGGGGTTAACTCAATCGATCCTAATCCTGCAGGTGTTTCTTTTGTAACTATATAATCTACTTTCAAAGATAAATTACAAAAATTGGTAGTCATATTAGAAAAAGTAGCACCTTCATTATACAATTCTACTTTAACTTTTAAGTCTTTATTAGGATCTGTATTCGACTTAAAAATAAATTTATTATCTCTAGAGTATAATATTAAATCTCCTATTCTTTCAATCTTTAATTCCTCACCTATATTAAATGACCCAAACTTTCCTATCATTTTTCCTCTTTCAAAAATGTACAGTTGATCTTTTTCTAAATAATAAGCATAATCCATATCTGCTAATCCATTTATAGGTACATCATTTGTTAATGAAAATACTTTGCTTGTAGAATTTTCATTAACTGTGTATGATACGTATCCATCAGTATTAGCTAGCAACGTATTTTGAGAAATAGCTTTACCTATTTTGTAAGGATTTGACTTATCGAAAGGTAGTTTTATTAATGTATTATTAGGTGTTTCAATTCCAACTCCTTCTAACTCAATCCATGCAACTTCAGAATTAATTTCAATGCTTTCTTTATAGTATTCCCCTGTTGCATCATAAATAGTTAATGTATATTTCCCTATGTCTAAGTTTGTTCTGTCTTCGCTTGTTACCGCATCATTCCATAAGTAAGTAAATGGTGCCTTACCTCTTATCACTGTGACATCTATGGTGCCATCTGGAGCTGTTGTACATGAAATATCATGCTTCATATAACTAATTGCGATCGGTTTATTAAATGAGACACTTATTCCTCCAATTGAAGCCCCTTGTGTATAAATTGCTACTTCAGCATATAATGTACTTAACGGATTAGTTGGTCTTTGTCTAAACAATCTACCATTTTTTCTAAAAATAATATTTCCTCCTTCTCGTTCTATAGTAAAAACATCTCCAACTTTAAATGTTCCGAACTTTCCTCTAAATTTTCCTTTTTCATAAATGTTAACCTTGTTTCCAGATAACATCAATGCATAATCAATAGATCCTATTGAATAATCTTTATTTAAAGATGACAATCCAATAATTTTTTCAGCTGTTAATTCCTGAACAGTATAACTGATTACTCCATTTTCATTGGTACCTATCCTATTCCACGATCTAGCCCCTGAATTCCATCCATCAATAGCTGTTTTTGTTAAATCACCTGTAACTTCATTATATTCTAATCCAACTAATTCTGTCCATTCAGGGATGATTTGTGCTTGGCTTACTACACTAATAAATAATGTGAATATGATAATTGATATTCTTTTATACATAGTTGATTATTTTTATTATTGATCGGATTGACAATTGGTAATTTCTGATAAGTTTCCTAAATCATCTTCTAATATAATCTCACAGTAAAAAACACTTGAATTGATAAACTCTCCAAATCTAATAATTAACATATCTGCTTCTCTGAAATAACTTTGTGGAGCTATCAAATTTGTGCCATCATAATTGAATGTTTGTGCTAATAAATCATTTGCTCCAATCGTTGATCCTAATTTAATATGAATTTTACTTACCACATTTGTATCTACTAAAATTATAGTTGTTGAGATTTGTAAAGTATCACTTGAAGTTAATAAATTCATTGGGTCTAACAAGGTATCCAAAACTTCTGCGGGTATGGTTTCTGGATTTACTAATTCTAAATTGATGTACGCTTCAGATGGCGAAGGAACCGTTTGTGCTTTAATATTTATTGTTATTATACTTAATAATAAAAATAGGATGTAAATTCTTTTTACCATAGCGATGATTTTTTCTTGAACAATTTAGATTTTAATTATAAACCTAATTCAAGCATCTAGTAAAACCAAAAAACTGTCAATCTTTTGTATTAACGGTCGAGTTTTTCCCATGAACGGTCGTTTTTATTTTTATCATTTAACATTTTCAACAAAAACAAGAAAATGAAATGTGTGGATTATTTGAATAAATAGAGGTAAAAAAAGCAAGTAATTATTGTTAATATTTTTATAACATTAAAAAGGATTATTCAATTAGACTAATTGAGATTGAATTGATTGTGTAAGTTGTTTACAGTTTGTAGCTGCAAGCTTTTGAATGAATTGTTTTGTGTTTGCAGTTTGTAGCTGCAAGCTACAAACTGCAAATCAGAACTAACAGTAACTTGTGGTAAAATTTTTACTAGTAAACCTTTTTAGTTTTAGCCCCCCTCTAAGAAAGCATCTAACAATTTAACAGCAGTATTTTTATCATCTTCTGATAAAGACTGTAATTCCAACACTTATTTAACATAACCGTACATACCATCTTTTCCACCATTAATCATTTTTCTTTTTTTAATCGCTTAATGTTTCGTTCAATATAATTTTGTGAGGTTAATAAAGCATCTTGTATCCGTTTGGCATAATGAATACTGTCTAAAATTTCTTT
>CAYHWX010000009.1:0-14371 GCA_964360245.1 uncultured Vicingus sp.
CTGTTATTGATATTGAAGCCATTACCGACCATGCTATAGTGGCTACGCTTTATCAACTAGCTGTTAAACACAACATCAATTATTTTTTAAGCGGCTATAATATTGTTACAGAAGCAATTCTGCCAAATGTTTGGGTGTTTAAAAAACAAGATGCGGAGAATATTAAAGACATTCATCAAAAATTCGGCACCATTCCCTTAAAAACATTTCCTTTTTTGACCATGGCAAAAAAACGCTACTACAGTGTGGCATTAAAAGTTGAATCGGTAACTTTATTAAATTACATTGATTACAATAAAGACAAAATTAAAGAGCTTTTAAAAAAAGAATTGAACTGGAAAGATTATGGTGGAAAACATTACGAATCGGTATGGACAAGATTTTACCAAGGATATATATTACCCGAAAAATTTAAAGTGGACAAACGAAAAGCCCATCTTTCGACCCTCATTTGCTCTGGTCAGCTGACTCGAGAACAGGCTTTGGAAGAACTCCAACAACCCATTTACGATGCTGAACAATTAGCCATCGACACCGATTTTGTATTAAAAAAATTAGGCTTGTCAACCACTGAATTTGAACACCTCATGAAAATTCCACCACGACCTCATACCGATTTTAAAATGGAATCAAACTCTTATTTCGACAAATATCCTATCTTAAAACCTTTAAAAGGAATATACAACTCCTTCAAACCAAAAAAATAATTTCAATTTGTTTGAATTTAAAAATAAAATCATTCTCATTTTATCTCCCGAAGATTGGGGCACCAACCTTCTATCGAAACACCTGTATGCCAAAGAATTAAGTAAAAATAATACGATATATTTTTTACATACTTGTCCTCACCCCTCTCAAAAAAAAAATATTGAAACTTCTTCTATTTTTGAAAATTTAACACTTATTCACCTTAAAAGTGTGGTTAGAGGAATATTTAAACTTCCCTCCGTTGGTATTGATTTACAGAATAATTTTATTATTAAAAAAATCTTACAGGAAATTATCCAACCTATTGATGTGGTTTGGAGTTTTGACCAAGCGAAATTTCAAAACCTGAAACAATTTAAAGCAAAAATAACTATTTTTCATCCTGTTGATTATATAGTAAAAGAATCCTTTTTTCTAACCAAAATTGCCAACAGTGCTGATGTAGTTTTTTCTGTATCTCCAACTATTTTGAATAAAATAAACACTACAACCTCTAAACATTTTATTAATCACGGAATAGATGAAATTTTCTTTCTAGAAAAAATATCACTCGAGAAACCTATTTTTATACAACCAAATTCCATTAATGTAGGATATGTAGGAAATTTACAAATGAAACTAATCGATTATGAAAATCTACTAAAAACAATACAAGAAAATCCAACAGTTAATTTTGTTTTTATTGGTCCTGATAAAAAATCTAACTTGGGTGGACAGCAACAATTTAAAGAATTAGATACCTTAAAATCACTTCAAAACACTTATTTTACTGGAGAAGTATCAAAAATTGATTTGGTAAAAATCCTTTCTTTTTTCGATATTTTTTTGCTTTGCTATAATCATGAAAAATATCCCATAGAAGTATCTAATAGTAACAAAATATTGGAATACCTAAGTACTGGAAAAGTGGTGGTTTCCAATTATATTTCGACCTATAAAAACGAAACGATATTAGAAATGGTAATGGACAATAATTTGTTAGCTGAGAAATTAAAAGAAGTAACTTCACAAATTGTTCAATTCAATGCTATCGAAAAACAGCAACAAAGAATTAATTTTACCAAAGAGAACACTTATAAAAAACAACTGGAACGAATAGAAATTATAATCAACTCATTAAATGCCTAAAAAAAATATATTGGTTCTATTTGGCACAAGGCCTGAAGCTATCAAATTAGCCCCAGTAATCAAAGAACTGAAAAATAATTTAGATTTCTTTAACACTACTGTTTGTGTTACAGGTCAACACCGAGAAATGTTAGACCAAATTTTAAGTTTTTTTGAAATCACTCCAGATATTGATTTGAATTTAATGACTCACAACCAATCATTAACAGAGCTTACTGCTAAAATACTTCTTGCCATTGATTCTGTAATTAAAAATGGAAACTACGATTACATTATCGTGCAAGGAGATACTACTACAGTTTATGCTTCTGCGGTTGCTGCTTTTTATAATAAAATAAAAATAATTCATGTGGAGGCGGGTTTAAGAAGTTTTGATTTTGAACACCCTTTTCCTGAAGAATTTAACAGGAGGTCAATTGCCTCTTTTACGAATATTCATTTTGCCCCTTCCGAAAGAGCTTTACAAAATTTATTAGCTGAAAATATTAATCCTACTAAAGTTTGGAACGTAGGAAACACAGTGATTGATGCCTTAAAATATGCCTTACCCATCGTCAATAAAGAAAATGATACTTATCAAGCACTTTTTAGTCAACTAAATTTCAATAAACCTATTGTTTTGGTTACTGGACATCGTAGAGAAAACTTTGGTGGACCTCTTAAAGCTATTTGTGAAGCCTTTATAAATATTACTCAGCAAAACGAAGTACAAATTGTTTACCCAGTTCATTTAAACCCGAATGTTAAAGAAACCGTTCATCAACTTTTAGGTGGTCAAAAAAATATTCACCTTATAGCACCTCTTCCCTACCCTCAATTAATATGGTTAATGAATAAATCTAAATTAGTCATTACCGATTCAGGAGGAATACAAGAAGAAGCCCCTGCAATGGGTAAACCAGTTTTAGTAACCCGAGAAGTAACAGAAAGGAAAGAAGTTGTAGAAAGTGGAAATGCCATAATGGTTGGAAATGATACCAACAAAATTGTAAAATTCACTACTGAATTATTAAATAACACAGAATTATATCATAAAATGAGTAGTGCTTCAAATCCTTATGGTGATGGATATGCTGCATTAAAAATGATTGAAATATTAAAAAATATTGACCAGAAAAATTAAGATATTATTTATACCTGCAGATAATATTGAGGCAAATATCTCTAGGTCCTATTATTTTGCCAAAGGATTGGCTCAATTTGCTGAAGTGCATTATGTTACTTGGAAAGATTATAGATCTGTACAATGGCTTGGAGGTAAATTATCAAAGTTAAACACTATTAAATGTTTCTTAAACTCGTTATTTACAAAATTTAAGTTATATAAAAATGAAGAAGATAGCTTTACAAGAGTTAGGTGTTCGGTGTTTATTGATGCTTTGATAGGCAGAATTATTGGTAGTGTAACAGCAAAAAAAATAATGAGAAAACACAATGCTAAAACTTTAAAAAAACTAATCAAAAAACTTAATCCAGATGTTATTTTCTATTCAGATTCCTCTTATTATTTCCCTGCATTAGAAGAAACAAAACTATTACAAATTTGTGATTTACAAGATGATATTGATTGGGAACAATTTTCTACAAAACTACAACTTTACGAGAAAGCTTATTTTTATTGTCAATTTGAAAAATACAAATTACATTATATTGTTAGTGAAAGTGCAAAAGAAAATATTACAAAACATATTGGAAAATTCCATTTTAAAGTTATTTACAACGGAGCCGATTTTACTGAATTGCAAAAAGACTATACCCATCAAATGAAAAGAATAATTGACAAGTATCATTTACAAAATAAATACATTGTAACCCATATTGGTAGTGCAACATGGGTAAATCCAATATTTACGAAAAAATTATTTGAGAAACTTTACGAAGTTGATAAATCAATTGTGTTGCTCCTAGTAGGAAGTATGTCCAAAATTGATTTGCCAAATGTAATAAATATAGGTATGGTTCCTTCTGCAGAATCTTACGTATATTACAATTTGACAAATTTAGCTCTTCTTCTTAAAGATTCAAAAGATTCTAACTTTTTGTATAACGCTGTTCCCTTAAAAAACATTCAATATGCAGCAGTAAAAAAACCAGTAATTTCTTTTCCAATACAATGGTTAGAACAAGAAAAATTTAATAATACAATAATTATAGACAGCGAGGATATTAATAAATGGATAATTGAAATTCAAAACGTTAGAAAAAATTTTAACTGGTCAGCCAATGATACTAAGCAATGGAATGATTATAATTGGGATTACATATGTGGTAGAATGTTCGATGAAATTAAAACTAACTTAATTAAATAAAAATCTAGCAAATTCTGTTGAAAGTAAATGGCAAAAAAGACAGACATCATCTACAATCTATTCATTTTTTCATTATTCTGGATAATAATTGATGGGGTATTTCGTAAATGGGTTTTTCCCGAATTAAGTACTCCAATTTTTGCAATAAAATACCTCTTGTTTGGGATTACTTATCTATTATTTTTATTAAAAACTAATTTTTCCGTCCCAAAAATCAGGCATTTTTATCAACTAGCAATTATTTTATTGGTTATTTGGTGCTTTACTTTTTTGTTTCATTCAACATTTCCTACATCAACTTTGGTTAAGGTTTTTGGTTTAATCAGTTACCTGTTTTTTATTCCCCTCCTTTTAATAGTTCCTTTTTATTTTAATTCTGTTTCTCGTATTGAAAATATGATAAAGTTTCTAGGAATTCTTTCTATTCCTATTTTTATTTTAGGCATACTGCAATATTTTTTGCCTACAGATGATATTTTAAATTATTTGCCCAACGAAGATCAAAAGTTTAATCAAGTAGCAGCATTTACACGTTCAATATCCATTTTTAGCTTTGTAAAAGTATATAATGTATATTTATTGTTTGTCTTAACCACATTTACTGTTTACATTTTTTATCTCATCAATAAAGGTAAAAGCTGTTGGTTTTATATTGGTTTACTTACAATTGGAACTTTAAATTTATTTATGACTGGATCAAGAGCTCCTATGGTAATTACTGCAATTTTTACATTACTTATTTTTATTTTTATTTTTATACAAATAACTGCCTTACGAAAAAGTATTTTAGTAACATCTATCCTAGGGATTGGTTTTTCATTTGTATTTTATAATTTTTCGAGCACCATGAAAACTGCGGTAGATGCATTTTTTCAACGGGCAGAATTTGTTGAAATAGTAGCAGAAAAAGGCATAACAAATTATAGTGCAAAGGAGAGGACTATTGAGCGATTAACCATTTTTAAATTTGCAGAAGAAGCTGGATTTACTGGTTTTGGAATTGGAACTACCTACCAAGGAACTGGAGCCGTATTAAGTGATTTTAGAACAGATTTGTCTTTTGAAGAGGAAGGTGAACGTAATGTATTAGAAATTGGAATTATTGGTGGGGTATTATTAATTTTACTTAGATTAACCATTTTATTCTACTCCATATCCATTTTAATAAAAGTTAATAACATCAATTTTGCGTTACTTATCCTCCCATTTGTACTGTACCTTATTCCTCCACTTTTCTTCTTGAGCAACACCACTTTTGACCATTTTGATGGTTTTAGTTATTGGTTTGCGTTTGGTTTAGTTTTAGCAATAAATCGAATTAACCAACAGCAGCCAACCACCATAGAGTAATTATCATTTCTAATGATTGCTAATATAAACTTCTTGATATAAATCGGTATATTGATTTGCAATTTTTTTAGCTAAAAATCTTTCCGCATTTATTCTTCCGTTTGAGACCAATTGTTCTCGGTATTCTTTATCATTAATTATTTTTAAAATACCATTTCTAATATCCTCAATATTATAAGGATTGACTAAAACAGCTCCATCACCTGCCACTTCAGGCATCGACAATAAATTACTAGTAATTACTGGTCTTCCAATTAGTTGAGCTTCGACAATTGGCATTCCAAAACCTTCGTAAGTAGAAACGAAAGCCAACATATCCGCCTGTTGATATTTTTCTTTAAGTTCTTCGTTGCTAATATTTACAGCGTTGTTAAAGTCAATTTTACTATCTGCCAATGCCAACAATTGTTCTTGATTTAACTCTCCCACAATTTCTAATTTACAGCTAATTCCGTTTAGGGCTTGAGCCAATCGGATTAAGTTTTTATTTTTTTTAGTTCCTATTTGTAATATTACTGGTGTAGCGGTGTTAAATGTTTTCAAAGAAAATTCCATTCCTTTTGCAACTGGAATATACATTACTCTTACCTTTTTTTCATCAACATTTACATATTTTAACAGCTCTTTTTTTGAAGCATTTGAAATGGTTGTAACATAAGCAACTCTTTTTACAGGAAGTTGAACCCAAAACAGTTGAATTATTTTTCTAGTAATTAAGCTAGATTGATTTAATACACCAGTATCTAATATGGTTAAAATTGTTTTTCTTTTTTTTAAAAATATAGCCACGAAACCTATGTCCCCAGTAACATGATTTACGTCTCCTTGTTTAAAAATTGCCTCAATTGCAATGTAAACCCTTTTAAAAAAACCATTACTATAATATTTAGCTATTTCTATTTTCCAATTAATATCCTTAGACAAATTTTCTCTAATTTGGTCAAATAAAATTTCTAAACTAAAATTTTTATTAGGTCTTGGTTTACGTTGAAAAAAAACTACTCTCATGCTAATTTATATGGTGATTTAAAATTTAATTAAGTACTCATCATACTTTTTATAGAAAATTTGTAAATTCGAGTATCATGCAAAATTTTCAACTGTATCGAGAATACAAATTTTCGGTATTAATAACGAAAATACCAAAATATTAAGTTATAATTGATTTAGAAATTTTATATTTAAAAAAAATTGTACTTAGCAAAAGCTTCTGAAATTATATATTCTAAAAATATGGAATTAAAAGTAGCATTTTATGAAAATTGGATGAAGGACCAAGTGATTGATATGACTTGTACTCAATATGGATACGAAAAATCCAGTTACCTTTTACAGTTTTCAAATTTTTATGAGCCACAATTTCAAAATTCTGCAATTAAGGTGGTATTACTTGATGGTAAGAAAGTTACAGGTTTCATGGGCTTTTTTCTATGGCCCTATAAATTCAAAGGAAAAATATATAGAGTATATCAAGCTGGAAATGTAATTGTTGATCCGAGCTATAGAGGTCAGCAAATTTTTCATAAAATGGTAGAATTTATGAACAAAATTCATAACGAGAGAGGAGTTGATCTATTAATTGGTTTTCCAGTAGATGTAGCCTTTAATACATATATAAGGAATGGATGGGAAAATATTATAAGCCTTAATTGGTACGTAAAAATAAATAACCCTTTTTCAATTTTTTTTCCTTTAAAAAAGGAAAAAATAAAAATGATGCTCTATGAAAATAAAACTCGAAATTTATCCAACTTAAATAATCATATATATTTAGATGACTCTCCAGAATTTTTAAGTTGGAGAGAAGGATATTATAAATCGGAAAAATATTATTTAACATATTCAGAAAATAAAGCTATTGCCCAATTCGGATTAAAAATAAATGTGAGAAAAAAAATAATTTTTGAATTAATTATTGGTGAAATATCGACTAATAATTATACTGAAATATTTCTAACTAACGCTATAAAACATCTTCTCAAAAAATTAAAAAAAATAAAAGCCATAACTATCATTTCATTTGCCGCAAACCCATATGACAAAATATTTACATCTGTTATGAACAACATAAGGAGTATGAAAATTGACAAGAAAATTTTCTTTGTGGCTAAAAATTTCTCTACCGAGCCTGAACTTATGAATAACATTAATTGGTCAATTTTTAGAGGTGATATTGACTCCTGGTAAAAATGAAAAATCTTATCCGAAATATCCTATTACCTACAGCTGGACAATTTAAATCGGTTGCAAATGGAATACATATATTAAACAGCCACTATATTGGAAGAAATGATTTGCCAAAAGAAGTTTTTTATGAACTATTAAAAAAATTAAGTACACAGGCTGATTTCATCAACATTAATGACGCTGTAATTGCGATAAAGGAAAAAACACACCAAAATCAAAAACTGATTGCTTTTTCTTTTGATGACGGATTTGAAGAATGTTATACTAAAATTGCTCCCGTACTACATAATTTCAACACTAATGCAGCTTTTTTTATCAATCCTGGATTTATTGATGGTGATGATAACTATCGTAAAAATTTTACTGAGAACATTGTTCATGTAAACAAAAAACCTATGACATGGAAAATGATAAAAGATCTACACCAGCAAGGATTTGTTATTGGAAACCATACTTTGGATCATGTTCACCTAGTTGGCTTATCAAACGAACAATTACAAGAACAAATTATTAAATCTAAAATCCGAATAGAGGAGCGACTTAACTCGTCTTGCGACTATTTTGCTTGGACTTACGGCAGGAATTCAGATATCGATGAAAATGCTTTAAATCATTGCCTAAATAGTCATAAATACGTTTTTGGAGGAGATAATTATACTAAGTACTTTTCTTTTAACAATTCTGTTTTTAATCGAAGACATATAGAAGGAGGTTGGCCTTTAAGCCACGTAAAGTATTTTATATCTAAAGCAAAAAAGTATTAATGAAGCCTAAAATTCTCATTTTCATGGATTGGTACAAACCTGGTTTTAAAGCGGGTGGTCCTATTCGTTCTATTAGTAATTTAGTTAACCAACTTCATGAAAAGGTTGATATTTACATTGTTACTCGTAACACTGACTATTTAGAAACAACACCTTACACAACTGTAAAAACAGATGGTTGGAATACTGTTGATAATGCCCAAGTTTATTATCTTTCACAACAAAATACTACAGCAAAAACGATAAAAAATTTAATAAAAGAGGTTCACCCCGATAGTGTTTATTGCAATAGTTTATTTTCTTATTATTATTCTTTACTACCCATTTTTATATCTAAAAAACTAAATGTTAGAATTGTTTTAGCTGTAAGGGGGATGTTATCCATTGGCTCTTTAGGAGTGAAAAGTAGAAAGAAAACTTTTTTCTTACGGTCAGCTAAATTTATTGGGTACTTTAAAAATGTAATTTTTCATGCTACTACACTAAGTGAAAAAAAAGATATTAAAAGTGTATTTGGCACTAAAACAGTAGTAATTGTTGCTAATAATTTACCTCATAAAAAAACAATTAACTTTCACGAAAAGCAAAAAAATGGTGATGAATTAAAACTTGTTTCTGTTGCTAGGATTGCTCCAGAAAAAAATACCTTATTTGCTTTAGAAACTTTGAAGAATTGTAAAAACAACGTTGTTTTCGATATTTATGGACCTATTTATAATCAGAGTTATTGGAAAAAGTGCTTAGAACTTATAAAAGAATTACCAAAAAATATTACGGCAACTTATAAAGGAGTTCTTCTCCCTGATAATATTGATTTGACACTACAAAACTATCATGCTCTTTTTTTACCATCAACTGGAGAGAACTTTGGGCACATTATTATAGAAGCTATGCAAAATTCATGTATTCCTATTATTTCAGATAAAACACCTTGGAGGAACTTAGAAAAACAAAAAGTTGGGTTTGATTTATCACTTGAAAAACAAAAATTATTTTCTGAAAAAATTGATTTTTTATCAACCCTCTCATCCAATGAATTCAAAGAATATTCGCAAAATGCTTTCAATTACGTCAACAATAAAGATAATACCATTCAAGATTTAGAAGATTACCAACAACTTTTTAAACTTTAAATTTTGAATTCATAATTTAGCAAAAAAACAATGTGTTTAACATGTACATTTTAGGAATTAATGCATACCATGGCGATTCATCTGCCTGTATTTTAAAAGATGGAATTATAATCGCAGCTTCAGAAGAAGAACGTTTTAGGAGAATTAAACATTGGGCAGGTTTCCCATCCGAAGCTATTAAATTCTGTTTAAGTGAAGCAAATATTGATGTCACACAAGTAGATTATATCACCATTTCTCGTGATCCTTCTGCCAATATACATAAGAAGATTTTACATGCTGCAAAGAATTTAATTTCTGTAAAAACACTAAAAAGTAGATTAGCCAACTCAAAAAAAGTCTCAGGAGTAAAAAGTGAATTAAGTAAAATATTTAACATTTCAGAAGATAAAATTAAAGCTGAAGTAAAAAATATCGAGCATCACCGAAGCCACATGGCTAGTGCATTTTTCGCTTCTCCTTTTAAAGAATCAGCGATTTTATCTATTGATGGTTTTGGCGATTTCACCTCAACCATGATTGGTATTGGAAAAGGAAAAAAAATTACTGTTTTAGATACAGTTATTTACCCACATTCTGCTGGTATATTTTATACTTCATTAACTCAATATTTGGGTTTTCCTCATTATGGTGATGAATATAAAGTGATGGGACTAGCACCTTATGGAGAAGCAAAATATGTCGATTTACTGAAAAAGGTAATTCTTTTTAAAGAAAACGGACTGTTTGAACTAAATACTAAATATTTTACTCATGCCGATGTTGGTGTTACCATGAGTTGGGAAAATGGCGATCCTCATATCGAATCTATTTTTTCAAAAGAATTAGAAATCCTTTTGGGTCCTGCCCGAAAAAATGGTGAAGAGCTTACACAAAAACATAAAGATATTGCAACATCTGTTCAACGAGTTACCGAAGAATTGATTTTTCATATTTTAAACCATTTACAAAAAAGAACAGGTTTAGAAAACATTTGTATTGCTGGTGGAGTTGCTCAAAACTCTGTTGCAAATGGTAAAATTTTAGAACAGACATCCTTTAAAAATGTTTATATTCCTTCGGCAGGACATGATGCTGGAACGGCTTTGGGTTCAGCTTTGTGGTTGTATAATCACATTTTAGAAAATGAACGACTTCCTGCTATTTATAATGCATATACAGGTGCGAAATTTTCAAATGATGAAATTGAAACTTGTCTAAAATCGAATAACGTTGTATATACTCGATACAATGATGAGGAGCTTTTAAATCTAGTTTCTGATGCACTAGTTGGTGGTAAAGTAATTGGTTGGTTTCAAGGAAGAGCAGAGTTCGGTCCAAGAGCTTTAGGACATCGTTCAATTATTGTTGACCCCAGAAGAACAGATGCTAAAGAATTGTTAAATTCTAAAATTAAACGAAGAGAAAGTTTTAGACCATTCGCTCCTTCAATTTTAGAGGAATATGTTTCAGAATATTTCGAGAAAACGGATAAAGTTCCTTTCATGGAAAAAGTTTATCCGATAAAAAAAGAAAAACACGTTGAAATTCCAGCCGTTACTCACGTTGATGGAACTGGAAGGTTACAAACTGTTGAAAAAGGTGATCGTTATTATGATTTAATAGAAAAGTTTAGACAAAAAACAGGAACACCCATTTTACTAAATACTTCTTTCAACGAAAATGAGCCAATTGTAAATACCCCAAAAGAAGCATTGGCTTGTTATTTAAGAACTGATATGGACATGTTGGTATTAGAAAATTGTGTAATCTCCAGAGTTTGATGAATCCTAAAGTTTCCATAATAACCGTTTGTTACAATAGTGAAAAGACTATTGAAGATACGCTTCAATCGGTTATCAATCAATCGCACCCGAACATTGAATACATTGTTATTGATGGTGTTTCTACCGACAATACGCTGTCCATTATCAATAAATACAAGGATAAAATCTCTGTCCTAATTTCAGAAAAAGACAAAGGAATTTACGATGCTATCAACAAAGGTATTAGTATTGCTACTGGCGATATTATTGCTAACCTCAACTCCGATGATTTTTATATTGACGATAAGGTAATAACTGATGTAGTTTCAACTTTTGGAAAAGAAAAAACCGACACGCTTTATGCCGATTTGTTTTATGTAGATGCCTATGATATCAATAAAATTGTACGTTATTGGAAATCTAAACCTTACAAAGAAGGATTATTTTTAAGAGGTTGGATGCCCCCACATCCTACTTTTTTTGTTAAAAAAGAAGTTTACCAAAAATACGGCTTGTTCGATTTGCAGTTTAAATCAGCTGCTGATTATGAAATTATGCTTCGATTTATTCATCGATTTAAAGTGAGTATTTCTTATTTACCAAGGGTTATTGTAAAAATGCGAATTGGAGGAGTTAGTAATGCTAATTTACTCAATAGAATTAAAGCCAACCAAGAAGACCGAAAAGCTTGGGAAGTAAATGGTTTAAAACCAAATGCTTTTACACTTATCTTTAAGCCTCTCTCTAAGATTTTACAGTTTGTGAAGAAGTAATCTAACCTTTTTTATCCTAGCAATGACAGATTCTTCACTTCGTTCAGAATGATAACAAAAAAAAGGAACTAACTTATGAATGCTAAATTTCTAACAACATTTTGCTATTGAAATTTAGCAGTACGTTGTGGCAACTCTTTTTTACCTATTATTAAAGCCAAATACAACTCATGTGAACCTGATGAATAATCTCCAATATCAGTCATAGTAAAATCGTAGGAATAACCAATTTGAAATTGCTGATATTCCATTCCAACCATGGATACTATGGATTCTTGATGACGGTAAGAAAGTCCTATCCAATACTTTTTCTGGTAAAGACCTTTTACATTCACATCAAATTGAGGAGGAGCACCAGGCACCATTTTTGCCAACATACCTGGAGCAATATCAAAATTATCACTTACATTAAAAATCATTTCCCCATGAATAAAATAATGTCGTACTAAGGTGTTTTGATTATCACTTTCTAAATTTTCATACAAGTTGTTTTGAAAAATTTGAGGAACTGAAAAACCTACTTTGAAAATATCTGAATAAAATAAGACCCCAAAACTCGCGTCAGGAGACATCGCATTTTGCTTTATATTACTTAACGCTAAATCATCTGGTTCATCAAACTTTAATTTTGAAGTGGATATGGAATGACTAAATAACATTCCCCCTAAGCCAAAAGCCAAAAAGGTTTTATCAGCAGTTTGTATGTGGTAGGAATATGATAATTGAACACCTTGTTCATTTATTGGACCAGCTTCATCTCTAAATACATAACCCCCTACTCCAATTTTTCTGCCTAACTTAGAATGTGCACTTAAAAATTGAGTTTTAGGAGATCCTTCTAATCCAGCCCATTGTGACCGAATTGATAAAGCAATTGGCGTATAATTTAAACTTCCACCAACTGCTGGATTAATTAAATAATCATTAAACATGTATTGACTTGTAAAAGGCAATTGTTGAGCATAAGTTTCTGACGCTATAAAAACTAATACTAGTGTTCTAATTATGTTTTTCATATTCATCTTTTTTATCTTATGATATTAACTGTTCCTGAAATTGGTTCTTGACCATCCCCTAAATCAATGATGTAATAATAGGTTGCTGTTGGTGATGGAGTTCCATTATAGGAACCATCCCATGGTGAAGAATATCCTGTAGAATTATACATTTCTCCACCCCATCTGTTAAAGATTTTAACACTGGCATTTGGATATTGCTCTATTCCTCTTAACACCCAAGTATCATTTTTTCCATCACCATTTGGTGAGAATACATTTGGAATGTTAAAACAAGTGCTATTATCAATGGTAACAATCACTATATCGGTAGATGTACATCCATTAACATCATCTCCTGTTACTACATAAGTTGTAGTTGTTGTTGGAAAAACTGTTTGGGTTTGACCATTTCCAAGACCATTGTTCCAAGAATAATTAATACCTCCATTTGCTGACAAATAAGCATATTCGTTTGCACAAATAGTGGTATCGTTGCTTGCTATGATTGTTGGTAAAGAATTAACAATTATATTAATTGCATCTGAATTTTCACATCCATTTCCATCTGTTCCTGTAACAGTATAATTAGTTGAAGTTAATGGAGTAAATGCTACCCCATCTGTAACCGAATTATCCCAAATGTAGCTTGTTGCTCCACTTCCTGTTAAAGTTACTAAATCTCCTGTACATATACTCGTACTAGTTGCATTCGCTACAACTGTTGGTAAGGGGTTTACAGTAATAAATCCCGACACAAATAATGAATCCTGACCAAATGCATTGGTAACAACTAAAGCAACATCATAAGATCCTGCAGTGTTGTAACAAATATTTGTTGGATTTTGTTGACTTGATGAAGCTATTGCAGCACCAAAGAAGTACCAAGTCCATCCAGTAGGAGTTCCTGTGCTTAAATCAGTAAAATCGATACAATCACCTAAACATAATGTTGTAGTTGATGCACTAAAATCTGAAACTGGTGGAGTTGTGCAATTAACAACAAATACTGTTATTGTATCATTATTCTGACAACCATTTCCATCTGTTCCAGTTATGGTATATAATAATGTTGTCGCAGGTGCAAATGCTACTCCATCTGTAACTGAATTATCCCAAATGTAGCTTGTTGCTCCACTTCCTGTTAAAGTTACTGAATCTCCTGTACATATACTCGTACTAGTTGCATTAGCTACAACTGGTGGTAGTGGATTTATTGTTATCGTCATTGTGGTCGTTGTTGCACATTGTCCTGCTGTTGGGGTAAAGGTATAAGTTG
>CAYHWX010000009.1:14471-22156 GCA_964360245.1 uncultured Vicingus sp.
AGGCTGCTATTGCTGCTCCACTACATTGTGCTGCTACTGCTGTAAAGGTTGGGGTTAATGGTGCAATTACTATTATTGTAATACTATCAATAGCTAATCCACTACAAGCACCTTGAACCAATAAATAAGCTGTATGGCTTCCAGATGTGGCATACGTTACATTTTGAGAAACTGTCGTACTCGATGCTGGAGTTCCTCCAGGAAAAGACCAAGAATAACCAATTGCATTGGTAGAAGTAGAGGCATCAAAAGTTACAGGACTACCAACACATGGTGATGCAGTTGATGTAGCAACTGCTGTTGGTGGAACATCTGTCATGTATGGAGACATAAAATTAGATACACTCAATCCCCAACTGGAAGCATTATCATAAGCAAACCAACCTCCACCTCCAGACCATTCCTCCCATGCTGTAGCTGGAGATGAATCTCCATTGGTATTAGAAACTATACCTAAAGAATCCCCTGCTCCAAAACCATTCATGGTTAACCCAAAATAAAAAGGAGCCGCACCAACATTTATTGGTGAAGGATAAAGAATCTCAATTAATGTATTTTCAAACCCTGTAGGATTAGTATTTAGTGCTGTTAGTGGAACTGTAACTGTTCCCAAAATAGCTCCTGGAGAGCCTCCGGCACCTGCAGCATTCCAAACATTAAAATCTACTGTTGCTCCATTACCATTGTCTTTGGCACTATATAAATAAAAAATACCACCTGTAACATGTGTATAAGGAGTATGTGCTGCAGCAGAAAAATATTCTGCTTTAGAAACGTCTTGATAAACTGTATTCCAACCACTAACATACCCGCCACCGCCAGTATAAACTGTTAATGTTCCTGGAGGAGGAAAGTTTAATGTATCACAACCAGTTGAAGGTACAACTGTTATATAAACGGGAATAGTTAACGTGCATGAACCAAAAGCATTGGTGGCGGTTAAAGTAACGTTGTATGTTCCTGCTGTATTGTAAACAATAACAGGATTTTGAGCAGTTGATGAAGCAGGAGTTCCTCCAGGGAATGTCCAACTCCAAGAAGTAGCACCTGAAGCACCTGAAGTAAAAGTTACTGAACCTCCTTCTGTTACTGTTGTTGCACTTGCTGAAAAACTACAGATAGGCGGAGCACTTGGATTGCAGACATTGGAAGTTAGTAATTCTACCCTTCTTGGGCTATTTGCCATCACTGTCTGCATCCTGGTATTCTGATTAACACTAAACATATTCATACAAGCATCATCGGTATAATCCATGTAATTATTGTGTTGATCTCCTTTTGGACCATTTCCACAAGTAACTTGTGGATAAGCAGGACAACCACCATTACTTGTTTGTTGTGTTGGCGTGTCTCCACAAAAATCGTTACCACAGTTTGCGTCACCCCAAATATGGCGTAACCCCAACCAATGTCCAGTTTCATGAGTTGCAGTTCTTCCTTTATTATAAGGAGGAGAAAGGGTTCCTACTCTTCCAAAAAAATTATACCCAATAACTATTCCATCAGTATTTGCAGCTCCGCCATTGGCTGCTAATCCAGCTAATCCTGAATTACTTGGAAATTGTGCATAGCCTAAAATTCCGCCACTAAATTGTATCACCCAAATATTAAAATATCTGGTAGGATCCCAAATAGTATTTGGTTTAATTATCGGCTCAATTTGAGGTCCACCATAAGCATAAGGAGGAGCACTTAAGCCAGGAATAGTACTATAATGTCTTCTCTCAATACCTGGTTCAGCTAAAGTATTTCCTAATGGATCTACTAATGCCTTACAAAATTCTATTTTAGTGTCTTTTGCAACAATTCTAAATGCTACTGCAACTGCAGAAGTAGTATCTGAATTATTTCTTCTAAAATCTTCATTTAAAACATCAAATTGAGAATATACCTGTGCCTGACTAATGTTACTTGCTCCATTATTATGAATAATATGCACAATAGTTGGAATAGTAATATTTGCAGGTCCAGCCCATTTCATGGATTGGCGTTCTTGAATTTTTTGCTCCATCCATTTTTCAAAATCGTTTATTGTTCCCATTTCTGGAAATAAAGCTCTTAATCTAGCATCGTTGTCCATAGTCTCACAATTTCTTTGTGATGGAGCAATAGGAATATCTATATTACTACTAATTTGACCATTTTTAGCACCAGCATATTTTTTGGTGATGTTATTTGGAATAGTTGAATGAACAACATTTTGTGCAGTTACAACAAAAACCGAACAAATAATTAGTAATGATAAGGTAAACTTTTTCATAGCTGTTTTATTTAATAAGTTTAAAATTCAAAAATATAAGACGAAATACGACATCATATAGTTGTGTAAACTTAATGTTTTTTTAATATCTTAACATTAAGTTAATGTTAAGTTAAAAAATATTATATTAAGTTACTAATTTTCAACGATAAATTCTATCTCACTAAAGATTAATTAAAATAAAAAAGGTTGGGATAAATAAAAAATTTAGTTATGGTGATATTTTTCACCTTTTAAAATAGTATATGAGCGGTACAATTGCTCCACAAAAAATAAACGAATCATTTGGTGAGAAAAAGTCATTTGGGATAAAGCAATTTTTAGGTTAGACTGAGCATAAACTTCTTCTGAAAAGCCAAAAGGACCCCCAATAATAAATGTTAAATCTATTCCAGCATTCATCCTTTTTTGAATAAATCCAGAAAATCCTACGGAAGAAAACTCTTTTCCTTTTTCATCTAACAACACAACAAATTCAGCTTTAGAAATATTTTTCAAAATTTCTCTCCCTTCGGTTTCCTTCAATAAATTGTTATTCATTTTTGCTCCAGATTTGATAGTTGGAATGATGAATAATTCAAAATCGATATAGTGTTTTAATCTTGAAATGTATTTATTAATTCCCATTATTAAATAGTCTTCCTCTGTTTTACCGATGGTGATTAATTTAATTTTCATTTATAAATATTTATAATTTTAAATCCAGAGATAGTAATAGGAAGAAAGTTACTTTTAATCATTTTACTCCATATTAAAATTAATAACTTGCTCGTTTCATGCGGCTAAATTAAAAATTATTATTTTTGGATGCTAGTTGCAATTATTTTGAGTTAAAATTGGCTTGATAATTGTTCAACTTTTATAAAATATAAAAATGCAAGGTTTACTGTTAGGAATTTTTTTATCTATTGCTCTTCTTTTTAATGCTACGCCTATTTCTGATGATTTAGTGACTGCATTTAAAAATGGAGATTCGACAACAATAGCCAACTATTTTGATGCATCTGTTGATTTAAGTATCCCCGAAAACGAAGGTGTTTTTAGTAATATTCAAGCTAAATTGATTTTAAAAACTTTTTTTATTAAAAATAAACCAACCGACTTTACAGTTGTACACAACGGCGATTCAAAAAATAATTCTCATTATTCTATCGGAAATTTAAAAACCTTAAAAGGCACTTTTAGGACTTATGTCCTTTATAAAGAAGTTGATAAAAAAGTTACTATTTTAGAACTTAAAATAGAGTCTGACGATTAATAAAAATATTTTTCCTATTCATTACTGTTTAAACAAGTTACTTTTGTATTCATAAAATGCTTGATAATGAATTACATTGATGAATTAATTGAACTCGCCATTAAAGAAGATATTGGAGATGGCGACCACACCTCACTTGCTTGTATTCCTAAAAACGCAACAGGAAACGCTCAACTTTTAGTGAAAGAAAATGGTATAATTGCGGGTGTTGATTTGGCTTCGAAAATATTTAAAAAAATAGATCCTAAGTTAAGTTTTAAAAAGCTCAAAAAAGATGGGGATTCTGTTCATGTTGGAGATGTTGTATTTACCATAAAAGGAAGCACTCAATCTATTTTAAAAGCAGAACGTTTAGTACTCAACTTTATGCAACGAATGAGTGGTATTGCTACCAACACCAATCGTTATGTAAAATTATTAGATGGATTAAAAACAAAAATTTTAGATACTCGAAAAACTACACCTGGGTTAAGAGCAATTGAAAAAATGGCTGTCAAAATTGGTGGAGGAGTAAATCACAGAATGGGCTTGTACGATATGATAATGATTAAAGATAATCACATTGACTATGCTGGTGGAATAAAAAAAGCCATTATCTCAACTCAGCAATATCTAATAAAAAACAAAAAGAGTTTAAAAATAGAAATTGAAGCTAGAAATTTAATGGAATTAAATGAAATACTATCAATTGGTGGAATTCATCGCATTATGTTGGATAACTTTTCTATTAAAGATTTAACAACTGCCATTCAATTAATTAATGGTAAATATGAAACTGAAGCTTCTGGTGGAATAACAGAAAAAACAATCAGAAAATATGCCGAATGTGGTGTCGATTTTATTTCGGTAGGAGCTTTAACTCATCAAATAAATAGTATTGACTTAAGTTTAAAAGCAATTAAATAACAAAATCTCAAATCACAAACTCTAAACCCGAAACTCTGAACTTTAAACTTACCATGAACAAATACTTTAGAAAAATAGTAAACACAAAACTTATACAAGCTCCAATTAATGCTTCTAAGGGATTAATATTGCCTGGTTTTGATGGTTTTCCCATTTATGATGTTATCCGTTTTTTTATCATGGGAGTTCAAAAGAACTCTTTAACAACACGGGCATCTTCTTTAGCTTTTCGTTTTTTCTTGGCAATTTTCCCGACTATCATCTTTTTATTTTCCATCATTCCTTATATACCAATAGAGAATTTTCATGCCCAATTATTAGATTTAATCAAACAAGTTTTACCTGCCAATGCTTATGAATTAACCGAATCTACTATCACCGATTTAATAAGCAACAAGAATACAGGCTTATTATCTTTTGGTTTTATTTTTGCTTTATACCTTGCCAGTGATGGTGTTAACGCTATGATTTTAGCATTTAATGACTCCTTCCACTCCATAAAAAAAAGCAGTTTTATTGCCACTAGATTACGCTCTTTACTTTTACTATTTATACTCACATTATTAATGATTTCGGCTATTGGGTTAATCGTTTTTAGTGAAATTATTATTAACTACTTAGTAGCTCACCAATATTTATACAACGACTTTTCTATTTACGCCATTAAATTTGGAAAGTTTTTCATCTTGTTGCTTCTTTTCTTTTTAGGAATATCTTCTCTTTATTACATTGGAAATACGAGGCATAACAAATTTAAATTTATATCTGCTGGATCAACATTAGCAACCTTATTAAGCATTTTACTTTCTTCTGGATTTGCTTATTATGTAAATAATTTTGCAACTTACAATAAAATTTATGGCTCTATTGGAACATTAATTGTGGTAATGCTTTGGTTATATTTTAATTCTTTGGTACTTTTAATTGGATTTGAATTAAATGCAAGTATTGGTCATGCAAAAGAAAATAAGTTAAAAAAAGAAAATTGATAATTATGAAGAGAATAATAGTTGTACTTTTTGTTTCGCTAACTAGCCTAGTTTTTGTAAATGCTCAACAAACAGTTGGTGGCGTTACCATGCCTAAAAAAGTGATGATAGGCAAAACAATTTTATCCCTAAATGGTGCAGGAGTTCGTGAAAAATATTGGATAAACATGTATGCTTGTGGTTTGTATCTGAATAAAAAAATGACTGATGAAAAATTAATTATTAATAACGACGAACATACAGCTATAAAAATTCAAATCATATCTAGTTTAATTACTAGTAAAAAGATGATTGAAGCTGTTGAAGAAGGTTTTGAAAAATCTACTGGTGGAAAAACTAAACCTTTTCGTAAAAGAATTGACCAGTTTAAAGAAGTTTTTTCGAAAGAAGAAATTAAACAAGGCGATATCTATGACATTATTTATGTGCCAGATAAAGGTACTGTTATCTTTAAAAATGGAAAATTAATGCCAATTATCGAAGGGTTAGATTTTAAAAAAGCCCTTCTAGGAATTTGGCTCGGTAGAGACCCTGCCGATAAAGAATTGAAGAAAGGATTGTTAGGCAACTAATCAGCTATTTTTTTCTCAACTGCCCACTACCAGTGTGTACACTTATTGTTACAGTTGGATTTCCGTAATAATCGATATTACCATTAGAAGTTAGCTCCACCAATAAAGTTTTATTTGCTTTTACTATCATGTCTCCAGTTCCTGCATGGTTAGTATGAACATAATCAGTTTCAAGGTGATTAAAAAATAACCATCCATTTTCTCCAGCATATAAATAAAGGAATTTTGAGTTTCCACTAATGGTAATATCAGATGGTCCCGTATGCTGAAAGATGGATATTTTATCTGAATTCATCGCTAAATTAATACTTCCAGTTCCTTGATTAGTTTCAAATGTAAAATCTGAAAAATTAAGTGTATCGGTACAAGAAATAGTTCCTTTCCCTGTATAATAAATTTTGGTAATATTTGGTAGGGATAAATACACGGTTATTGGAATATCATAAGCTCGTAAGAAACTACATTTATTATCACTAGAAATTTTTAATTCACTTCCTGAAATTTCGGTATTAATATAAGGTAGTAAATTTTCTCCTCCTTCCACCATTAATCCAACTTCATTGCTTTGTGTAAGCACTAAATCGATGTTATCATCTATACTAATTTCCTTCACATCGGCAGATATAGCACGATGTTCAGTAATTATTTTTCCTGTATTTTTAAAACAACTCGAATCCTTTCCACAGGAAAAAAACGAAACCAATAAAATAACTGTAATTGTTTTAAAAGTTATTCCAACTGTTTTTTTAACTTTAAACTTTCTACTTTCCATTTTACAAACTTTCTGCTTTTTACTTTATAAACTTTTTACTTTATAACTTATACCCTATTCCTGCTTCAAAAAAGTCGGCAACAACAAAATGTGTTACTAATCCAACATTAATAAATAATTTATCATTAATGTGAAATCTTGAAGACAATCTATTGTATATCATTCCATTTCTTTTATATGTTGAAAACGCATATCCACCCACTTCAACAAACAATGAAACTCTGCCAAAATCGAACGAATAAATACCAATTATTCCCAACCTAAAATTATCTAAATTGTTACTAGTATTTGCAGAATCAAGAGCAATTAAATCTTTTAATGAAGAATTGTAAAATAAATCGACACCAAAACCATAGGAGCTTTTTTCGGCTCTGTTTTTAATTAAATTAAAAGAATAGGACGATACAAAATATTTAGGTCCATTAACCGGAGGTATTTCTTTTACTCCAAAGCCAACCATAATTTGTTTGTTCCATTCGTGTGGTCTATTTATCAAAGTATTTACAATTATTGCTTGTTTAGCACCAAAATTATAAGAAAGTCCAGAGTTAAAAGAAACAATATTGATACCCAAATTAGGTCTAGAAAAAGAAGCATTAGAATAATGTATCAATGACAAACCTGCTGAAGCACTAACTGCATCTACCACTTTAAAAGACAAAAGCAAATTACCATGAATAATGGCATTGAAGTGCGACCCAATAGCTGTATTTTTATAATTGGTTTCTCTATCAAAAGGTTTTTCGATATAGCCTAAACCGTAACCAAATTTTAATCGCCAATTTATTTTCCGTTGGTTGAGTGGAATTTCAATAAAAGGAAAAACACCATAACCCATTCCCAACTCTTTTTCATTTCCTAAATTAACGGCTAAAGCCGATATCCCAATTTTAGGGTAATTATAAATTTGCTGCCACGGTTTTTTACC
>CAYHWX010000009.1:22166-54042 GCA_964360245.1 uncultured Vicingus sp.
AATAGTAGATTTATAAAACGAAAACTCATAAGCTTGCGTATGCCCTTCAATAATCTCATTAACTTCAGACCGATGTGGTAAAATTGCTCCTAAATGGTAGGTTTCTTTGATGCTAAAAGCAGGAATGGCTTCTTGTGAAAATCCATTCGCAAAAAGAAAAAGAAAGAGAAATAAAAACCAATATTTATGATGTACTTTTAACACCAAACAAAAATATAATAATAAGCGAATAAAAACTTTTAATGATGAATGAAAAATTGGTTGCCTTCGAAAAGTTATTAAATATAATGGATGAATTAAGAGCAAAATGTCCATGGGATAAAAAACAAACCATACAAACATTGAGGCATTTAACCATTGAAGAAGCATACGAACTTACCGAAGCAATTATTGAAAATGATTTGGATGAAGTTAAAAAAGAATTGGGCGACCTTTTATTGCACATCGTTTTTTACTCAAAAATTGCTTCCGAAACCAACTCTTTCGACATCACCGATGTAATAAATTCAATTTGTGAAAAGTTAATACATCGTCATCCACACATCTATGGAGATGTTTTGGTTGCCAATGAACAAGAGGTGAAAGAAAATTGGGAAAAATTGAAATTAAAAGAAGGAAAAAAATCTGTGCTAGAAGGCGTTCCTGCTTCACTTCCTGCTTTAATAAAAGCCGTTCGAATTCAAGATAAAGCCAGAGGAATTGGTTTTGATTGGGACAATAAAGAACAAGTTTGGGAAAAAGTAAATGAAGAAATTGAAGAGTTTCAAACAGAAATAGCAGCTAATAGTGATAAAATTGAGGATGAGTTTGGTGATGTTTTATTTTCATTCATCAATTACGGGCGATTTTTAAACTTAAACCCGGAAGATGCTTTAGAGAAAACCAATAAAAAATTTATCAAACGATTTCAATACTTAGAATCAGAATCAAAAAAAGATGGAAAAATATTAGCCGACATGAGTTTAGCAGAAATGGATGTTTATTGGAATAGGGCGAAAAAAATATAATTTATTTATTACAAAAGAAAAAGAAACCTTTGTTTTTATATATTTAAAAAGAATTCCTGCATAATTACTAAAACATAAATCATGAATTTAGACGGCATTAAACCCTCAAAAATATTAAGAATATTAATTTGGTTAGTTATTATTCCATCATTAATAGGAGACATTTTTAAGGTTCTTCACTATCCAGGTAGCTCACTACTTATGATGTTTGGCACTTTTATTTTTGCCTTCTTTTATCTTCCCTTATTTGCCATCGAAAGTTGGAAAAGTAAAGAGACAAGACCATCTAAAATTTCTCTTATTATTCAGATAATTGTTCTTTTTATTTTTGCAATTGGGTTTTTATTTAAAATACAGCATTGGGAAGGTGCAGGTTTATTTGTCATAATAACTAACTATTTACTTTCATTTCTTGTTATGCCTTTTGCATTATACCATTTAATTAAATCAGGAAAAATTAATTTAATTAAAACTCATAACATTTTATTAATTATATTTTTTTTCAGTCATACTATTAGTGCACTAATGAATTCGGGAAGTGGAAAAATTAAAATAGAAACTGCACTTCAGCAAGGAATAAATACAGAAGAAGCTTTCAGAGCTGCTTCATCACGTAATAAACAATTATATACTACTTTAAACACTATAAAAATTAAAGAAAACACTGCTCTTTTAAGTAAAGTAAACCAACTAAAAAAAATCACAGATTACTCTATAACACATATTAAAGATCTAAAATCATATTTATTAGTTACTATCGATAAAATTCCGAAATCAGAAGCTGATACTTTATCTTCTTTATACATAGTAAATAGTGTAAATACTGACCTTACAACTACAATTTTAATAGGAAATGAATACCATACAAATACAGATAAATATTCTGCTTATAAATTAAAGTCTGTTATTAATTGTTTCAGAGATTCCTTATTAAACTTAGTACAAGAGCAAAATCGTGTTATTATTAAAGAAGGACTTAATCTAAGTACCGATAATTATGTGGGGTATGAAGGTGAACCTATTAGTTGGGAGATGACGAATTTTAATTTTATGCCTTTGTTACATGTATTTAATACATTAACGAATATTCAATACGAAATAAAAAATGCCGAATATCAAGTCCTTACAGATATTATTAACTCTGATAATACAGATTTGAATACAGCCCTTTTTAGTCAAATCGCTGACCTTAATTCGAAATTTGATGCAGTAAAAAAACAAGAAGAAATAACTCAGCTACAATCTGAGAATAAAAAAGGGATGGAGTTGTTAAATGCTAAGGATTTTGAATTAAGCGAGTCGAAACAAACCATTATTTACTTTGTGTTAGTTATTTTGGTTTTTCTCATTTTAGTTTTTTTTGTGATAAGAAGTAATTATCTAAGAAAACAAACTAATAAAACTCTTTTTCAACAAAAAGAAATTATTGAATTCCAAAAAACAGAAGTTGAAAGCCAAAAAAATTTAGTTGAAGAAAAGCAAAAAGAAATCATTGATAGCATAGAATATGCTTTAAGAATACAAACAGCAATTCTTCCTCCTCAACGAATAGTAAAACAATATTTAGAAAACTCTTTTATACTTTATAAACCAAAAGATATTGTTGCTGGAGATTTTTATTGGATGGAAACAGTTGATGATATAGTGTTATTTGCTGCTTGTGATTGCACAGGACACGGAGTGCCAGGAGCTATGGTTTCAGTAGTTTGTCATAATGCTCTTAATAGAGCTGTAAGAGAATTTGGATTAACTCAACCAGCAGCAATACTTGATAAAACAGCAGAAATTGTAGTGGAGAATTTTTCTAAAAGTGATGAAGATATACAAGACGGTATGGATATTTCGCTTTGTGCTTATCATCCAAAAACAAAAAAACTAGAATGGGCAGGAGCAAATAACCCATTGTGGTTATTACAAAATGGAGAACTGATTGAGACCAAAGCCGACAAGCAACCAATAGGTATGAATGAAAACAGTAAACCGTTTATCAATCATACTTTTAATTTATCTGTTGGAGATAGTATTTATCTTTTTACCGATGGTTTTGCTGACCAATTTGGCGGAGAAACTGGTCAAAAAAAATTAACACGAAAAAGATTTAAAGATTTAATTATGTCTTTACAATCTAAATCATTGCAAGAACAGGGAATCGCTTTAGACAAATTTATTATAGAATATAAAAAAGAAATAGAGCAGATAGACGACATATTAGTAATTGGAGTAAAAATTTAATTCAACAACTTTAATTTTTAAGTTTTCACTTTGAATATAAAAATTAGTTATTACCTATAACTCACATTAATGCAAAAGCTTATTTAACTCTTCTGCAATTTGCCCTGCTAATACCCTTCGGCTGTATTTTTCGTAGTTATTACTATCTATTTTAAGGTTATTATTTTTATACTGATGATAGTAATTTTTAATTATTTTTTTTAAAGTTTCTACATCAGTAAAACCACTTATTTTACCTGCATTGGTTTCATTAATAATTTTTGCAGCATCACCTGTTGTTTTTCCAATACACAAAATTGGGCGTTGTGCCCCAATGTATTCATACAATTTCCCAGGAACAACTCCATCAATGTTAGGTGTGTCGTTGAGTGGCAATAGTAATAATTGTGATTTTATCAATTGTTGAATTACTTCCTGATGAGGCAAATTATCTACCTGAGTTAGATTTTTTGCTAAACCATGCTTGGCTATTTCATTGATAGCGGTTGAAGTTACTTGACCAATCAATTTTATTTCTAAATCGTACGCAAAATTATCAACTTCTTTACATAACGTTGCTAATGCTAACCATAAAGCATGTGGATTTCTATCTTCGTTTAAAGAACCTGCGTGCGTTATAGTAAATTTTTTGTCTAACTGAAGTTTTCCAGCATTCAGAAAATCTTCGGGGTCATAACCATTGGTAATTACCGTTGGCATTCTATTTGAAATTTTCTTAAAATCTGCTGCCCAACTCCAACTTACCGTAATCACCTGACTGGCTTTTTGTAAAACTTCTAATTCTAATCGTTTATGTTTGGTGTCTGCCCATTTGGTCAACTTTAGTTGGTGGTAAAAATCGATGTTGGTCCATGGATCTCGAAAATCGGCTAACCAAGGGATGTGGTGATTTTTGATAACACTAAGAGCTATCAAATGTGTGGTGTGTGGTGGTCCTGTAGAGACAATGGCATCTACTTTGTTGTTGGCTAAATAATTGTTTAAAAATTTTACAGACGGTTTTATCCAAAATTTACGAGCATCTGGAATAAAAAAATTACCTCTAATCCAAATGGATAAGTTTTGCATCAACGAGTTTCCCTTTTTTGAAGCCACAACACCAGGAGCCAATTTCTCCGATTTATTTTTTCCTGTTAACTTTTTATACAACCCGAATGGTTCCCAAATGGGTACTCGAAGCGTTTCTATTCCTTCAGGAATTTCCTGTAACATTCCCTCATCTACCACCGAAGCTTCTCCATTTTTGGTAGTAAAAATAATTGGTTCCCAACCAAATTCACGCAAGTACTTTACTGTTTTTAACCAACGCTGTACCCCTCCTCCTCCCATGGGTGGCCAATAATAGGTTATGATCAATACTTTTTTCATACAATAAATCTAAATCACTTAGCTAAAACTTAGCACAAGGAACAAAAAAACGTTTTCCTCTTCTTTTTTTCTTTTTGCTGGCTACTTCGTAAATCAACGAAATTTCGTGCGAACCTGCAGAATTTGTTGCCAATCTAGAGATGGTAATGTCATAACTGTAGCCAATGTTTAAGTTATAATCAATTACTTTATATCCTAAAATTATGGCAAAGGCATCATTATTTAAAATACCTTCATACGATTTAATTAATGGCAATCCTCGGTACCATAAACCAAAAACAAAAGGTTCTCGGGTATAATACATTCCTAAATCTAACTGATCAAATTTTTGTTGTGCTTTGTAATTAAAAGCAACATTTAAATAAGAAGTGTTGAGTGTTTTTCGACCTCCTTCTGCTAACGTAAATTTATAACCTCCATGAGCTGAAAATTTTAGAAACAAGGGACTGTCCTCATTCATCAACGATTGGTTGGGTTCGTTTAAATGATTAAAAGCCATTCCGTACCAAAACTTTTCGGAATACACCAAAACACCACTTGAAATGTCGATGTAATTTACATTATCGAGGGCAATATCATCCGATGTTGGTCCATTACCTCCACTTGCTAATTGGTCGTTAAAAATTAGTTTAGAAAAATCAACTCCTCTTGAAACATAATTAAATTTAATTCCGGGTTGAATAAATAGCTTGTTATTTATTTTAAAGTGATAGGAATACAATAACCCTATTTCTGTATTTCCCATCTTTCCTGTCCCTGACTGTTCTTTTGCAAAGAGAAGTCCAACTCCGCTATTAAATTCTGCTAAATTGTAATCGTATGAAAAAACATAATTGACAAAATGACCGGGAATAGCCGTCCACTGATTACGATAACTTGTTGCAATTCGGTGTTCTATGGTAGAGCCTGTAAAAGCAGGATTTAAGTATAAAGGTGCAGCATTGAACTGAGTAAACTGCATATCTTGGCTACTGCCTACAAAATAAAATGAAAGCATACAAAAAATAAGTATTGCTTTTAATTTATTGATCACCTTTATTGTTCTTTTTTTCTAGTGTAAACTCTATTAATTTATCATTATTAACATCAAACTCTAATTCGGTGGTGTAAGAATGGCAGTCTTTAGATTCTACAATAATATTGTAAGTTTTTTCTGGGTCAACCAACATGATAAATTTTCCAGTAGCGTCGTTTGTTTTGTAGATGCCTTGTACCTTTTTTGATTCGTTTTCTATTAACGTAATTTTTGCAGAAAGTGGGTTTTTTCCATCTTTTGTTTCCACGATAGCTTTTAGCACATGTAATTGTAAATCTTCATCTTTAAAAACAATTTTATAAATATCCTGACCTCCATTACCTCCATCCTGAGAGGAAGAGTAATAGCCCACATTTCCACTAGCTGCTAACACAAAGAAAATATCATCTTGAACAGTGTTTATAGGATATTTTAAATTTTCAGGATTACTCCAAACGTTATCTTCAAAAACAGATTTAAACACATCATATCCACCCATATTTTGGTGACCTGTAGAGCTAAAATAAAGTGTTTTTTTGTCGGTGTGAATAAATGGAGCATCTTCATCTTGAGCAGTGTTGATAGTTGGACCTAAATTAACTGCTTTACTCCATTCGCCATTAGGTAATCTTAGTACTTTGTAGATATCTTTACCTCCAAAGCCCCCAGGTCTATCACTCGAAAAATAAAGTGTTTTATCATCTAAAGTAATACTAGCACTCGATTCAATGTATTCAGAATTGATATCTGAACCTAATTTAATAGGATTTTCCCAATCGGTTAACCCCATCCTACTTTCATACAAATCTCCTGAAATTAAATCATCACTAGTTTTAAAAATAAATAATACATGACCATCTGCTGAAAGTCCCACACAAGCATCATTGGTAGCCGTGTTTAATCCATTTCGCAAAGGTTTTGGGGTAGTCCATATGTTATTTATTTTATTAGCAATATAGATGTCTTCGAAAGGCATATCGTTAGGATCTAACAGTCCTCCAGTGCTTCCTGGTCTTCTAGAAGTAAATAAAAGCATCGTCTCATCTGCTGAAATTAAAGGAACGTATTCTTGGTATTCAGTATTTATTGGTGAGCCAACATTTTGAATCAACACATTTCTTTTATTTAATAGTGCATTTTCAGCATAATTCGTTTTTTCAATCAATCTATTTATTTCTTCATTGCTTACCTCTTTTTTACCAGCAATTAATTTATAAGCATTGTAATAGTTGATTGCCTTTTTAAACTTCATGCTGATATGTGCTAAAGCTGCTTTGTATCTAAATAATTCTAAACTTATTGCACTACTCGACTTTAAGAAATGTTCTTCTGCTTTCGGATAATTTTTAAGGTTATAATTACAAACGCCCATATTAAAATTGAGTTCATTATCTAAGCTATCTGTTTTATAAAGTTCATTATAAGTTTTTAAGGCACCATAGTAGTCTCCTATCTCTAATTTTTTGTTGGCAAAACTGAATGATTTGTTAAAATCTTTCGACCTTTCTTGGGTGTAAGCATTTACTGCAAACAAACCTAAAACCATAATTATTAAATATCTCATTTCTATTGATACCTACCTTAATAATGTTAAATCCCCAACATAAGATTCTGACCTTCCATCTAAATATTTTACGTTTATCTTATAAACATAAACATCTTGTTTACATAACTCTTCCCTATAATAACCATCCCAACCTATATTTACATCGTTACTGATAAAAAGTAACTCTCCCCATTTGTTTAATATGTTTAGTTCATATTCATCTGCTCCAACAATGATGGGATGAAAAACATCATTATTTGTATTCCCAAAAGAAAAATAACCTCCATTTGACCCACCTACATTAGGTGTAAAAGCATTGGGTATTTTTATTCCTCCTTCAGATTTTGCCTCTACTGCTGCCGACAGTATAAATGTATCTATACAATTGTTTGGCGTTGATGCAATTAACATAATATCATAAACACCCTGTTGTGTATAAAAATGTTGAGGAGATTCTTCGGTGGAGGAATTTCCATCTCCAAAATTCCACAAATAAAAAGAGGCAAAAGAAGATAAGTTGTATAACAAAATAGGCTGGTTAGGAATAAAAACTACTGTTGGTGAAACTGTAAAAAATGCGGTGGGTAGTTGATAAACTTCTATGATTAATTGTTGAACTAAAGTATCTTGACCACCTGGACCAAAAACTGTTAACGTTACGGTATATATTCCAGGGTTATAATATGTATAACTGGGTTGAAATTGGGCTGAATTACCACCATCTCCAAAATTCCATAAATAAGTATCGGCAAAAAGTGAGTTATTGATAAATTGGACAGTTAAAGGTCTGCAACCTTGCGCTGGTCCTGTAAAATTTGCAGCTGGAACAGGTGGAACAATAGTTATCGATTCTATAGCCGTATCGGCACAATTAGCATTGCTTACAATTAAGATGATAGGGAAAGTTCCCCAAGTAGAATACACATGATTGGGTGGTGTTTGCAACGTAGAGAAAGTAGTGTCTCCAAAATTCCAATTGTATTGCCAAACACCAATAGAACTTGTATTCGTTAAAGCAACCGTAGTACTTGGATAAGTTTGTAAAGTTGGAAAAGGAGTAAAAGAAGCCAAAGGAGTTGTATAAACAGTAATTAGTTGTTGTGTAGTATCAAAACACCCAAAACTAGATTCGATAATTAAAGTTACCGTATAAAAAATATCAACAGGAGTTGTATTAATGTACTGATGACTTGGATTTTGAGTATTATCAAGTGGTGAACCATCGCCAAAATCCCATAAATAATTTAAGGCTCCAACAGAAGCATCTACAAAATCGACATCCAACGGGCTACAACCTATCGTGTTAGCCGTGAACAATGCTGTTATTGCTGGATAAACATCAACATTTTGTATTGCTGTATCCATACAACCTTGTGCAGTTTCTGCAATTAACATAATAGAATAAGTTTGCTGAACACCTGTAATATTATAAAATAAATGTCCAAAATTAGCGACTAATGTGTCAAAAGTACTTCCATCTCCCATATCCCAATGGTAGAAAGAACCTCCAGTAGAATTATTAGTGGTATTTATTGGAAAAGGAGAACATCCCGCTAATGAATCTATAGTAAATTGAGCAGTTGGATTAGGATAAACAACAACTTGTCCGAAGGTGGTATCTGAACATCCAAAAGGTGAAGTAGCTATTAATTGTACGATATAAGTAACATTATTGGTGGTAGAATTAATATAGGTATGACTTGGCGTAGGACCAACACCTGTATTGCCATCTCCGAAATTCCACTGGTAAACAACTGCTCCAATAACCGATGGAAAAAGTACAACTAATGGACTACATCCCGAATCGGGGTTAGTGCTAAATCCGAATTGTGGTTCTGGAAATACCATTATACTATCAACAATTGTGTCTGTACAGCCATTTAAACTAGTAGCAACTAAAGTAACCATATTGTTATCAATAAATTGAGTTAAATTTTGGTAAGTATGGGTTGGATTTGCTGAATTGTCGAAAGGAGTTCCATCTCCAAAATCCCATGAATAGCTAACCGCACCAACAGTAAAATTGGTGAAATTTACGATAAGAGGAGCACAATCCAAAACTGCATTATTGGTAAAAGAGGCTAATGGATTTGGATATACTGTAACCACATCATAAGTAGTGTCAGCACAACCAAAGGTAGTTTGGGAAATCAGCATCACAATAAAAGTTGTATCAAAACCAAAATTATTAATAAAAGTATGTGTTGGATTGGTAGCTGTTGAAGTGTTTCCATCACCAAAATTCCAATAGAAATTAGTTGCATTTACCGAAGAAGTATTCGTAAAATTAATTACTAAAGGAGAGCAACCGTTATTAATGCTTAATGTAAAAGCTGCGATAGGAGCTGTTTCCACTGTTACTAAAAAAGTATCTGATGCCATACAAAATGCAGTATTTACCGTAAGTATTACATTTACAAGTCCAGCAGTGGTATAAACATGCGTAGGGTTTTGTTGAGTGCTTGAATTTCCATCACCAAAATCCCAATTCCAATTGGTAATAGGGTCTCCAGCAGAACCAGTAGATAAATCAGTAAAAGATGCTATTTCATCTTCGCACACACTTGTTGGTAAAAAAGATGGTACAGGAGATTGAAAAACATCGATAATCTGAGTTGTAGTGTTAGTACAACCGTTAAGACTACCTACTAATAATTGAACATTGTAAGCACCGGGAAAACCATAAAATTGAATGGGTGGATTTTGTAAACTACTAAAATTGCCATTGTCAAAATCCCACGACCAAGTTAAAACATCTACTGATGAAAAATCAGTAAACGTAACTGATAAGCTATCACAACCGTTGTTGTTGTCGAAGTTAAAATTTGCTGTAGGGCTTGGCAACACATGTAGTGGGATAGTTGCAGTATCTGTACAAATAGCAGTTCCTCCAATAATAAATACAGCCAATTGAATCACATAATCACCTGCAAAATTATAGGTGTGATTAACGTTTCCACCACCCGAAACAATCCAGCCTGTACCATCACCAAAATTCCAAGCATAAGAATTAGCTCCTCCTCCAGAAAGATTATTGAATGTTACGGTTTCTCCTTCGCAAATGGTATCGTTACTACTAGTTATTGCAGCAGTTGGTGGCGCAACTATTTGAATGGTAAGGTAAGCCGTGTCTAAACCACAATAACTGCTATCCACCAACATCACGTTATAAGTTCCTATTCCTGGATAAGCCATCGTTATTGGAGGATTATTAGGAGGACCCCAAGGTTGCCACCCAACAATAGAATCATAACCCTGTCCCCAATAATTACCAAAATTCCACCATTCATAACGCTGTTGAGTGTTGCCGTTGGCTAAACAATTTCTATTGGTCGTGTTGGTAAAATCAACAGTGGTATCAGGATAACATAAAAGTATATCAGAAGCTGTAATTTGTGCATCATCAATATCCCAAACTTGTATAGGTGAAAACGTATTAACAGATGGATTTCCTTGGTTACAGTAATTTTCTGCAGTTAGAGTAACAGCAACTTCACAATTTACCGTTCCAGGTAAATAAGTGTGTGAAATAGTTTGTCCAGCATTGGTCTCATCATAAACTAAAATAGGGGAACCATCACCAAAATCCCAAGTAAAATTTGTTGTTTGAGAAACATTTTGTGTGTTATTATTAAAATTAAAGGAAGCTGGTGCGCATCCATTAACTGGGTCACCAATAGGAATTACAATTGAAGCTGTAGGTACTTGTTCCATTACCACAACACCTGAAATAACACAACCGTTGGAATTATCTGTTAACGTAACTAAAAATGTATCGGTTGTTGCTGTATATAAATGGCTGACAAATGCAGGGGGAATGATAGATACACCATTACTGTTAGGAGAACCATCGCCCCAGACTATGGTGTAATTTCCAACTATTAAATCGGGTTGAATAAAAATACTAAAATTTCCACCCGTACAACCAATCCAATAAGGGGTATTGGAATAAGCACCAGTTCCGTCTAACAATTGAGGACACTGTGAAAAAGTTCTACTTCCAAAAAAAAGTAGTACTAAAAAGATAAAAAAAATTCTGCACCTCATTAACATATTAACAATACGTAAAAATGAGTAAAAAGGTGCAGAAATGAACTGATATTAGTCAACTATTTTATTGAAAACAATTATTAAAACTTAGTTCTCACTTTTCTATATTTATAATTCGATTTACCCACGTTAATCGGTTTATCTTTTGGGTATTTCACATTAAAAGTTAAATTAATTGTTTTACTCTGATTAGGCTCAATATTGTACAGCCACACTAACTCTCCCGTTAAATCATTCTTTCTAGCATTAGAGATTTCATCAGCTGTAACTTCAATCTGACTATCTTGAGAAACAGGAAGTTGATCTAACACTTCTATATCAATAGGAACTTTACGATTATTTTTCACTACCATTTGATACGCATGCGTTTCTTTTCTGTTAGAGCCGATGTATTTTACAGCACTGAAATCTTTCAATTTAGTTCTAGTAACCAAAACTTTTTTATCTCTTCCTAAAGAAATATCTAAGGTATCGCTTACATTACGAGTTGCAATAAAAGATTGACCTACAAATGTTCCTCCAAAATAAATATTAGCAGTTCCTTCTATCAAATTCAAATCTTGCCAATTGGTTATTCGAGCCAATAAATAGGCATCTTTTTCTAATTTTGGAACTGCATAATGTTTATATATCGTTGGTAATTCGTGTTCAATTACATCAACAATATAAGGTTTGTTGTCGGACGGAAAGGTATAGGACTTTTCAATTTCAAATTCAGCACTCAACTCAGAAACCGATATGTTTTCAAAGTCAGAAGCAGGAATTTCTGCTAGTGTATTTTCATTTCCATTAAAATAAGCATTTTGACTTAACCCTTGTGGAGCATTTTGTTCAAAATTGTAAAATTCTTGTTTTTTATCTGCTAAACCCTTTTGCTGATACATATTGGAAGTATTCTTGTTGCTCTGATAATCATACGCTAAATTATAGTTCAAATACCATGGCGACATAGTAGGTTGAGTTGCACTAACGGTTGGGTCGGCTGTTGACAATTTAAAGTTGATGTTATTCCAATCAATGTCTGTATTATTATAAACAAAAGCTTTGTATTTAAGGTTAATTGGTTTATTGATATCTTCCGCTCTAATATCGTAGGAAGGCGTCCAACCAGCATTACTTACTATATATTTTAAATCAATTTCTGTGGTTGTTGCTATTTCTGTATTGATTAATAAAGTTATTTCTCCTCTCGAATAACTTGTTTTTGCATTAACTTGGTACAATTCGTTATTAATTCTATTAATTACTATATTATTTTCATTCACCTCTCTATCAATTTTTGCCATTGCTTTATTTATTTCGGTGATTCGAGAACGATACAAATCTGCTGCTAATTTTAGTTCGACTATGGCAACTCCATTGTTATTTCCTCCAATAGATTTATTTTGCAACAACATATCTTTTTCGATGGTATAAGCATCCTTTTCATTATAGAAAGCAATATTTTTTTGACTAACCAAATCTAATGAATCCATTAATTGTTTAATAACTGGCTTTTCTTTCACATTGGTTAAGTAATCAATTCGATGCGAAATGGCTAACAATTCAACATTATTGGTGGTGGTAACTTGAATAGTGTTGGCATTAAATTTAGGTGACAAATCAACAAAAATCAATTTAGTTCTACCTTTTTCTAAATTCACATTTTTTGAATGATGAATTTCTGCACCATCTAAGTAGATAATTGCAGATTTAATTTCAGCAGTTACTTTTTGTTCTTTTTCATTTTGTGCCCATACCGTTTGGAATAAAAATGAACAACTTAATAAATAAATAATTTTTCTCATATCCTTTTTTTTTAGTTGTAATATCGACTTCAATTTTTTTTACTAAACTACTAAAAAATAGCTAGTTATTCATTCTAAAATTAGTGAAATATACGGTTGATTTAGCTAATTGTTTATTTGCCTGAGTCACTGCAATAAATATCCAAAAAACAATATTCAATTATTTAGTTTTTTCACTCCGTCCATAACTTGGTGAATACTTACCAAATTGATTGATATTTACTTGAAAAGGCTGATTGCAATAATCGGAAATAACTAGTTTATTTTCAAAAATTTCAAATTTTCGAATGTGCTCTACTCCGTAATAAGCTGCTTTTAACGTAGCAGAAAGGTCTTGTATCTCTAGAACTTGACATTCAACTTCTCGTTCTACATAAAATACACCCAACCATTTATTTTGTTCAATTCCTTCAACAACAATACCATGATGTGCTTTAGTGCTTCTAAATTCATTTCTTTCTTCTAGGTTTGCAGAATAGGAATAGGTGCCAGGATCTTTCACTAAATCAATACCATTTACTTGTAATTCAAATGATAATTTATCGTTGTGAACGTGCCCCCACCCATGGTGCATTTTTTTGTTGGAAATAGTGCTTATTGCTAAATAAAACTGTTCATATTTATACACCAACATTCCAAAATTAGGATAACTATAAAGCATTACTTTCTGTGTTTCTATATTGGAGGGGAACTTGATTTCAGTTATTATCGAGGTTTGAAGTTTTGGATTTGGTGTTTGGTATTTGGCGTTTGGTGTTTGACGTTTGGTGTTTGGTGTTGGAAGCTTATTGCTTTGAATAATATGCTCAATAATTAGTTTTTGATTGGGTTGTTTAGTTGAAAAACAATCAAAATCACTTTCGGCAAACAAACCCGAAAAACCAGCTAGCAAAGAATCATAATTCAATAAATTTTTATTTTTATTGTCCAATATAAACAACCGTCCACTATCATTATCGCCAAACTGAGGAATTTCATGAGTTGGTTTGGCGATAATCTTAATAAAATTGGCTACATGATAGAGTAAGTTAATATATTTTTGACTCAATTTTTTTCCATTTCGCAATAGTAAAGCGGTGCCATACAACATCGCTTCTGTACATAAACAATGATAGCAGGTCGAACCTTCAAAGTTACCTCCGTCATTAAAAAACTGCTTGTAAAATTCTTTTTCTAATTCATATTCTGTAAATCTTTTCCACTTAACCATTTCTTCGCTCTCCGACAAATAATTACTCACAAAAAGCAATCCCACTAAATTGAACAAATAATGATTTCCAGCAGCACCCTCTTTGTGTTCTAAATGATGATAAATAAATAAACCATGTTGATAAATAGCATTTGCAAATAGTTGATTAAAGTCCTCGGTTAAAATTTTAGTTTCATCAATTTTATTAAAAATATCCAACGCTACTAATAAGTTAGATACTCTAATTCCAACATCCATTGCACAAGCCCATTGAACTCCCATTCCTACTGGGTTTGAGCTGATAAAATCTAAACATTGATTTTTAAATTCTAGAATTAATTTCTCCTTGTTTTCAGCAGTTACCGCTGCAATTGCCAATTGTGGTAAATGTTGCAATCGACCTAATTCCCAACAATTTTTAATACCTACATTTTTTGTTTTTCCAATATTTTGTTGATCAAATTGTTTGGTAACATCAAATTCAAAACCACTTATCACATCTAGTTGCCAATTGATAAATTGATAGTTTGTTGAAACTAATTGGATGACTTTATCGTGATAAGTTTGGTGAGCCGAATTGAAAGTAATTGTTTTTTTTAAATCTCTATTCTGCCAACCGCTTCCTAATAAATCAAATTCATGATTTATATAATGGTTGGTTATCTGTAAATCTGCTATTTCTTCAAACTCAGCGTCAGCTAATAATGATTGTATTTTATATATAGAAAATGTACTTCTTAACTCATTATCTGTATAAATAATTCGTTGAGCAGGTAAAACTCTTTTTAATATCCTTTTTGCAAGAACAACTAGTGGAATTTGTTTAGCTATTTTTAATTTGTTCAAGTTATTATTTTGGAATGTGTAATTATTAGACCAAAATAAACATTTATCTTATTTATTGTGCCTCAACTCCTAAAATTTCATTTAAACTAATTACTTTTAGCCTACTTATTTTAATATCAGTTTTATGAATTTGAACAAAGGAATATTTCAACATTTAGCTGCAATTACTGTCCTTCTTGTAGTAGCAGCAGTTTATTTTTATCCAGAATTGCAAGGTAAAAAGATTTTAGCTCACGATAGTATGAGTGCAGTTTCTGCTTCTAAGCAAGCTAGAGATTATCAAGAAAAAGGAGAAACCATTCTTTGGGGAAATACAGTATTTTCAGGGATGCCCCTTTACCAAGTTGCCTATAGTGTTAAAGCAAATTTATTGAAAGTGTTTTTTGAATTGAAGCAGGTATTGCCTTTAAGTATTTGGATTTGGTTTACCTTAATGTTGGGTTTTTATATTAGTCTTTCTTTATTAGGTTATCGTTCAGAAATTGGTGTAATAGGTGCAATAACTTTCGGACTCTCCACATGGTTTCTCCTCTCCATAGAAGCTGGGCATGCCACAAAAATTTTGGCAATCGCATTTATTCCTCCTTTGATTTCTTCCATTTTAATTACTTACAAAGGAAAATGGTTATTGGGTGGCATATTAACGAGTTTATTTTTAGGATTGGCTATTATGGCTAATCACCCTCAAATTGTATATTATTCAATATTTTTAATTGGATTGTTATTTATTGTAAAATTAGTTGGAGCAATCAAAGAAAAAAAACTTCCTGTATTCATTAAACGTTCGTTAATACTCATTGGTTTTGGACTTTTAGGCGTTCTTCCTAATATTACTTTATTATGGACAACCTACGACTATAGTCATGAAACCATGAGAGGCGGAAAATCTGAATTGATTAATGAAAACCAAAAAAAATCTACCGGTCTAGAAATTGATTACGCAATGGCTTGGAGTTATGGAAAGGCAGAATCTTTTAACTTCTTAATTCCAGGATTGTATGCTCCGGGAGCAACTTTAGGTAAAAATTCGGATACTTACGAAGAGTTAGTTAAAAAAGGCGTTCCAAAAAACCAAGTCATTGATTACTTAAAAGGTATTCCGATGTATTACGGGACTCAAACTACGCCAAGTGGTCCGTCATATATGGGTGCAGGTTTACTTTTTTTATTCGTTTTGATGTTGTTCATTTATAAAGGAAATTTTAAATGGATTTTAACAGGAACAATTCTTATTTCATTAATTT
This sequence comes from uncultured Vicingus sp., assembly GCA_964360245.1. GTDB lineage: Bacteria > Bacteroidota > Bacteroidia > Flavobacteriales_E > Vicingaceae. The sequence continues at coordinate 38,451 of CAYHWX010000009.1, forward strand.
TTTCATGGGGTAGCAATTTTTTAGTTGTCAATGAATTTTTCTTTAATCATTTTCCGCTTTATAATAAATTCAGAACACCTTCCATGTGGCTAAGTTTAATGATGATAGCTGTTTCATTTGGTGCCATGATGGCTTTAAAAGTAATTTCTGAAAAAGAGTACGATACTAAAAAAATAAAAAAAGCTCTCCTTTATACTGGTGGAATTTTGGGCGGAATCGCTCTAATTGTTTTTTTAATGGGTTCTTCCTTTCTTGATTTTGTAGGACCTTACGACACCCAACTCGAACAAAATGGATTACCAATTGATTCTATTGTTCAAGATAGAATTGATTTAACAAGAAATGATGCCCTAAGAACACTTTTTATCCTTGCTCTAGTTTTTGGAATAGTTTGGGCAATTGTTTTTAATAAAATAAAAAATATAAAATTGGGTATTATTGCACTAGGTGTTATTTTGATTGGTGATTTATGGTTGGTAGGAAAACGATTTTTAAATGAAGATGATTTTACTAAAGCTAAAACTTACGAAAAATCAATTGTGGCAACAGCTGCTGACCAACAAATACTAACCGACAAAGCGCCAAACTACCGAGTGTTTAATGCTTCTGTCAGCTCTTTTAACGACAATAATTCTTCTTATTTTCATCACTCCGTTGGTGGATATAGTGCTGCTAAACTATATCGATATCAGGATATTATTGAAAGACATTTAGCAAAAGGAAATATGAATGTTTTTAATATGTTGAATACCAAATATTTTATTACAGGCAAACCCGGTCAGGAAATGGCTCAACAAAATCCAGGTGCATTAGGTTCTGTTTGGTTTGTTAACGAAATAAATTGGGCAAAAAATGCCAATGAAGAGATGGAAAAATTAACTAATTTCAATCCTTTAACTACCGTTGTTATTGATGAGCGATATAAAAATTACCTACAATCATTTAATTTTGAAAATGACAGCACTGGAAATATCGCTTTAGTTAATTTTAATCCTGATAAAATGACCTATTCTAGCGAAGCTAATGTGGATAAGTTTGCTGTATTTTCTGAAATTTGGTACAAGGGAAATATTGACTGGAAAGCATTTATTGATGGTAAAGAGGCTGAGTTTATTCGTGTAAATTATTTATTACGAGGGCTTAAAATTCCGAAAGGAAAACACGAAATTATTTTTAAATTTCATCCCGACTCACATTACATTGGAAGCAAAATATCGTTGGTTTCTTCGGGCTTAATTCTAGTTATGATATTAGGTTTAGTGTTGCTAATCATTCTTAAAAAACCATTACCCGGAATGAAAGAAGATTAAAGATTTAGGCTTAATTCTATTGTTAACAAAACAAAATAGAACTCATCGTGTCATTCTGAACGAGGTTTTGTTCATCTCGACTTCATGTCGGGATGATAACAAAACGAAGTGAAGAATCTTTTTTCTAAAAAATGTATTAAATACACTAAGAGAAGATTCTTCAATTCATTTGTCAACCTAAATCAGAAAAACGATTTAGTGACAAATTTCTTTCAGAATGACATCTCCAAACAAAAAAATAAGTTGCTGTATTAGCTATAATCTAGCTAAGATTTACTACTTTTTTCATCACATTTTTTAAGCTAAACCAAACAATAATAGCACCTAATAAAGCTGTTAAACATTGACTGTATGCTGCACCCAACAAACCATATTCTTTTATTAAAAACCAAGTAGGAAGAAAAGATAGGGCTAACAGTATAACAGCGTTTAAGAAATTTGTTTTCATAAATCCCAAACTGAATAGATAAGGTCCTTTCAATGCATACCAACTTCGGATAACCCATGCAATGGTTAAATAGATAAAAAATTCCATGCCTATATCATATTTGCCTTTAAAAATAGTATGAATAAGAATCGGCAAAATTAATATTGCTAGGATGCCTACTAAAAATGAAATGAAAATAAAAATTCGTTCCGATTTTTTAAACATTTTTTGAAGCCTTGAAAGTTCATCCGATCTTTCAGAATAAAATGGCGTGACAAATTGTTGAGAAGTATATCCAAAAAGTCTTAACCCAGTCATAAGAGTTAGTGCAAATCCATATTGACCTAATAACGCACTATCCTTGATGAAATGATTTAAGATGATGAAATCTAAATATAAATTGATAGATGATACTGCGTTTCCAGAAAATCCAAATTTGGCAATATTCCAATGCGGTAGAAAGTATTTGTTGTTAATATTGTTTAACCTAATTCTTGTTTTTGTTTTAATAAATAGCAAAACTAAACTAAATAGAAACCCTATCACAACTCCTAAAATAAAGCCCTCAATTCGATAAAAATAGGTTAATGTAACGATGAGCACAATGTGAATCAATCGGGCAAAAACTAAATACAAAGACACTTTTTTAAACTCCTTTAACGCCTGAAAATAAGCAATTAGCAAGTTATTCAGTGCCATTATCGGAATAGTAAACGCATAATAAACAAATAGCTCATTGGTGCGGTTGTCAACTGAAAGTAAATCTAATTTTGCAATAAGGATGAACACTATTAACGTAACAAAACTTGCCAGTAAAGTGTAAACAAATGCAGCTACAAAAAGATTTTCTTTTTCAGTCTTTTCAATTTTTTCAGAACAAAGTTTTAAAACCGATGAATTAAATCCTAAACCAGCAAAAATAACTGCAATAGCCACATAAACTTGAAATGATTTAATCCTTCCAACATCGTCAGCTAACAATATCCATGCAACAAATAATTGAGAAGAAAATTCAATTAAATGAATGAATGTATTTGCCGAAAATAAATGGAAAAATCCTTTATCGTAAATGTCATCAATATTTTCCTTTACTTTTTTAATCACTGTTATAAGTTCAAAGTTTCGGGTTTCGAGTTCAAAGTTTTCAATCTAATAATTCTCACATTTTCACATCTTCACATTTAACTGGCAACTTTCTTGCTGCATAAAAAACAGTGCTTTCTAACACATGATGCGAATTTATTATTCTTAAGCAAAACCTCATCATAGCTTTTATACCAGTAAAAACGAAATTACTTGCTTTTATTGGTGGTGAATAAACTTTTTCTGTTTTAAATCCTCCATATTTTAATTGTTCTTTTACCTGTCCGATAGTATATTCAGTAACATGGTAAGAAGACATAAAAGCAATTTCTTTTCCAGCAAAAACTTTTATTAAATTTGAAAATCGATACCTGCTTGGTGTTGAAATGATTAATAAACCAGATGGTTTCAGAACTCTACTCATTGCTCTTAACATTTTAAGTGGGTCTGGAACATGTTCCCATAAATTATTACAAACCACCACATCAAAATATTCATTTTTAAAAGGAGGGTAATAGGCATTTGCAGTTATAAAATTGATGTCTTTAAATTTTTGATGAGCATAATTGATAGCAGAAACAGAATAGTCTAACCCATGAACCTCAAAACTTTTAAATTCTTTTTTTATGATATTCGTAAAATGACCTTCCCCACAACCAATGTCTAATAATTTTAATTGTTGATTTTTAGTAACAACAGGAATTAAATCGATAGTTGCTTTTAACCTTCTTTGCTGAAAGTCGCTTTCTAACTGATCGATTACCACATAAGGGTCGTTGTCTTTGTACTCATCTGAACTTTCTATCTCATCTGGATTTAAGAAAATATAAAACCCATTGGGGTGTTGGCAGCAATCAAATGCAGTACAGTCTTTCATCCATTCATCCAACGAACAACAATTCGTATCTAAATTTATTTCAGTTTTTTTATTTTCGTTAAAATACAAATTCATTAATCGTTTTTGTTTTTTATTAATTCTTGATACTATTTCAACATTTTTGCTAAAAGTAATAAAATAAAAAAAGGGGTATTCCAAAAATACCCCCATTTTAATAATTTATTAATATTGTTTATTCAATCTTTACTATCTTTCTTGTACCAATTAAGCCTTCATTGTTCAATAAGGTTACAAAGTAAACTCCATTTTCTAAATTTTTGATATTTAATTCTATACTTTGTTCATCAATATTTATAGAATAATTTGTTATTAATTTTCCTTCAATGTCATGAACTTGAACAAAGGTGTCTGAGTTAATTTTCGATAGTTTAATGTACACATTATTGCTAGAAGGAATAGGATAAAAATCAATAAAACTTATTTCATTTAGTTCAGTTACTTTCGTATAAATACTATCTACTTCAGTTGGACTTAGAGCATTATCATAAATGCCTATATCGTCTATTTTCCCAGTAAAATAGTTATAACCTACGGCACTATTCCTTTGCCCAATGTATAAATCGCCTATAAAACTTGTTAAATTATTAGAGGAATATGAACCACTACCCACTAATACATTATCGATATACATTTTATTTTCATTGGTGTTAGTTAAAATAATAGCAAAGAAATGCCAATTTTGAGTAATACTAAAATTATAAAGTTGCTGATTATCATTGCTTATATCATTCAAGATATGGGCACCATTTCGATAGAATAACCCCCAGTCATCATATAAATCTTTAAATTTAAAAATAACTGGTCCTTCTTGTGGTGTGATATAAGGATAAAACCAACCAGTTATAGTCATTTCTGAATATGAATAATTATAAGGAATCTGTATATAATCGTTAATCCCATCAAATTCATAGGCACTATTTGGAGTGCCAAACCTATCAGTTGTTAAAGTTGCACTGTAAACAACACCGTTATTATTTGAAGAACTCTCATCATTTGAATTTCCATTAAAAGGAAAATAACCCTTTAAATTTTGTCCATTAATAAAAGTTATTAGCAGTAGGAATAGAAATGAAACTGAAATTCTTTTTTTCATGATTAATAATTTTAGAAAATTGTCTAGTAAATGTAATAAAAAAAATTCGACTTAACAAGAAGCTAAAGAAGTAATTTTTTTAAAAGATTATAATTTATTTCAAAAATTGAAATAAAGTACCCATATTAAGGTATTAATTCTTGGTAAAAGTCTAACATTTTTTGAATGTTCTTTTCAAAGTTAAATTCTTTTTCGATGATTTTTTTTCTGTTTTCAAGTATCGTTTCTGATGTTCTTTTACCATTAATTATTTCGTTCATTTCATGTGCAAGAACTTCGGGTTCTCTTTTAATTAATTTTAATTTCAATTCTGGAAATTTATTATTTAATAGTTGATAAGGTTCGATGTTAGTTGCTATTAATTCTTTCTCTAAAAACATGGGTTCTAATAATGTTGAAGATAATTGGTCATTAATAGCAATCTGTAATCCACAATCCATTTGTTTCCATATCAACTTAATATCATAAAATGGCAAAAATTCATGCTTTTCTATTTTTATAATATCTTGTAAGTTATACTTACTAATATTATTAACTGCTTCTATTTCAAAATTTCCTCTAGAAACATTTCCCGACCAAAAATAAATACAAAAATTACTAATTCCTTTTTCATTTAAAAGCCTACAAGCCTCAATAATACAACGGTGATCACTGGCTTCAGTAAAAGATTTCGGGTAGAAAAAATTTATTTTATGATGGTTAATAGAAGAAATAAATTTTTCAGTTGTTGAGTTTATCTGGACATCACCATTCTCAAAAAACTCTTTGTCTAATCCCCATGGCAAGACAGGAAGCTTAGTTTTTTGGAATTTTTGTAATAATAAATTTTGTATTCCGTACCAATTACATTGTATAATATCTGCTTTGTTATAATATTTAAAATATTTTTTTCCTTCAGCATTATCTTTAAGCAATATTCGAGGAATATGTTCTCCCCAAACATTTAAAATCAATTTCGTTTTTTTGTTTTTAAAGGAATGAATTAAAAACAAAAGATTTAACTCGTAGCCACCATGATACCAAATAATGTCATATTCTTTTTTTATAGTTAAAGATAACTTACATAAACTGAGTGGATTTTTAGAATACTCAACAAACTTCACATTTTTAGTTGAAGCTAAAAAATCATTTTTACCAGAGTAAGCAAAAGTTAAATCAAATGAAATATTGTTTTCAAAGAAATCGATAAAAGGTTGTATGTTGTGTCCATAGGCTGGACCAAACATTAATATTTTCATTATTAAAGTTCTAATTTTTTAAAACGTTCTTGCGTTTTTTGATACTCTTTCCATTCACCAATATCAAACCAAGAACCTTCACTTACAGGGAAAACACCAACTTTTTTATTCGCTTTTAATAAGTCGTTCATCATATCTGTAATATTATAAAACTTATTATCGGGTATTAATTTTAATGATTTGTTATCTAAAAAATAAACACCAGCATTCACCTGAAAATTAAATGATGGTTTTTCCTTCATCTTCGTTAACTGTCCATCTTCTTTAGTTTCTAATACCCCGTAAGGGATTTCATAACTTTTTAAAGTTGCTAAGGCTGTTAGTTGATTTTTGGACTTATTATGATAATTGAGTACTTGTTCATAATCCTGATTAACAAGAATGTCACAATTACTAATGATGAAAGTAGAGGTTAATTTATCTTTAATAATTGATAAACTTCCGGCTGTCCCAAGAGGCTTTTCTTCTTTAAAATAATGAATAGTACAAGGTAAATTTAATCCATCTAAATGTTGCTTAATCATCTCTCCTTTGTAGCCAATAGAAATATAGAATAAATCACATCCAAAGCTGATAAATTTATCAATAATAATATGAATAATTGCTTTTTCGCCAACAGGGACAAGTGGTTTAGGAATAATGTTGGTAATTGGTTTTAATCTTTCTCCTTTTCCACCTGCCATTATTACAACTGGAATATTTAATAACGATTTGTTATTATGTCTTTTTTCAGAAGTTAATTCATCCCAAAAAATAATATCAACAATATTTTTGCCATCATCAATAATTGGAATAAACTCTATTTTCTTAGTAAGAATTAAATTACTTAAATATTCCCTTGAATCAGAAGTTTTTCCGATTAAGATATTGCTCCTTGTAATATCAATAATAGAAGAATCGAGGCTTTTATTCGCAAGAATTGCTCTCTGAATATCTCCAATACTTAGCAATGAAGAAAATCTATTTTCTATGTTAGTTACAATTAATAATTTAACTATTTCTTTATCCATTTTCTCTAATGCTTCGAATATTGTAGCATTAGACTTTATATAAACGTCTTTTTTCATTGTTTTTTTATTTTTGCTGGTGCTCCAAAATAAATACCTGAATTTAAAGCGTCTTTTATTACAATGGATCCTGCACCAATTATTACCTTATCACCTATCCTAATATTTTGAATTATAGTAGAACTAGAACCAATTGTAGAAGAGCTTCCAATTGTAACATTTCCATTAATTACAGCAGCTGTTGAAATATGGCAATGATTACCAATCAAAACATCATGCTCTATTAATGATTTTGTATTTAAGATACAGTTTTCCCCAATATTTACATCAGAATTAACTACTACATCATGCATAATGATTGTGCCATCACCAATAATAGCATGCTTCGAAACATAGGCTCTCGGAGATATTATAATTGGCGTTTTTTTACCCAATTTTTTAATTCTATCAAATAATTTTACACGCAAATCAGCAGATTTTATTTGTCCTAAGGTTATTAAAAAATATTCATACTTAAGTCCTAATTGCTCAATTTCATCATCAGTAGCAATAATTGAATAACCTAATATATTTTCTCCTACTTTTTCCTTTACGTCAATAATTCCAGCAATTTTATATACTCCTTCTTGTTCAATCACATCAATACAAGATTTACAATGCCCACCACCACCAATTAATATTATTTCTTTTTTTTTCATTTATTTATTGAACGATAATATTCTGTTTATCTGAAGATATTTTCTTTTCATTTTATTCTTACACTACTTGGTATATTTACTATTCTATCAGCTAACCATTTACTATTCGTTAAATCATCCGATTGGCAAGTTGCAAACATGGGTAAATTAACCATCAACTCCCAGGCTGGTCGAGTCATTACTCCATTATTGTTGCTGATTTCCAAAAATTTATTTCTTTCATCTACATTTTTTAAAAGAATGGTATTTAACCAATAATTTGCTTTAGAATTAACTGGTTCAGTGATAAAATGAATGTTAGTTTGCTTAAAAAAATGGTCATAAATTGCTGCCAATTCTCTTTTATTTTCTATAAATGTATCCAATTGCTCAAGTTGAGCACAAGCTAAAGCTGCATTAATATTAGGCATACGGTAATTATATCCAATTTCATCATGGTAAAACTTCCATTTGTGAGGCACTTTTGCTTGCGTGGTTAAGTATTTTGCTTTTTTTGCTATTGCTTCATCGTTGGTAATGATGGCACCACCTCCACCACAAGTGATGGTTTTGTTTCCATTAAAACTAAATACCCCAATTTTTCCAAAAGTTCCAGTATGTTTATTGTCATAATAACTACCAATAGATTCAGCAGCATCTTCAACTAACGTGATGTTCCATTTTTTGCAAATAGTTGCAATTTCATCAATTATACAAGGAAATCCGAAGGTGTGCATGGGTACACAAGCAGTAATTCTTTTTCCAGTAGTTTTATTGTGTGCATATCCATCTGATTTAATTTCAGCATGTTGTTCTAAAAAATTCGCCAATGCTTTAGGTGACATGCCTAACGTATCTTTATCTACATCAATAAAAACTGGAGTTGCACCACTATAACTTATAGCATTAGCAGTTGCTATAAAAGACAAGGCTTGAGTTATCACTTCATCTTTTGGATTTACTTTTGCAACAATAAGTGCCATGTGTAAAGCATTTGTTCCATTAACACATGCAATAGTATATTTCGCACCTGTTAGTTGGCACATCATTGATTCAAATTTAGTAACATACTCTCCTACAGAGGAAACAAAAGTAGAATCAATGCAATCATTCAAATATTTTTTTTCGTTACCTACAAAACGAGGTTCGTGAAGCGAAATAAAATCTTGGTTAGGAAATTGAGATTTAATAAATTGTATAATTTCTTTAAACATTATAAATATCTGTTTTATATCCTGCTAAATTTTCTTTTACTTTAAACCAATCAATAGTTTCCTTCAACCCTTGTTGCAAGTTGTATTGGGGTTTCCAATTGGTTAATTCAATTATTTTTTTGTTGGAACCAAACAACCGAAACACTTCACTTTTATCTGGTCTCATTCTTTCTGATTCATTAACAATGGTTGCTTTCGGATTAATCAATTCAATAATACTTTTTGCTACTTCCCCTATACTTATTTCGCTGTTGGAAGCAATATTTATTTCTTCTCCTATAGTTTTATCAGACTCGGCAATAGCTATAAATCCTGCAACGGTATCTTTTACAAAAAGTAAATCTCTGGTTGGGTGAAGTGCTCCCAATTTAATTTCTTTTTTACCACTTAACAGTTGTGTAATAATGGTGGGCAATACCGCTCTGGCAGATTGTCGGGGACCATACGTATTAAATGGACGAACGATAGTTACTGGCAAATCAAAACTTCTATAAAACGAATCTGCCATAAAATCTGCTCCAATCTTTGAAGCTGAATAGGGTGATTGTCCTTGTTTAGGATGTTTTTCGTCTATTGGAACATACTGAGCTGTTCCATAAACTTCGGAAGTAGAAGTAACTAATAATTTTTCTACTCCTAAATCTCTGCATGCCTGCAATACATTTAATGTTCCTTTAATGTTGGTATCTACATAACTGTCAGGCGAATGATAACTATAAGGAATGGCAATTAAAGCTGCCAAATGAAAAACAACATCACACCCTTTAATAGCTGTTCTCACTCCATTTGGGTCTCTAACATCACCTGTAAATATTTCGATTTTTTTTAATTTCTCTTTAGGCAAAGTATCCAACCATCCCCAAGAATTAAAAGAGTTATAGTAACAAAATGCTTTTACAGAATATCCTCTATCTATCAGCATTTCGGTTAAATGAGAACCTATAAATCCATCTGCACCTGTTACTAATATTTTTTTATCTGCTAAATTCATAAATTTTCCATTTTATATTCCACCCATTTAAATTTTCCATTGTTAGTTAAAGGAATTTTATCAGTAATTGAAAAGTTAAAGGTAGCATTTTCGCCATAAATGATTTTCATTTTTTGCTCTAATTCCATTATTTCTTTTTTAAACAACTCATTATTGACAGAAGTTTGAACTAAAATAGTAAACTTCGTTTTCTCAATTTGTGTTATTTTACAAGATTCTATGGTCTTTAAGTTTTTAAATGGAAAGGTTACTAATGCTGGTGGAACAGCTTTTCCTTCGGTTGTATAAGTAATATCCTCTATTCTTCCACTTATATTTTCAACTACAGGATACAGTATTTTATTTCCTATTGGAGTTGCTGATTTTAATTTCATGGTATCATTCACTTCATAACGAATTAGTGGCATCACATCACTAATAAAACTTGTTCCAATTATAGTATTCTCCATTATTTCTGTAATACTATAGGATGGAATAAAGTGGTAATTTTCATCATCGCTCCAAGCTCCTAAAGCTACCTTTTCTGCTTGTCCGTAATGACAAATAACTGTAGCTCCTTTAAATGTTTCCCTGATTAATTCGATTTGCCAATCGAAAATATTTTCTGACGCTAATAAAAATTTCTTAATCTTAAAATTAGTTGGAAAAGCACCATGCTTATTAATTACCAGTTTAATAAATTTACAAATTGACCCTGGATACCCATGAATATATTGATAACCACTTTTAATAATAGATTGAACAATGGAATCAATATTGTTTTCATCCATTTCAATTAAATTAACGCGCAAAACTTTTTCGTGTTTTAAATAAATGAATGTAGTTTTTTTAGGTAAAAATCCTCTAAACTCTATTCTTCCATCTCCTGGTTGGTAGCCAACTCGTGACCATTGATAACAAATTGCTGCCCATTCTTTTTGAGCAGTTTTTTTGTCTCTATAAATGGTTAATGGTTTTGCGGTAGTACCACTTGTTACCGATTTATACAACTTACCTGAAAATGTTTTGTCCACCATGTTTCTTCCATTGTCCCGCACTTCGTCTCTGGATAATTTTGGAATTAATTGAAGGTCTTCCAAACTTTTTAAATGTGAAGGATGAAAACCTGCTACATCGTATTTTTTTTTATAAAAATTGGTGTGATGATATGCTTGATTTACAACTCTTTTAAGCTCATCTAATTGGTAAACCTGAACTTCTTCTAGTGATAATTTTTCATGCTTAAATAAAAGTGCATAAAATTGAAAAAAAGGAGTGCCTAATTTCCATTTTTCGTAAGGATATAAAGCTAAGCAGAAACGTAAAAATTTTCCTATTAAATTATCCTTTTCTAGGTTAGTTGTTATTGACATGCTTACTGATTTCGTGTTTCGAGTTCCAAGTTTAGAGTTTTGGGTTTGGAATTTGTGATTTTGTTATTTGTAAGCTTGTACTAATACTTCTGTCGGTATGTTTAAGCTGACATGCAGCAACCGAATCATTTCTAGTGTTAATTTCCTTTTCTTATTCAATATTTCGCTCGCACGACTTTTTAGTCCAACTACTTTTGCTAAGTCTGTTTGATTATATCCCATTTGTTCCATTCTAAATTTTATGGCTTCAATAGGGTCAGGAAATCCAATAGGGAAATGTTCGTTTTCGTATTTCTCTATTAAAATTCCTAATATTTCAAGTTCATCACCTTCAGTAGAACCTATTTTTGAATCAAAAATTAATTCGAGTCTTTTCAAGGCATTTTGATAATCTTTTTTTGTTTTTATGGTTTTTATGGTCATTGTTTTTAAATTTTAGTTGCGTCAATTTTATCAAAGGTCGGTTCTTACTTGGGACTAACTCTTCTCTGAAAGTTTACACATTAATCAAAAAAGTGGCTTCGGTTGTTTGTATCATGTCCCACCATTCTATTTGCCAATTAGCTTTTCCTTTTAATGTTTCATAAAGTGCTTCTAATTCTTCTTTTTGTCCTTTTTCACTTCTTCCAAAATTGATCTCTTTAACACTCACCCCATAACCTTTTAATGTTTTGTAATCATCCATCACAATAGTTTTTTCATCAAAATGAATCTCCATATATTCTTTTGGCAGTTGCTTGCTTCCATTTGAAAAATAATGAATCGTACCAACCGAGCCATCCTCATATTTTAAGATAATTGCTACATTGTCTTGTTGAGAAAATTTTTCGTTGGTGGGTGAAAGTTTTTCGTAACTAATCGATTTTATTTTTGAATTGGTTAGTGATGTTATTAAATCAATAATGTGGCAAGCTTCGCCAATAATTCTTCCACCATGTTCATGAACCCAACTATCCAAAGGAATAAATCCGGCATTCATTCTATAGTGGATAAATAATGGGTTAATTCGTTGTGAAGTATGTTTTTTAATTTCTGTTGCAAATTGACTAAATCTTCGGTTAAAACCAATCGTTAAAACAGGTTTATTTTCTACATCAGAATTATAAAATTCTTTGATTTTATCTAATTCCTCTTGGTGAATTGCCAATGGCTTTTCTACAAACGTATGTTTACCCGCTTTTAAACTTCTTAACACATAATCGGCATGACTATCGTGGCGAGTAGTAATCATTACCAAGTCAATGTCTTGGTCATTGATTATTTCTTCAAAATTGGTGGTAGAATAAGCAGCATCAAATTGTTTAGCAACAGCATTGGAATTAAAACCATTTCGACTCATAATTGCTCTTGCACAAAATTTATTACTTAACTTTTTAATGTTGGGTAAATGCATTCCTGTTGCAAAATTTCCTGCGCCAACAATTCCAACATTGATAACATCTTTATTGACGGGTGTTGATTTAACTTCAACTTTTTTATTGTTGTTGGAATTGATGTATTCTAATAAAACAATAACTGGTTTCTGCCCCTCTTTTTCCAAACTATTAAAAGCTTCCTCCACTTTTTCGATTGGATAAACAGCATCAATTAAGGGTGCTATACTTATTTTTTTTTCCTTCAACAATTGAAGATATTCCGTCATGTTCCTGTTTTCTGTCCAACGCACATATGCCAACGGGTAATCCAATCCTTTTTCTTCATAATTACTATCGTAACGGCCTGGTCCATATGAGGTAGAAATTTGAAAATCCAATTCTTTGGCATACATATCTGCCCGATTAATTTCCATACCAACAACTCCTACCAATACCACTTTTCCTTTTTTACGACACATTTTAAAGGAATCGGACAAAGGTTTACTGCTCGCTGTTGCTGCGGTAAACAAAACACAATCTACTCCATAACCTCCTGAAAAATTATTAGAAATTTTAACGACATCTTCTTGTGTTGGGTTGATGCATAAATCTGCACCTAATTCTTTAGCTAACTTTAAGCGATGCTCATCTAAATCAATAACAATAACTTTTACTCCGCTTAATTTAAGCATCTGTAATGCCAACAAACCTAAAATGCCAGCACCAACAACTACACAACTTTCACCAAATCGTAAATCTGCTCTACGAACTCCTTGCATGGCAATTCCACCCATAGTAACCGTTGAAGCTCTTTTAAAGGATAACTCATTGGGCATTTTCATCACCAAATTAATGGGAACATCGACATATTCGGCATGGTTAGCAATTCCTGCACCGGCAGCAGCAACTTTATCTCCTAATTGAAAACTGGTAACTCCTTCACCAATTTCTATCACCTCACCAGCAATGGAGTAGCCTGTTTGTTTACCACTATCTAAAACTCCTTTTATTTTTTGAATGGTTTTGTTTATTCCATTGGCTTTTACAAAATCGAGTACTTCCTTCACTTCTTCAGGAGAGTCTATTGCTCGTTTTAGTAACGATTTTTTGGTTGTATTAACACTTGTCATTTCTGTTCCTGCAGAAATGCAACTATAGTGTACTTTAATCAGCACACAACCATCACTTACGTTTGGAGCAGGAACATTTTCAGCTAAAACTTTTCCTTTTTTAACTACGGCTTGTTTCATACTGCTAAAGTAATGAAAGATTATTTATCTTAATAATGAAAGCGTTCCTTTGAAAGTTTTTTGTGCTTCATTTCCATTTTCGAATTGATTAACAATAAAAATATAAAAATAAGTTCCTTCGGGAACATTCTCTCCAGCAGTAGTTCTGCCATTCCATGCCTCTTCAATTTGATTGGAATGAAAAAGTAATTGACCCCATCTGTTAAATATCTTCTTATCAATAGAAATGATGCAACCTCCTATTAAATTAAATCCGTCATTTATTTCATCAAAATTTGGGGTAAACACATTCGGTATGATTAATTCTGATTCCCCTTCAACATATACAATTACGGTATCTTTTGAAGAACATCCATTTACAGTTCCTGTAACAACATAAGTAGTAGTAATGAGTGGAGAAGCAATTGGATTAGCACAGTTTACACAACTTAAATCTGTAATTGGTAACCATAAATAAGTTACTCCACCAGTTGCACTTATCTGAGCAGAACTACATGCATTAATCGTTGTATCAGTTGATGCAATAATAACTGGATTTGGGCTTACCATTAAATTGATGGTAACAATACTATCACATCCAAAAATAGTCTGTAAAGTATCGGTATAAATTCCAGCCGTATTTTGAAAACTTCCTCCTAAAAATATACTGTCTCCTTGGCAAATGGATATCGAAATAGAATCCATATAATTATTTTCTACTGTAAGATTTGTTATTAGTAAGCTATCACAACCGAATACAGTTAGTAATAAATCGGTATAAACTCCAGTCGTATTTTGAAAACTTCCACCTAAAAACGTACTGTCTCCTTGGCAAATAGATTGAATTTGATTGATTTGAAAAGAAGAATTGACCATTAAATCTAATTTTAAAAGACTATCACATCCTAATAAAGTTTGTAATGAATCAGTAAAAATTCCTTGTGTCGTATAATAAATACCCCCAAATAATGCACTATCTCCTTGACAAATGGTTTGGTTTTGAATTGAACTATAAGTAGGATTTATAGTTAAATTTGTTGTAATAATACTATCGCATCCAAAAATAGTCTGTAAACTATCCGTATAAATTCCAGATGTGTTTTGAAAACTTCCTCCTAAAAATACACTATCTCCTTGGCAAATAATTTGGCTTTGAATAGAACTATACGTAAGATTAACAGTTAAATTAGTGGTAACAATACTATCGCAACCAAAAATAGTCTGTAAACTATCGGTATAAATTCCAGTTGTGTTTTGAAAACTTCCTTCTAATAATACACTATCATTAGAACAAATGGTTATATTTTGATTGATATTAAAAATTGGGTTTATGGTTATCGGTAGCGTAATCGAATCTATACAATTAGAATCATTGGTAACGACCAACGTAACATTAAAAGTACCTGAATTAGCATAAAAATGAGTAGCATTTTGAATGCCAATTAAAGAGTCTCCATCTCCAAAATACCATTGCCAATTGACGATGTTTCCTAAACTATCAGTTGAGAGGTTTGTAAAAAAAGTAGAATCACCTATACAATTATTAGTTGCTGAAAAGTTAGCGGTAAGGTTACAAGCTAAAATTGTTAAAACGGTATCTACGCATAAATAATTTGAAGTATAGGAACTAACTGTTGTTATTGTTGAATTAGCTGCTAAACTATTAACGCCTGTTCCAAGAGTTAAAATTTCATTGGAATAGGTAAGATTAGGCGAAG
>CAYHWX010000010.1:0-53016 GCA_964360245.1 uncultured Vicingus sp.
ATAAATTTATTTTAGATTAACTGTTATTTCATTTCTAATTTTAGAGCAAATAGTTCTAATTTTTTCTTTTTCTTTTGCTGTTATTGGTTTTTTTAATTTATAGCTCTCCGTTTTTTCATCAAAATATATATTTATTTCATCAAAGGTGATTTTTAATAGCAATAAATTTTTATGTAAAGCAGCAATATTAGGATTAGAAGTATACCCTTTTAACAATAAAAGGAAATTATCAATAAATAATTTTTGCTGAATAAGAATATTATGATATTCTTGTACCCATTTTATTTGAATATCTGAGGATGTTACTAAGTACAATCCTTCAATAAAAGATCCTGTTAAAATTAATAAACCTATTCCCTCATTTTCTGTTTCACTGATGTATTGATTAGCATCATTATATCCTTCTAAAATAATTTTACACAAGGAATCTTGATTGTCCAAATTATCCTTAAAACTTTTTTTAAAAGCATCATTAACGTAATATCCTATTGGCAATTCATCCATAATATGCTGAATATCATTTGCATAACTTAAACTTTTTTGAGTATTGTTAAATATTGTTGTATACCCTAAATCTGTCATGTACATTCCTAAGGCTAAAGATAAATCTATATCAGATTTTGAAACAACAACATTATTATCAAGGAGCAAATGATCATTATAATCTACTTCCATAATTTTTAACGTTGCAGCAGCTTGAAGAGGGGTAGGCATAGTAAACATTTTAACTTCTCCACTGTCTAACCCTAATTGATTGGATAGATTAATATTAGCAATTTGATTATTAGCTAAATTTACATCATCTTTATTAGTATCTGTATCATCTGAGCAGGATGATGTAAAAACAGAAGTGATAAACAGTAAAATCCAAAATTTATTATTTACCATAGGTTTTATAATCATTATTTTACTATTACTTTACTTGATTGGTTTTTTCCATTAGTGGTTGATCTAACGATATAGACACCAGGAGATAAATTATTAGAAGAATTTAAATGAAAAGTTATGTCTTGACTTTTGCTTTTTGGGGTTATCCTATTGGTTATCTTTTTACCAAATGCATCAAATAATTCAACATTTACCACACTATCATCTAAAGGACAGTCTTTTAAATCTATAGTACAACTTCCGACACAAGGATTAGGGTACACTGTTAGCGTACAAATACCATTATCATCTTGATTAAAATTTACAGCAATTAGCTTTAAATATTCATATTTTCCGTCAAAATCGGTTTGTTTTAAACGATAGTAAGAAGTTCCCAGTAGGGGAGAATCATCAGAAAAATCATATTCTTTAATGGTATTACTATTTCCGAAAGCTTTAACTTGAGCAACTTCATCAAAGTTAGTACCATTAGAACTTTTCTCAATAGTAAAAAAATCGTTGTTTATTTCTGAGGCTGTTTTCCAGATGAGCTTAACTGAAGTGCTTTCTATTTTAGCATCAAAGCTCAATAATTTTACGGGTAATGATTCTATCCTTAATGAAAAAGGTCCCGCCAAATCTGCGTCTTTACTTTCCCAAATCCATTCATCACAAATTGAGATTTTGTTGGAATTATCTTCTCCAGGTGCAGTTATCAACCCACCAGCAAAGCCATAAATCTCAGATTCACATGGTAGCATTAATTTCCATCCATTATCAGGGAAATTTAAAGTACCGTAAATAAGGATTACAATAGGAGGACAAGCCTCTAAATCAACTTGATTAACTATTGATATTACATCTCCAGCTAATATTGAAATCGTATCAAAACATCCAGGAACAACTGCAGGAGTCCATGACGCCGAATTATCCCAATCACCACCTCCAGTACCATTAGAAGTGATAATAGTTGCATGATTTTGTTTTGGAAAAAAAGTAATTAGACTGATAATTAAATAAATAAATATCTTATTCATATAACGATGGATTTGAATTATAAAATTAATACGACATAATTAATAACATGGTTGCATTGGTTAACGATTTATACAATAGAAATTCCATTAGAGTCAGTTGTTACGCTTTCGCTCATGTAATCTAAAAATGGATGCATTTTTTTAAAAGTATCAGTTAACAACTGAACAAAATTTTCACTTAATACTTCTTTATTGGTAAATTTTTTGATAACAATAAATTGTTGGTAACGTAATAAATCTACTGCAGAATTACTTTTATCAAATCCTTTAGGACATGTTTTTAATTGTTCTCCAGCTAAAGCACCAAAAGTTTCTTTAAAAGATTTACTATTGATAATTGCTTTTAATCTGGTAGCATCAACTGCAATATCTTCTCTAATGCGTTGTAAATCCTCTTTGTTAGGAGCCCAAAAGCCACCACCAACCATCGAATTTCCTGGTTCAATATGAAAATAATAACCTCCTCTTAATAGTTTGGTGGCACGTTTAAATCCCCCTGCCCAATGTGTTTTGTAGGGAGATTTATCTTTAGAGAATCTTACATCACGATAAATCCGAAACAAGCTTTTTTTCCCAGAAGTTGTTTCAATGTTGTCGTGTTTATTTAATTCAATAAGCAAATTATCAGCAAATGCAATGGTGTTTTCATATTGCTTTAAATACTCTTCTTTGTTGGCATTAAACCAATCTCGATTGTTGTTTTTAGACAATTGATTTAAAAAGTCAAAATTTGATTTAGCTATTGTATTCATATAAATTTTTAAAAATTGAAATTACGAAATTTGTTTTAGATAACTTTATCTAAATTTGAAAGATGATTAAAAAAATAGTTTTTTTTGGTTTTGGAACCCTAATTTCATTCTTTTCTTATACTCAAATCGAATATAAATATAAAAATAATGAAACTTATACCTACGAAGAAACAATAGCTCAATATGAATTATTGGCTAAGCAATATAAAGAAGTTCAATTTTATGATGCTGGCAAAAGCGATGTAGGAAAACCGATATTTGTTTTTGTTATTTCTAGCGATAAAGATTTTAATCCTAAATCTATTCGAGAAAAAGGAAAAGGAATTTTACTCATTAATAATGCGATACATCCTGGAGAACCTTGTGGAGTTGATGCTAGCGTAAAATTAGCCAACGAATTATTAACCAATAAAAAATATGCCCAATTGTTAGCTAAAACTGTTGTTTGTATAATCCCATTTTATAATGTTGATGGAGGCTTAAATAGAAGTTGCTGCAGTAGAGTCAATCAAAATGGGCCAAAGGAATACGGATTTAGAGGGAATATTAAGAACCTCGATTTGAATAGAGATTTTATTAAGTGTGATACTAAAAATTCACAAACATTTACTCAAATTTACCACACTTTTCAACCCGATGTTTTTATTGACACGCATACAACTGATGGTGCCGATTTTCAATACTCTATGAGTTTATTGGCAACACAACCCGATAAATTAAATAGATTTTTAAGAAATTACCTCCGAAATAAGATGCTTCCTTTTCTTTACCAGGATATGAAAGAAAAAAATAAAGAAATTATTCCTTATGTGGACACATATAAAGATACTCCAGAAGATGGAATTAAAGATTATTTGGATAGTCCAAGATATTCTACTGGCTATACTACTTTATTTAACACCATTGGTTTTGTTACCGAAGCTTTAAAATATAAACCTTTTGAAGACAGAGTAGAAAATACCTACGAATTTTTAATGAGCACGTTAGAATGGATGAACGACAACAATGAAACATTAAAAGAAGCACGAAAAGAAGCAATTGAAACAACCATTAATCAAACGCAATTTGAATTGGGTTGGCAAATAGACACTTCTTCTTATTCACAAATTGACTTTAAAGGTTATGAAGCTGAATATAAAAATAGTGAGTTTGGAAAAGACGAAAAAGTGTTATTTTACAATCATGATAAACCTTACACCAAAAAAATTAATTATTACCTCAGATATTTTCCAACTTTTGTGGTCAATAAACCAATTGCCTATATTATTCCTCAAGCTTACACAGCAGTAATAGATCGATTAATTTGGAATAATGTAGAACTCAAAAAATTACAAAACGACACGACTATTGAAGTGGAGATGTATTACATTAAAAATTACAAAACTGTTGAAAAACCTTGGGAAGGACACTATTACCATTATGGTATTTTTTTGGAAACAAAAATGATGAAAATAAAATTTTACAAAGACGATTACCTAGTTTTTGTTAATCAACCTGCTAACCGTTATATTGTTGAGACTCTTGAACCGCAAGGTATGGATTCTTTTTTTGCATGGAATTTTTTTGATGGTATTTTGCAGCAAAAAGAGTGGTTTTCCGATTTTTCTTTTGAAGATACTGCTAAAGAGATATTAGCTTCTGACAAAAAATTAAAGGAGGAGTTTGATAAAAAGAAATTAGCAGATGCTGAATTTGCTAAAAGCAGAAACCAGCAATTGTATTTTATTTACCAAAACTCTGCTTACCACGAAAATACCCATAATAGATATCCTGTTGCGAGGTTGATTTCGAAATGACTTTTTTAATTCATCGTTGGATGTTGAGTAGAATCATCTCCACCTTTGTACAACACCGAAAAAATAAACAATATTACAGCAGCTGAAATAAAAATAATTAACAAAGTAGTTAATGTTTTGCTGATAATGTGTTCTATTTCAATAATATCCCAAACAGCTAAAATGGAGATAACTGTAAAAAACAAAGCCAAGGCAGCTAGTAATATAGAAATTCCTTTTCTAAACATAATTTTAATTTTTAGTTGACCAAATATAACGATAAATGAAATAGGTTAGGTATTAAATGTATTAAAGAATGTTAAAAAAAGTAATTTATCTTATCTTAAAAGTACCAGTTAGTTTGTCAAAGTTAATGGAATCATCATCAAATAACTTTTGAAGTTTTTCTTTATTTATTAATTCTGTTGGCGAAAAAGCTTCTATTTTATCGTTATTAATTAACCATATTTCATCACAAATTTGCAGTGCATATTCGATTTGATGAGTTGAAAAAATAATCGTTTTCCCATGATTTTCTGTCAATTGTTTTAACAATTTTAAAACTTCAACAGTATTTATCAAATCTAAATGAACAGTTGGTTCGTCTAAAATAATGAGGGAAGTATTTTGGGCAATTGCTCGGGCAATATTTACTTTTTGTTTTTCCCCATCGCTTAATTCATCGTAATATCTATCGGAAAGATGATGGATGTTACATAACTGAATGGCGTTAGTTATGGCTATTTCGTCTTCCTTTTTATTAATTCCTAACCAATTGGTATAAGGATACCTTCCAAAGGCAACAAAATCGCTCACTTTAATTCCACCAATTGCTGTTTTTGTGGTAGAAACAATACTTATTAACTTAGATTTTTCTTTTTCTGACAAACTAAAAATATCGGTGTCATTAAAAACAAATTGACCAGTAATAGGAGGGAGCAACCCTGCTAAAGTTTTTAATAAAGTAGATTTTCCTTTACCATTTCTACCAATAACACCAATAAGTTGAGTATTTTTTGTACTAATTTCAATAGCATTGATAATAGGTTTATTATTGTAACCAATTGACAATGCTGCTATTTTTAGTGGATTGCTCAATTGAGATTAGTTATTTTTTTGTTTTTAAGAATCATCCAAAAAATAAATGGAACGCCAATTAAAGATGTAATTGAATTGATAGGCAAAGTTTGCTCTAGTCCTGGTAATTGTGAAATGATATCGGCAATTAATAGAGCATTAATACCCAATAAAATAGACAATGGGATTAGAATCCGATGGTCTGAAGTATTACTCAACATTCTCGCTAAATGAGGAATAACAATCCCTATAAAACCAATAGGTCCACAATAGGCAGTAATGCTACCCGTTAAAACAGCTGTAATAATAATAATAATAATTCTTGATTGTTTTAAATTAACACCTAAACTTTTAGCGTATTCTTCTCCTAATAAATAGGCGTTTAAATTTTTTGAAATGATAAAAGCACTTATTAAACCTATCAATATTATTGGAGTTAGAAATAAAAGTTCATTAGTTGTTACAGCACTCAAATCGCCCATTGTCCACATAATAAAAGATTTTAACTGTGCATCTTGACTAAAATATTGAATAATACCAATGATTGCAGTAATAATACTCCCAATCATTATTCCAAGTATAAGAACTGTCATGATATCTTTTATTCTATTAATAATGGATAAAAGTATCGCTAAAACAGAAAATGAGCCAAAAATGGAAGAGACAATAATGCCAGAATTTGTAGTTATTGATAGATTGGAAGTAGAAATTCCAAGAAAACTTAATCCCATAATAAAAATGGCAACACCTAATCCAGCACCAGAACTAATTCCTAAAATATAAGGATCAGCCAATGGATTTCTAAAAAGTGTTTGCATTTGTAATCCACTTACCGATAATGCAGCACCACAAAGCAGAGCAGTAATAGCTTTAGGAAATCTAGCTTCTAAAATAATAATTCTCCAACTTTCTTTTTCATTTACATCTCCTAAAATAATATGAATAATACTTTTAAAAGGAATGTTTACTGAACCTAAAAATAAATCCAATCCAAAAAAAAGAACAGAACCTACTATTAAAAATAGTACTAAATAGGAAGTTTTATTAAAATTAGTTGATTTCATTAATCCAAACAAATGTAATTTTTTAAGGTTAAAATACCGATATAGTTTTTTAATTATTTAAATGAAAAGGTAAAAGTTCATTCAACAAATTGTTAAATTCATTTAAGAATATTTATCTTTGCCGTCTCAAACTAAAAAATATAGGATATGGTAGATTTATTTGAAAAAATAAAAGGAAATAGAGGTCCATTAGGTAAATATGCTAAAGAGGCTCATGGTTATTTTGCTTTCCCAAAATTGGAAGGTGAATTAAACAATAAAATGATGTTTAGAGGTAAAGAAGTTCTACAGTGGAGTTTAAATAATTATTTGGGATTAGGGAATCATCCAGAAGTGAGAAAAGTAGATGCAGAAGCGGCAAAAGACTGGGGTTTAGCTTATCCAATGGGTGCTCGAATGATGTCTGGAAACACCATCTATCACGAACAATTAGAAAGAGAATTGGCTGATTTTGAGAAAAAAGAAGATGCTATTTTATTGAATTATGGTTATCAAGGTATGGTATCTGCAATAGATGCTCTTTTAGATAGAAATGATGTTGTTGTGTATGATGCGGAGGCTCATGCATGTATAATTGATGGGTTAAGATTGCATCAAGGCAAAAGGTTTGTTTATCAACATAATGATATGGAAAGCCTTGATAAAATGTTAGCAAAAGCTACTAAAATTTCACAAACAACAAAAGGGGCTATTTTGGTTGTTACTGAGGGAGTTTTTGGAATGTCAGGGAATCAAGGAAATATTAAAGCTATTGTTGACTTGAAGAAAAAATATTTTTTTAGATTATTGGTGGATGATGCTCATGGATTTGGAACAATGGGACCAACAGGAGCTGGAACTGGAGAAAAACAAGGCTGTCAAGATGGTATAGATGTCTATTTTGGAACTTTTGCAAAAGCGATGGCTAGTATAGGAGGTTTTATTGCTTCTAATGAAGATGTAATTGATTATTTAAGATACAACATGCGATCACAGATATATGCGAAATCGCTTCCAATGCCTATTGTTATGGGTAATTTAAAAAGATTAGATTTATTAAGAAATTGCCCAGAACTTAGAGAAAAATTGTGGACAGTTGCCAATACCCTTCAAAAAGGTTTAAGGGAAAATGGGTTTAACTTAGGCACTACAAACACACAAGTTACTCCTGTTATATTAGATGGTGATATCCCTGAAGCAACAAACCTAATTGTTGACCTAAGAGAAAATTTTAATATTTTTTGTTCTATTGTAGTTTATCCAGTTGTGCCAAAAGGGGTAATTATGTTACGTTTAATTCCAACAGCAGTCCATACTTTAGAAAATGTTAACTATACAATAGCTACTTTTAAGACCGTTAAGGAGAAATTAGCAAACGGAGCCTACAAATCTGAAGAGGTTGCTTCAATTTAAAATTTTTAGTATCAAAAAAAAAGTCTTCAAATAATGAAGACTTTTTTTTTGATAAAAATTTCAGCACTGCATTTACAAGGTGGAGAGCCGCATAAAGCACAGTCGTATTTTTTGACAATGCTATCATTTAGCCAATAATTATTAATTTTTTTGATAAGATGAAAATCATTCTTTAAGAGAATTTTTATTAAAGGATTAAAATCCTCTTTTACCCATACGAAACAGCAAATTATATCATTGGAGTAGGACGTTTGGTTTTGAATTTGGTTCATCAGTTTATTGGCAATTCCATTATTTTGAAAAGGATAAGCTACAGCTACCTGATGAATTAACGTAATGTTTTTACAATTTTGAAAAAAGTCGTTCAACCATTCTTTTTCTTCCAGCACTACATATAAAAAATCGTTAATAGTTAAAAATTCTGCTAAAATAAAGCCTATAACAACATTGTTTTCAGATAAAGCTACAAGTCCAATTTTTTTTGAAGAATTAATGTATTTATTAAGGTATTCGATTGATAGATAGCCTTGACCAAAGGCAATATCACTTAAATGAATAATTTCTTGAATATGAGATTTTTTAAAAGACGCAATTATCATTTAAGGCATAAAAAAAGCAGTAATAAATCCAAGAATGATAATAATAAATTTCTTTAGTTCAAATTTATGACTATCAGTAGTTTCAAATAAAATGGTGGTAGAAATGTGTAAAAAGATACCCACCACAAAAGCTAGTAAGATGTTGCTATTTTCAATTAATGGCACAATTTGATAGGTTGCCAAAAACAAACCTAAAGGCGAAGAAATTGAAAAAACTAATAATGAAGTTAAAAAAATTGTTTTGGAAATATTTTTTGACAATAACATGGTTCCTAATACTATCGCTATTGGTATATTATGAATAACAATTCCCATTAGCAAAGTATCATTAGAGTGAATATTTTCTCCTTCAATTAATGCCATCCCTTCTATAAACGAATGAATACATAAGCTAATAAAAATAGCATAAGGAAAAGCAGATAACTTTTTGCTATGAGAATGAAAATGTCCGTGTTCTATACCTTCGGAAAAGAAATCTAACAATAATTGAAATAAAAATCCCAATAGAACAAATAATCCAATTTGTTTGGTGTAATTAGAAAAAATTTCAGGAATTAAATGGAGAATACAAATTGCTAATATTAAAGCACCACTGTAGGAGATTAATAATTTTAAATTAGCAGAGAATTTTAATCTAAATAATATTACAGCAAGTCCACCAATAAATGCTGAGGAAAATAAAATAAAATAAATAAAGAGTTCACTCATTTTTTTCTTGCAATAAGTATTAATCTATCAGAAATTTTTTCATCAAAAGCAGTTAAATCATAATCCCCAAAAGTAGCTTCAATTTTTAAGTTAGCGGCATTAAAGTAAGTATTAAAATTAGCTATTGTTAATGCTTTTACTTTTTCTTGAAAATGATAATTTTCATTTTTATGTATAAATTCAATATCCTTAGTTATGAAATTATTGTTAATACTTCTTTTAATTATAAAAGTAATATCTTCAATAGTTTTGGTTTCATTTTTTATTAAATTATTAATTACCTTAATAGAATTCATAAAATCAATAATCAACAAACCACTTTTTTTTAAGCTTTTTGAAATTGACTCGATGGCTAATAAATTGTCTTTTTCATCATCAAAATAACCAAAACTGGTAAATAAATTAAAAACATAATCATAATGATTAACTTTTATCGGATTTTTGATGTCGTTTATATAAAATTTTAAATGATTCGTTTCGTGTTGTTTTGCAATAGTTATGCTTTTATCAGATAAATCAAAACCATCAACATGATAACCAAAATCATTCAAATAAATTGAATGACGTCCTTTACCACAAGCAGCATCAAGCATACAGCTATTTATTGGAGGTTGTAAAAAAGTTATTAAATTTTTAATAAATTTTTTTGCTTCATCATCATTTCTATTTTGATAGAGTAGGTGATAGTAAGGTGAATTAAACCACTTTTCGAACCATTTCATATCTTCTCCCATGTTCTTTTATTCACTATTCATCAGTTCTTTGGTACAAAAGTAATAAGAAAAATAACAATACATTTTTTATGTTTTTTACCTTTATTATTTTAACCTTAACACTAGCTTATTCCCTAATTTGCAACTTTAAACTAAAATTTTAACATATTAGCCTTGTATAATTCATTCAAATTAATATCTTTGAAAACGTAATTAGAAGAGTGGATAGATAATGGACAATATACATGACTTTTATAATAAGATGGAGAAAGGTAACATCATGTTATCCTTTAAGGGAGAAGTAACTTCAGATCTTTTAACTTCCATTCTTCAGATTATGGAGTCTAAAATGGAAACATTAGATGAATCTCCAAAAATTAAGAAAAAAGTATATAATATTTTAGTAGAATGTTTACAGAACCTTTATCACCATATTGATGAAGATGATGTTGCCACATCTGTTAAAGAAAATAGTGCTTTATTCATGATTAAAAAAGAAGATGGCGAATATTCCATTATGACAGGAAATTTTATTACTAAGGAAAATGTTGATTCATTAAAGCATAGATTAGATAAAATTAATGAAATGGATAAAGATGCGTTAAAGGATTATTATAAAGAAGTGTTAAATAATGGTGAAATGTCTGCAAAAGGTGGGGGTGGTTTGGGAATGATAGACATTGCTAGAAAATCAGGAAAAAAGTTAGAATATAATTTTGATGAAGTAGATGCTCATCATTCATTTTTTAGTTTAAATATTAAAGTCGCACAATAAAATATATTATAGAATGAAAGATT
The DNA here is from genome assembly GCA_964360245.1 of uncultured Vicingus sp. Lineage (GTDB taxonomy): Bacteria > Bacteroidota > Bacteroidia > Flavobacteriales_E > Vicingaceae. Next base: position 10,783 of record CAYHWX010000010.1, read on the forward strand.
TAAAAATAGAAGGATCACCAAAAACACCAACAATCGAATTTAATTCAGAAAAGGGTTATTTATTGGTAAGAGGAAGATCAATTCCTGAAAATTCAATAGAGTTTTACAAATCTTTAATTGAAGCATTAGAAGCTTATAATACTAATTCTCAACCTAATACAAAGGTTGATGTTCAATTAGAATATTTTAATACAAGTTCTTCTAAGTGTATTTTGGATGTATTTAAGAAACTTGAAGCTATTAATGCTGGAAGCAGTAATGTTGTTATTAACTGGTATTACGAAGAAGATGATGAAGATATGTTAGAGGCAGGTGAAGATTACCAAGCAATTATCAACGTTCCTTTTAAAATGATTGAAGTTGGAGAAGAATAATTAGAAATTATTTTAATAATATTTTAAAGAAATAGTCGTAAGAAATTACGACTATTTTTATTTTTCAGCCACTAGTTTAAAAATGCTGTTATTTCAGATTTATTAAATTCTAAAGAAATATGGTTTTGCAATGTGGTTGATAGCGATAAGCCAACATAGTGAGTTCCTATTGGATATTTTTTATGATTCCTATCAACTAATACTGCAGTTGACATTTTTTTAATTGGGAAATCTAGTAAATATTTTACTCCATAGATTAATGCTTTTCCTGAGTTTAAAACATCATCCACAAGAATAATTACTTTATCGGTTAGTTTGTCTGGGGAGATATCAAGTTTACCACTATTATCTATTGGATTATCTTTATTAATGGTAAGTTTTGCTAAAGTGATTTTACATTTTGAAATTTTTTTTAGCTGTTCAACAAGTTTAGTTGCCAATAAATATCCTTTATTAGCTATTCCAACTATTATAATTTCATCTTCAGAATAATTATCCTCATAAATTTGGTAGGATATTCGGTTTATTTTTTGGTAAACCTGTTGACTATTGAGTATTAAAATTTTATTTTGGGGCATAAAAATTAGGTAATACTTATTTTATAGTTTTGAAAAGTGATGATGTCTCCAGTTCTTAATTTTTTTCGTTTTCTAAATTCTTGCGAATCATTACATTTTACAAAACCTTTTTCTACACTTAGCTTAGCTTCTGCACCTGATTCTACAAGATTTAAAAGTTTTAATAATTTAATTAGTTCTATATAATCGTCTGTTAATAAAAAATTAATATTCTCCATTATTCTTCATAATCAGGATTCAAGAAATTTTTAATGATGTGATTAAATTCTTTAGGTGTTTCAAAAAAAGGATAATGACTACTCTTTTTTATGACCATTAACTGAGAGCCTTTTATACTTTCCTGTAAAGCTTGAGTGGAAGCAAATGGAACATTGTCTAAATCACCAAGCACTATTAAAGTTGGACAATTTACTACATCTAAACCAATAGTGATATCAAAATTGAAAAATGTTTTTTCTAGTAAACTATTAATTATCATTAATTTATTAGCTGTAATTTTATCAAAAATCATGGGTTGATATAATTCTTCTATTTTACTTTGGTCAACTAAATTTACTCTATCGCCTAATAATATTGCTTTTCGGAAAGATTTTTCTTCTCTATTTTCAAATTCTTTCGACATCATTGTTTGAATTAATTCCTTGGTGTCAGCTTCCGTTCTTTTCTTTTGCATGTTGCTAAAGGTTTGATCAAAAAAATCAGAATTTGTAGGTGCTGGCGAAACTAATATCAATCGTTTTAAGTTGTTAGGGTACTTTTTAGCATAATCTAATGCAATTATAGTGCCCCATGAATGTCCAATTAAATTTAATTTATCAATTTTTAAATAATTTCTTATTCCTTCTAAATCTTCCACATAAGTTCCAATATTAATGCTAGCTGTATCTTTTGGAAAATCAGTTTTTCCACAACCTCTTTGGTCATAAAATATAATTTGGTATTTTTTTGCTAAAGATTTAAATCCTGGAACTAAATAATCATGAAAAAGTCCTGGTCCACCATGTAGAACAAGTAATGGTTCACCAGTTCCCATCTTTTCGATAAAATGCTTAACACCATTAATTTCGACTATTTCTTGAGTTCTCTCGATAACAATACTATCCTCTTGTCCTAGATTGGTATTATCTTTTCCTTGATCACCACCACAACTGGTCATTATGGCTATAAAAGAGAAGAAAAGCGAAGAGAAAAAAACTTTTTTCATATACATTTTGCAAATTTTATTCAAATATAATAACAAATGTTTAATATAAAAACTAAACTGTTTTGAGTTGATTAATTGTATCTAAAGGATTTTTTGATTTAAAAATAAAGCTGCCGGCTACCAAAACATCTGCACCACAATCAATCAGTTTTTTAGCATTTTTAGATGTTACTCCTCCGTCAATTTCAATTAAAGCATTTGATTTTTTTCTAATAATCAGCTCTTTTAAAATTTTTACTTTAAGGTAAGTATTTTCTATAAAAGATTGTCCTCCAAATCCTGGATTAACAGACATAATCAGCACTAAATCAACATCCTGAATAATATCTTCCAAAACATTGATATTAGTATGTGGATTTAAAGCTACACCAGCTTTCATTCCTGAAGCTTTTATTTGTTGAATGGTACGATGTAAATGCGTACAAGCTTCATAGTGCACGGTTAATATATTTGCTCCAGCTGCTGCAAAATTTTCAATAAACTTTTCTGGAGATACAATCATTAAATGAACATCAAATGGCTTGTTAGAGTGTTTTTTTATTGCTTTTATTACTGGCATCCCAAAAGTGAGGTTGGGCACAAAAACACCATCCATCACATCTATATGAAACCAATCAGCATTACTTTTATTAAGCATTTCACATTCCGCTTGTAAGTTGGCAAAATCTGACGATAATATGGACGGAGCAATTAAATGTGACATATTTTTAACATTATTTTACAAAGTTATAAAAAAGTTGGAGGGTTAAAACTAAAAAAGCGAATGTTTTCAACACTCGCTTAATTAGATTCTAAGTTAATTATTAAAACTTATCCTAAGTAACATTTTAATAACTTACATCGAGAGGTATGTTTTAATTTTCTTAATGCTTTTTCTTTTATTTGCCGAACCCGTTCTCTAGTTAATTCAAATTGCTCCCCAATTTCTTCAAGTGTTTGGGAAGTTTTGCAATTAATGCCATAATATAGCCGTAATACTTCAGCTTCTCTATATGATAATGTGGTAAAAGATCTTTCTATTTCGTTTCTTAAAGATTGAGTCATTAATTCTTTATCAGGATTTAACATTCCTTCTTTCTCAACCAAAATATCTAATATAGTGTTGCTCTCTTCTTCGTTTGAAAGTGGGGCATCAACAGAAATATGCTTTCCTGAAATGGATAAAGAATCTTTAACTTCTGCAACGGTTATCTCTAATAATTCTGCAACTTCATCAACGGAAGGCTCTCGTTCGTGTATTTGCTCTAATTGTGAAAATGTTCTATTTATTTTTGTGATGTTACCTATTTTATTTAATGGCAGCCGAACAATACGTGCTTGTTCAGCAATTGCTTGCATTATGCTTTGCCTAATCCACCAAACAGCATACGAAATAAATTTAAATCCTCGAGTTTCATCAAATCTTTCCGCAGCTTTTATTAATCCGATATTTCCTTCATTAATAAGGTCGGATAAATTTAATCCTTGATTTTGATATTGCTTAGCAACAGAAACAACAAATCTTAAATTTGATTTTGTTAATTTTTCTAGTGCATTTTTATCACCTTGTCTAATTAATTTAGCTAATTCTGCTTCTTCTTCAGCAGAAACTAAATCGATTCTAGAAATGTCTTGTAAGTATTTGTCTAACGAAACTGTTTCTCTATTCGTAACCTGTTTGGTAATTTTGAGTTGTCTCATTTATCTGTTTTAGATTTATTTATCTATTGTAAGATACGATTCATCTATTAAATAGTTACATAAATCTAAATTAGTTATAAGTAGGTAAATGTTTATCCTTTATCAAGAATTATTTCAAATCTTGTTCCTTTGCTTTGATTTGATTCCATGTTTAATAATCCATCTATCGCTTTTACACGTTGAGTTATATTTTTTATTCCTATTCCATCTTTAGTTTCATTATTTATTTCAAAACCAATACCGTCATCTTGTAAAATATAATGCAATTTATTGTTTTTAGCACTTAATTCAATGTTTACGGTTTTAGCTTTAGCATGTTTGTAGGTATTGTTTACAAATTCTTGTGAAATTCGATATAGATTAAACCTTGTAAATTGAGGAAGGGTTGTTTCATTAATATCAGTAAAATTGATATTTATCTTTAAGCTATTTTTGTCTTTATATCTTTCTGATAAATGGTGTAAGGCTGTTTCTAAACCTAATTCCATTTCTTTGGGTATTAAGTTGTGAGAAATATTTCTAGTTTCGTTTAATGTTTGAACAACTAATTGTTGTGTTTTGTTATAATATTCTAAAATATCTTTTGGGATACTATCTTTAATTCCAATTAAATGCATATTTATTGCGGCTAAATATTGAGCGATACCATCATGTAACTCTTGTGCTATTCTTACTTTTTCTGTTTCTTCACCCTTCAGCATTGCAACAAGATAATCTCGTTCGTGGTTTTTGTTTTTTGTTATGTCGATTATCGTTCCAATTAATTCTGTAGGATTATTTTCTCCATCATAAATAAGTTCAGCATTTGCTCCTATCCATGTTATGGTATTATTCTTATTAATAATTCGAAACTCGATTTTATATGGTTTGTGATTTTTTATAACTTGTCTTATTCCAATTATTACGTTTTCAAAATCATCAGGGTGAATAATTTTATTAATGGATTGAATAGTCATCATTTCATCAAAATTTTCCATTCCAACTATTTGTTTTGCTACATCAGAAGTTTTTACTTCATTGTTTTTTAGATTAAATGATATAAAACCAATTCCAGCTATTTTTTGGCTCAACAAAAGTTGTTTCTGAGTTTTGTATAATTCTTGCTCTTTATCTTTTAATATAGTAATGTCTAGCATCAAGGAAATAACGCCAATTATATCATTATTTAAACCATAAAATGGTTGACGGTTAATTAATATATCTTTTTTTTCTCCATTTTTATGATAAATCTGTAATTCTATATTGTTGTTTTGTAAACTACTACTGTTTAATAAATACGATTTAAAATGAATAGAATTTTCTTTGACAACTAATAAGTTTGATTTTGGAAAATTTAATATCTCAGCTTCTTCGTACCCAAAATGTTTATAAAAAGATTTATTGCTATATCTTATAATTCCTTCCACATCAGTTATCAAAATACCTTCACTTATAGAATCAAATATTTTTTCACTTATTGAATAAGGGCTAAAAGCAAATAAATTATATTTAAACTTAACGATACTATAAATAGCGAAAACTGAAAATACTGTTATAAAGGTTGTCGTAATTGGTATTTCTTCCATCTTAAAAAAGATTGGAAAAATAACTTGTGTTATAATACCTATAAAAGCAGGGATTGAAAATCCAATAGCTAATAGGTAAGCTCCCTTGTATTTTTTTTTATCTATTTTTTTAATTTTAATACAATAGGTTAATAAAATAATGATGGTTGATAACGCCAATATTCCAAGCCATATCAACATCAAATTATCTATGGCACCATAAGGAACATATATAAAGTGCCAAAATTCATTTGAAACAAAGTAACCTTTCGGCAAATTAAGTAAATTGAATAAATAGAATATTATTGATGGTAGATATAATATTGTTAATAGAAATGAGGATTTGTCTTTATTAAATCTATCTGTGTATAATAAACTAAAGTGAACACTAGCAGGTAGTAAGAAAAGAACTCCAAAAGTAAGTACCCTGTATATTAATGTTACAGTTTCAATAGCATCAATATACCTTATCAAACAATCACTAATTTGCCAAATGGCACATGTTATAACAAAAAAAGAAAAAACAACAATTAGTTTGTCTCTTTTAAAAAAATAGAACGCATAAATAAATAAGCCTGCGTTAATTAATGCTGGAATTAATGAGAATAATATAATATATATGTTATGAGTATGCAACACATAGTAATATTACAAAATATAATAAACAAAATAATTAGTACTAATATCTAAATTTATTAAGTATTAATACAGATGTAAAAAAAGCTGATATTACTCATAAAAAAGCTCATCCGTCGGCTGACGGATGAGCTTTTTTATAAATTATTTTATATATTATTTAAACTTGAGTTTTTTGAGGTTTATCTAATAATACTTTTCTAGAAAGTTTTAGCTTTCCAGTTTTCGCATCTACTTCTATTAGTTTCACTTCAATTTCTTGGCCTTCTTTCAAAACATCTTCTACTTTTTCAACTCTATCCCAGTTAATTTCAGAGATGTGAAGTAAACCGTCTTTACCAGGAATAATTTCTACAAAAGCACCAAAATTAGTAATGGATTTTACTTTTCCTTTATAAATTTCTCCAACTTCAGGAACAGCAGTAATTGCTTTAATTCTAGCCAATGCAGCTTTCATAGCTTCAGCATCATTACTCATAATAGCAACAACACCTTTGTTGTCTTTTTCTTCAATAGTAATTGTTGCTCCTGTTGAAGCTTGAATTTCTTGAATAATTTTTCCGCCAGGTCCAATTACGGCACCTATCATTTCTTTAGGGATTGTAATTTGAGTAATTCTTGGAGTATGAGGTTTGTAATCAGGGTTTGGAGCTGACATTGTTTTAGCTATTTCACCTAAAATATGGAGTCTTCCTTCTTTTGCCTGAGCCAATGCTTCTTCTAAAATTTGGTAGGATAACCCATCCACTTTAATGTCCATTTGACAAGCGGTAATTCCAACAGTTGTCCCAGTAACTTTAAAATCCATATCACCCAAATGGTCTTCATCTCCTAAAATATCTGATAATACAGCATATTTATCTCCTTTAGAAATTAATCCCATGGCAATACCAGAAACTGGTCGTTTAATTTGCACTCCAGCATCCATTAACGCTAATGTTCCAGCACAAACAGTTGCCATAGAGGAGGAACCATTTGATTCTAAAATTTCTGATACAATTCTAATGGTATAAGGATTTTCTGCACCAGTTGGTATCATTGGTTTTAATGCTCTTAAAGCTAAATTACCATGTCCAATTTCTCTTCTTCCAGTACCTCTGTTTGCATAAGATTCTCCAGTTGAATAAGATGGAAAATTGTAATGTAAAAGAAGTTTAGATGTTCCTTTAAAGGTTGCAGCATCAATTAATTGCTCGTCCATTCGGTTTCCTAAAGTTATGCTAGTCAACGATTGTGTTTCTCCTCTTGTAAAAATAGAAGAACCATGAGCACCAGGTAAATAATCTACTTCGCTCCAAATAGGGCGAATTTGGTTTAATTTTCTTCCATCTAAACGAGTTCTTTCATTTAATACACAATCTCTTACTGCTTCTTTTTCAACATCGTGAAAATATTTTTTTAATAAAAATGATTGAGCTAATTCTTCTTCGCTAAGTGTAGCAACAACTTCTTCTTTTATAGCTTTAAATTTTTGAGCCCTTAACGATTTATCAGCATTACCTTCTTTAGCAACAGCATAACATTTATCGTAAATGGCAGCTTTAATCTTAGCTTCTAATTCAGTGTTTGGATCAGGTTCGTGTTTATATTCTCTTTTAGTTTTGGCTTTTTCAATTTCAGCAGCTAACTCTAATTGTAATTGACATTGTTTTATTATTTCTGCATGAGCTATTTTAATAGCCTCTAACATATCTGCTTCTGATACTTCTAACATTTCGCCTTCAACCATCATGATGTTATCAATGGTAGCAGCAACAATCATGTCAATATCTGAATTTTCTAGGGCTGTTCTTGTTGGGTTAATTTCCCATTTTCCTTCAATTCTTGCTATTCTAACTTCAGAGGCTGGCCCGTTAAAAGGTATATCTGATACAGCAATTGCAGCAGATGCGGCTAAACAAGCTAAAGCATCTGGCAAACAATCATCACCATGAGAAATTAGGTTTACTACAACTGAGGTATTCCCATGATAATTATCTGGAAATAAAGGGCGTAAAGCTCTATCAATTAAACGACATATTAATATTTCACTGTCAGAAGGGCGAGCTTCTCTTTTTAAGAAACCACCTGGAAATCTTCCTGCAGCAGCATATTTTTCTTTGTATTCAACTGTTAGTGGTAAAAAGTCAGTTCCTTCTGTTGCTTCTTTATCAGAAACTACGGTTGCTAACAACATGGTGTTACCCATTTTTACTACTACTGAACCGTTAGCTTGTTTAGCTAATTTTCCTGTTTCAATTTCGATGGTCCTTCCATCACCTAACGTGTAGGATTTTTTAATTCCAATTTTTGACATAATTTTTTATTGTTTGTTTATAATGAGGTGCACCCTGCATCTCTTTTGTTTACTTAATTATAATAAAAAAGGGGAGTGCAAAATAATTGCGAACTCCCCTTGTATTTCACGATTTTAATGGTTGGCAGCTTTCAATACTTATTTTCTAATTCCTAAATCTGCAATCAACTCTCGATATTTTATAATATCACTGTTTTTGTAGTAAGTTAATAAACTTCTTCTTTTTCCTACTAAGTCTAACAATGCTTTTTGAGTGTTAAAATCTTTTTTGTTGGTTTTTAAATGTTCCGTTAAATGGTTTATTCTGAAAGTGAATAAAGCAATTTGACCTTCGGTAGAACCTGTGTTTTTAGCATCTCCACCATACTTTTTAAAAAATTCTTGTTTTTTTTCTGTTGTTAAATACATTCCAAAATTAAGTTTAATGTTTATTATGTATAATATTTTTAAGGGTGCAAATTTAGGTAAAATATTGAGATAATAGCCTAATTATTAAATAATTTGATAGAAAGTGCTATTTTTTTCTTGAGTTCATTTCTAGGAACGATATAATCTAAAAAGCCATGCTCTAAAACAAACTCTGATGTTTGAAAGCCAACTGGCAAATCTTTTCCTATGGTTTCTTTTACCACTCGAGGACCAGCAAATGCAATTAATGCTTCTGGCTCAGCAATATTAATATCGCCCAACATGGCATAAGATGCCGTAACACCACCAGTTGTAGGGTCTGTTAATAACGAGATGTACGGAATTTTTTCTTTAGCTAACATGGATAGTTTTGCTGCTGTTTTTGCCATTTGCATTAACGAGTATGCAGCTTCCATCATTCGGGCTCCTCCAGATTTTGAAATCATTAAGAAAGGAATTTTTTTCTTAATGGAATAATCAATAGCTCTAGCTATTTTTTCGCCAACCACAGAACCCATAGAACCACCAATAAAATTAAAATCCATACAGGCAATCACCAAGTCTTGTTTTTCTATTTTGCCAACAGCAGTCCGAATGGCATCTTTTAAATGTGTTTTTGCCTCGGTATCTTTTAATCTGTCTGTATATTTTTTGGTATCTGTAAAATTTAAAGGATCTCCTGAAGTTAAATTAGGGTTGAGTTCTTTGTATTTATTATGATCAAAAAGAATTTTAAAATAAGTTAAAGAATCTATTTTTTCGTGATAGGAGCACTGAGTGCAAACAGAAAAGTTTTCTAAATATTCTTCGTGAGTAACTACATGATTACATTTAGGACATTTATTCCACAATCCTTCTGGTGTTTCCTTTTTCTCATTGGTAGGGGTAACAACTCCTTGCTTTCTTCTTTTAAACCAAACCATAAATTAATTTTTAATTAAAAAATTAGAGATTATAAATTGTTTGAATAGCTAACCTCTAATATTATAATGTATTCACATTATTTAAATCTTCAAAAGCTTTTTTTAATCTAGTTTTAAAAGCTAATTCTCCTTCTCTTAACCATACTCTTGGGTCGTAGTATTTTTTATTGGGGTTGTTTTCTCCTTCTGGGTTGCCAATTTGAGCTTGTAGGTAGTCCTTTTTAGCCAACATATAATCTCTAACTCCTGATGTAAATGCATATTGCATATCAGTATCAATATTCATTTTTATTACCCCATAAGAAATGGCTTCTCTAATTTCTTCTAATGTAGAACCTGAGCCTCCGTGAAAAACAAAATCAACAGGATTTTTTCCAGTATGGTGTTTTTCTTGAATAAAATCTTGAGAATTTTTTAAAATTTTAGGAGTTAACTTTACGTTTCCTGGTTTATAAACACCATGAACATTTCCAAAAGAAGCAGCGATTGTAAATTGATTACTAATTTTAGATAATTCTTCATAAGCATAAGCAACTTCTTCGGGCTGAGTATATAATAACTTATTATCAACACCAGCATTGTCAACACCATCTTCTTCGCCACCAGTTATTCCTAATTCAATTTCTAAGGTCATACCTACTTTACTCATTCTTTCGAGGTATTTTTTACAAATTTCTATATTTTCTTTGATGGGTTCTTCTGATAAATCTAACATGTGAGAACTATAAAGTGGAGTACCTTTTGCTGCGTAATATTCTTCACCAGCATCTAAAAGACCATCAATCCAAGGTAAAAGTTTTTTAGCACAATGGTCGGTATGTAAAATAACAGGAATTCCGTATGCTTTTGCTAATAAATGGATATGTTTTGCACCTGTAATTGAACCTAATATGGCAGCTTGTTGATTTTCATTACTTAATCCCTTTCCTGCATTAAAGTGGGCTCCTCCATTAGAAAATTGAATAATAACTGGAGCGTTTAAATCTTTGGCAGTTTCCATTACTGCGTTTACAGAATTGTTGCCAATAACATTAACGGCAGGCAATGCAAAGCTTTTTTCTTTAGCTAATTGAAAAACTTTTTGAATATCTTCTCCAAAGAGAACTCCTGATTTAATTTTTGTGTTCATTTATTGCAAATTTTGAACGGCAAAGTTAGTATAAAATTAAAAGCGTGAATAATTCTTAAGCAAGAAAAATATTGAATTATAAAATACAGATTTCGATACTTAAATTAGAATGGATATCCAATACCTAAATTTAAGGTTGGTTGTTTCCAATTTAAATAAAACTTTTCGGGATTAAGAGATCCTGGGTCTTTTAATTTAGCAGCCAAATCAAATCGAATTAAGAAAAAATTAAAGTCTAACCTAAGCCCAATACCAACACCGATAGCTATATCTTTCCATAATTTATCGGTTTTAAATTCAGCGTTTGGTCTGGTTTCATCAGCTTCTAAAATCCAAATATTTCCTGCATCAACAAAGGCAGCACCTTTAAACAACTTAGTAATATCAAATCGATATTCTAAATTTCCTTCAATTTTTAATTCTCCTATTTGATATAAAGAGTTTTGAGTTATACTATCAGATAATGTTCCAGGGCCTAATGATCTTGCCTGCCAAGCTCTAATACTATTTGCTCCACCACCATAATAACTTTTTTCGAAAGGAAGCACATTTAAATTTCCATAAGGTTTACCAATACCAACATTTATTCTTTTAACAAATGAAGATGTTTTAGACTGGTTATAATGTCTTAAATCAAAGTCGGCTTTGATAAATTGAGCATATCTAATATTGAAAACAGTATAACTTTCTGTCTCTTCATTATCAAAGGGTTTGTTAGTTAGTTTATTAAAAGCTGATTGTATATTACCAGCAAATTCAGCATTAAATTTAAAATAAGTAAAATCTACTTTTTTATTGATACGTTGATTGTTGTAGATAAAACTATAAGTAGTAGAATTGATAAAATGATCTTTAAAGCTGTTTAATATAAAAGGATTGTTTTCTGAATCGATTTTTTCTTGAAAAGAAGCAGTAGGTTTTAAATAGATTACACTAATGTTAATGGGATTAATGAAATGTTTTTTAAAACGAGTTTCATTCCAAAAATAACCGAAAGAGATTTGTATTAGGTTTCGCAAATATTCAGGTCGTTTTTGGAAATTAAATAAAAAATTCAAATTTGTTTTTGGGTTAGATCGTTGTGAAAATTTTTCTAAATTAACTGGCAATAAAAATCTTGGAAATTCTAGATTAATTTCAGGACCAAATTCAAAGGTATTAAAGGGCAGTCCTAAAAAATTAATTTCTTCTTGCTCAGCATTTATTAGTTGTTGTATTTCCAAACCACTGTTAAGTCTAGCTGTAAGATGCTCTCCACCTCTAAATAAATTTTTGTTTTGATAAATTAAATTTCCTTGAACTCCTAAGTTACCACCATTGTTACTGCCAATAGTTTCAATAGAAAACGATTTTATTAGTGAAGGGTTTAAAAAAATGTTGGTATTCAATCTGTTATTTCCTATATCTTCAAAAGATATATTTATATTTTTAAATAAGTTTAACTCGGATAAATGTTTGTAAGTATTTTGTTGATCCTCAAAAACATAAAGCCCACCTTTATTTAAACTAACAGCATGGTTTAACATTCTGGGTCTATACCTTAGCTTTTCATCATAAGAAATTTTTGTTTTTTTAAAGGAAATCGTATCAAAATTATTGATGTCTTTATCTTTAAAAGTCTTACTTAAATAAATATTGATATCATTGATGTAATATTTACTGTGAGGTTTATAAGTAATCTCGTTAGTTATTTCATCTTTAATTTTTAGGTTATTGATATATAATTCTATATTTACTTCATTATTACCAATGGTAGTATCAACTTTGTATTCTATAGACTCTTTATTAAAATAATAATAACCTTCATTTTTCATTTCAGTTTTTATTCTTTCTCTTTCTTCATCTAAAACATCAATGTCAAAAATATTTTTAGGTCTAACCAAAGTTTTACCTAAAACATAAGTAGCTCTATTTATTATTTCTTTATCTTCAATTTTATAACTAACACTTTTTATGATATAAGGTTTTCCAGCAACAATATCATACTCAACTTTAATTTTATTCTTATTTTGTTTTGTTTTATAAGTTATTTTATTATCAAAATAACCTCTATTATTAACAAATAAATGAAGTTGTTTAACTGTTTTTTCAGTTAATAGAGAATCATAAACAACAGGTGGTTCTCCAATATTTTGTTTAACTTTATTTTCACTTTCTTCCTTAAATAAATTGTAAACACCTAAATGAAACCGAAACACTCCTAAAATTTTCCGATTTGGTTTTTGTTTTATAATTTTTGCAAGTTCATCCTTGTCTATCCTGCGATTGTCTATTTTAATATTATTTTTTTGAAGAAATAATTCATTAGGTTTAACATATTTAGTGGGGTTACAGCTAGTTAGTGCAAATAGCAATATTCCAACTATTATTAGCTGATAAATTAACGATTTGAATATAAAATACTTAGTCTGCAATTTTTTATTTTTCTATCTTAATGATTTGCTTATGTTTGCATCATAATTTTAAACGCAAAGTAACAATTATTAATTTTAAGAAAATGAAAACAGGTTTTAGATTATTAACTATTTTATTGTTATTAATTATTAGTTTTAATGTAGATGCTCAAGAAGAGAATGTGCTTACTAAAAAAGAAGCAAATTTATTATTAGAAAAAGCTGAACTTAATTTTGAAGAAAAAAATTATATTGACGCATTAGATGAATTTACACAGTTATATAATTATAAGCCAAGCGATTTGTATTATAAGTTAATGATGGGAATTTGTTTAACATACAATCCCGAACTAAAAAACAAAGCAATAGAAATTATTGAGCAAGTTAAAGTTACTAACCCAGAAAATAATTTAGTCAATTTTTACTTAGCAAAAGCTTATGCCGTTAACTACCAATTCGACAAAGCTGTTGAATTGTTTAACATGTTTATTACAAGATCAACAATAGAGGATGCAGAACAAAAAGGGATTGCAGAACAAATGATTCAAAATTGTAAAAATGCAAAAGAAATTTTAGCAGATACCATTACCCAAAATATTGTGGAAAATATAAAGTATCCAGTCAATTCACAGTATTCAGAATATGTTCCTGTAATTTCTGCCGACGAGTCAGTAATGATTTTTACCTATAGAGGAATAAATAGTAAAGGAGCAGAAGAAATTGAACAATCGATGGGTTCTGAAGCTTACATGGAGGATGTATTTATTTCTTACAAAATAAATGGCGAATGGTCTGAACCAAAAAGTATTGGAGATAAGATTAACACCAAAAATCATGATGCTGCAATAGCCCTTTCTGTGGATGGACAAACATTATTTATCTATAAAAGCGAAAGTAACAATTTAGGTGATATTTATGTAAGTCGTTTAATCGGAGACGATTGGACAAGTCCTGAAAAATTAAAAGGTGATATCAACTCTAACAAAAGTTGGGAAGGAAGTGCTAGTTTATCTGCCAATGGAAAAATTTTATATTTTGCAAGCGATAGAGAAGGTGGTTTAGGTGCAAGAGATATTTATAAAGCAGAATTACAAGCTGATGGAAGTTGGGCTAATGTGCAAAATTTAGGTCCAACTATTAATACCGTTTATAACGATGATGCACCTTTTATTCATCCCGATAACAAAACACTTTATTTTAGTTCTGAAGGGTTTTCAAGTATTGGAGGGTACGATATCTTTTCTTCGACATTAGATGAAAATGGAACTTTTACGGAGCCAAAAAACTTAGGATACCCGATTAATACAATTGATGACAATAGATATTTCGTGCTTTCAGCAAGTGGTAATACAGGTTATTACTCTGGTGGTGGAGAAAACAGTATTGGTGAACAAGATATTTTTAAAATCACTACTGGAAAAATTGAAAAACCAGTGCTAGCTTTACTTTTAGGAAAAGTTTATTTTAATGATGTTCCTACTGGCTCTACAATGAACCTCTACAAACAAGTCGAAGGTGAACTAGAAGGAACATTTGTTTCTAACAAAGAAACAGGTAAATACGTAATGGCATTAAGTCCTGGTATATACGAAATTGTTGTGCAATTAGAATCAGGCGAAACAGTTAGTGATTCTGTAAGATTAGATCAAATTATTGAATATGTTGTTTTACATAAAGATTTTAGGATTTACAGTGATTCTAATTTAATTGCTAAAAATGATGCAGCTTTACAAGCCATATTAGATGCCGAACTTAAAAAAGAGGATAAAACAATTGATACTTTATTTACTGACAATATTAATGAGAAAATTGAACTTAAACCTATGGAAACAGGTAGAGAGTTTAAACTTAATAACATTTTATATGATTTTGATAAAGCAACATTAAGACCAGAATCTGTTGTAGAATTGGATAGATTGGTAATTATTTTAAATGAACAAGCTACTATTAAAGTAGAAATCTCTAGTCATACCGATTTTAAAGGTTCTGATGCCTATAATCAGAAATTATCTCAAGCAAGAGCAAAATCTGTTACTGATTATTTAACACAAAAAGGAATTTCAAAAAATCGTTTGGTAGCTAAAGGTTATGGAGAATCAAAACCAGTTGCTACTAATGATACTGAAGAAGGAATGCAATTGAACAGACGTACAGAATTTAAAGTATTAGAAAGTAAATAATGCTATCGACAAGCCAAAAGAAGTTTGTTAATTCCTTAAAGCAAAAGAAATATAGAAAACAGCACAACTGTTTTGTTGTTGAAGGCGTTAAAATGGTGGAAGAGTGTTTGCTTTCTGATTTTGAAATAGAAACTATTTTTGCTGTTTCTGAATGGGCTGATAATCATCCAAATTTAAAAGTAGAAGTGATTTCTGAAAAAGAATTGAAGTCAATTTCTTCCTTAACAACACCCAATAAAGTTATTGCCATTGCTAAACAAAAAGATAAAACTATTTCAGATTTATCTCAATTGCTAACTATTGCATTAGATGATATTCAAGATCCAGGAAATTTTGGCACTATCATTAGAACTGCTGATTGGTTTGGAATTGAAAACATCATTTGCTCAGAAGATTGTGTGGAGGTTTATAACCCAAAAGTGATACAAGCTACGATGGGTTCTTTATTTAGAGTAACTATTTTTTATACCAATTTGGTTACTTTTTTTTTAAAAAATTCCGATTTAACAGTTTATGGAGCTTTATTAGATGGAGATAATGTTTGCCAAAAAAAACTAAAACCAATAGGTTCAGTTTTATTAATGGGAAATGAATCTAGTGGTATTTCTGAACAACTAATCCCATTTATTACTGAAAAAATAGCTATTCCAAAAAATGGTGAAGCAGAATCACTAAATGTAGCAATAGCAACAGCTATTCTTTGTTATGAATACAGGAGGTTGAGTTAGAATTAATTCCTTTTACTATTATTTTTTTACCGTAAATTGCATCATCCGAAGTCGCAGTAACTAAATAACCTCCTGTTGGTAAGTTAATGTTGGAACCGGTAACAACTAACTGCTTATTTTCTGCTACTACATTAATTTTTGAAATATATTCATCCCCATTATTATTAATTAATACAACTATAATATTATTTTCACTATAGTTTTTCAATTCTCTATTTTTTTGTGGTTTTGAAAATAAACTAAACAAAGGATTTATATAATTTACATTCGTTGCCACAACCATTTCTGAATAGTAATTTTTTCCATTCACATCAATTTGACGAATTCTATAATATGCTTTTTGATGTAAAGGTTTATTATCCACTTCATAATATTCAATTAAACTATTTTCTTTTTTAGAACCTTCAACTTGAATGATAGCCTTAAAATTTTTTCCATTTTTTGACCTTTCAACAACAAAATAAGCAACTGTTATGCTAGTAGGATTTGTCCAAGATATCTCTACTTTATCATTATTGTATACTGCTCTCACTTCAGAAAATGTAGTGGAGATGAACATTAGTTGAGTAAATAAAAGTAAAATTGTTTTCATAAGATAAGATTTAGATTCATATACAGCAAAGTTAGTTGCCAACTATCAACTGTAAAAGAGGTATTCAACTGAAATTTAATAAGTTGATTTACTCATTTTAAAATAAACAAATTACATATTATCCAGTAATAATTGACATTAGAATAGTAAAATGTCAGCTATTTCGGAATTAAACGAACTTTGTCAGTCATTATGTCATTATTACTGCAATGGCATAGGCTTTGAATAAAGTCGAATCGAGTAAAATAGTAAACTTTAAACACTAAACTCGAAACGCTAAACTAAAAAAATATGGCAAAAGGAAAAATTAAAGTAAACACGGAAAATATCTTTCCAATCATTAAAAAGTTTTTATACTCTGACCATGAAATCTTTTTAAGAGAATTAATAGCAAATGCTACAGACGCAACAAAAAAACTTAAAGCATTAGCTTCGGCAGGAGAATTTAAAGGTGATATTGGCGATGATAACATTGAAATTATCTTAGATAAAAAAGCAAAAACCATTACTATTAAAGATAAAGGTATTGGTATGACTGGTGAAGAAGTTAAAAAATACATCAATCAAATTGCATTTTCTGGAGCTGAAGAATTTGTGGATAAATTTAAAGATCAAAAAGAGTCAGCAGGAATTATCGGAAAATTCGGTTTAGGATTTTACTCTTCATACATGGTTGCCAGCAGCGTAGAAATTATTACAAAATCATACAAAAATGAAACAGCAGTTGTTTGGGAATGTGATGGAAGTCCAGAATATTCTTTAAAAGACCACGACAAAAAAGACAGAGGAACTGAAGTTGTATTGCATATAGCAGAAGATTCTACCGAGTTTTTGGAAGAAGCTAGAATTAAAACTTTACTGAATAAGTATTGTAAATTTATGCCGATTGCAATAAAGTTTGGTCAAAAATCAGATTGGGTAGATAATAAAAAAGGGAAAAAAGATAAAGACGGAAAAATAGAAAAAGAAGAGATTAAGGTTGATAATATTGTTAATAACCCAACTCCAGCATGGACTTTAGCTCCAGCAACTTTAACAGACGAAGATTACAAAAAATTTTATAGAGAATTGTATCCAATGAATTTTGAGGATCCTTTGTTTCAAATTCATTTAAATGTTGATTACCCTTTTAATTTAACAGGAATTTTATACTTCCCTAAAATTAAGCCTAACATGGAAATTCAACGAGATAAAATTCAATTGTATTCAAGGCAAGTTTTTATCACTGATTCTGTAGAGGGCATTGTTCCCGATTTTTTAACGTTATTACATGGTGTTATTGATTCACCAGACATTCCTTTAAACGTTTCTCGTTCTTATTTGCAATCTGATGGAGCTGTAAAGAAAATTGCCAGTCATATCTCAAAAAAAGTTTCAGATAAGTTAGAAGAATTATTTAAGAAAGATAGAGTAGATTTTGAAAAGAAATGGGATGACATTAAGGTATTTATTGAATACGGAATGTTGTCTGACGAAAAATTCTTTGAAAGAGCACAAAAATTTGCTTTATACAAAAATACCGATGGTAAATATTACACCATGGAAGAATTAAAGGAGCAAATCAAACCTCTTCAAACAGATAAAGATAATCGATTAGTATTTTTGTATGCTAGTCATGTTGATGGTCAACACTCTTTTATCACAGCAGCAAAAAATAAAGGTTATGAAGTTTTGGTGATGGATACTGCTTTAACAGCTCATTTGGTTGGAAAATTAGAACAGTCTATCGAAAATTCAACATTTGCTAGAGTAGATGCTGATACCATTGATAAATTGATTAATAAAAATGAAGATATTCCTTCAAAATTATCAGACAAAGAAAAAGAGGCACTAAAGCCAGTGATTGAAGAAGTGATTGCGAAAGGAAAATTTCATGTTCAATTTGAGAGTATGAGTGAAACAGATTTACCAATGACCATTGTACAACCTGAGTTTATGAGAAGGATGAAAGACATGAGTGCAATTGGTGGTGGAGGAATGAGTATGTTTGGAGGCGCAATGCCTGATACTTATAACTTAATTGTAAATGTTAATCATCCAATTATTAGTAAAATAATTGCTGAAAAAACAAAAAAGAAAAAACAAGATATCATCAAACAAACTTCTGACTTGGCTTTATTGTCGCAAAATATGTTAAAAGGCGAAGAATTAACTAATTTTATCAACAGAAGTATTGAATTAATTTAATAACTAAAAAAAAAAGAAAAAAAATGAAAAAATCATGGATAATATTGGGTGTGGTAGTACTATTAATAATGATATTAGTTTTTACTGCTGTAGGCTCTTATAATAGTATGGTAACGAAAGATGAAACAGTAACTGGGCAATGGGCTCAGGTAGAAAATGTTTATCAAAGAAGGTCAGATTTAATTCCTAACTTAGTAAACACAGTAAAGGGATACGCTGCTCACGAAAAGGAGACTTTAGAAGGTGTTGTTAATGCTCGAGCAAAAGCCACAAGCACCACTATTGACCCATCAAAATTAAATGCAGAATCAATTAAACAATTTGCTGCTGCACAAGATGGATTAAGTTCTGCTTTAAGTAAATTAATGGTTGTTGTTGAACGATATCCTGATTTAAAAGCCAATCAAAACTTTTTAGAGTTACAAGCTCAATTAGAAGGAACAGAGAATAGAATAACTGTTGAACGTAAAAAGTTTAACGATACTGCAAAAGATTACAACATGTACATTAGAAAATTTCCTAAAAACATTTTTGCAGGAATTTTTGGCTTTGACAAGAAAGATTATTTTGAATCAACTGTTGGAGCAGATGTAGCACCAAAAGTAGAATTTTAATTAAATTATAAACCTAACAGGTTTCAAAAACCTGTTAGGTTTAATAAAAAAACAATAAAGATGTCGAAAGATTTATTTACACCTGAACAAAAAAATAAAATAGTTACAGCAATTAAAGAAGCCGAGAAAAATACTTCTGGTGAAATTCGTGTACACATTGATAAAAATTGCAAGGAAGATGTATTAGATAGAGCAGCATTTTTATTTGAAAAATTAGAAATGCACCAAACAGAATTAAGGAATGGAGTATTAATATATTTAGCAGTAGAAGACAGAAAATTAGCAATTTTAGGCGATGTAGGAATTAATTTAGAAGTCCCTAAAGGTTTTTGGGATGAAATTAAAAACAACATGGTCGAAAATTTTAAAAATGGAGAGTTTGTCAAAGGATTAGCAGAAGGTATTATCATGGCTGGTGAACAATTAGAACAGCATTTTCCATACCAAAAAAATGATGATAAAAACGAATTAAATGATGCTATTTCTTTTGGAGAATAAGTAAATCTCACCCCCTTGACTTGAGGAGAAAATGAGGGATGATAATCACCCCACTTAACCTCACTCAAGGGAGAAATAAAATAAATAAAAATGAAAAAAATACTCTCAATATTTGCACTACTTATCGTATTTCAAACAATAAAAGCACAAGATTGTTTATTCGATAAACCACCTGTGCAAGATTTAGTGCAAGATTATGCAGGCGTACTTAGTGATGCAGAAGAACAAAGTTTGAGACAAACTTTAATAGCATTTAACGATACCGTATCTAACCAGATATTAATTGTTACGGTAACTGATTTATGCGGTTATGATAAAGCCGACTTCACCTATACTTTAGGAGAAAAATGGGGAGTAGGTAAAAAAGGAAAAGACAATGGGATTGTCATCATGGTGAAACCAAAAGAAATTGATGGAAGAGGAGAAACTTTTATTGCCCCTGGTTATGGATTAGAAGGAGTGTTGCCAGATGCTATTGCTAAACGAATTGTGGAAAATGAAATGATTCCACGTTTTAAAGGTAAAGATTATTATGGCGGAATATCTAGTGCGGTAAGCACTGTAATGTCGATTACTTCGGGTGAGTTTACGGCAGATGATTATGCGAAAAAGGATAAAATAAAAAACTTTTTACCTTTTATATTGGTAATCATTATCATCGCTATTGTTATGCTAATGAAAGCAGGAAAAGCAAAAAAATATGCATCAACTAATAGCATGGGATTTTGGGCAGCAATGGCATTAATGAACGCTTCTAGTAGAAGTCACGGTGGTTCTTTTGGAAACTTTAGTTCTGGTGGTGGAAGTTTTGGTGGCTTCGGAGGCGGTAGCTTTGGCGGAGGTGGGGCAGGAGGTAGTTGGTAATTAATTATGCACTTTTCTGTTTAAATAGGTTCAAAATCAATTTTCAATCACTATCCTTGGTCTAATTTTTGTGAAGTATTTTTCATAATACTAACATAACTGCTATGAAAACGTTACTATTTATTTCCACCTTATTTTCTGCTTTAATTTCTTTTTCTCAATTGGATTCTTTAACAACTAAAGAAATGCGATATGATACAGTAAAAGAAATTTATGTCGATTACTACAAATACAATTATAGCTTAAACAGTAGTCAGTTAATAAATCCAGCTAATTTTAAGTAAAAGAATAAACCTTGTTTATCCTGAAAATTTAATTCAAAAAAAGTAGCTTTAAAAAAATCAGCTATTATTGGTGTTATTCTATCTAATTAAATATCTTTTTGTTATATTTGATAATTGAAGATATGGTCTTCTTAAAATAAATTTTACCATAGAATAAAAGATGGATATTTTTAAAAGTGGAGATAAAAGTTCTTTTGCAAAAAAAAGCAGAAGTATGGCTAAAATTTTAGCATTAGGTGCTACTTCATTGGCTTTTGTATTTAGTTTATTTGTTTTTTTCTATTTCTCTCCCAACTTATTTATCCGTATTTTATCCGCTTTTTTACCAGTCACATATCTTTTTACTTACCTGCTTAGTTTTACTAAAATCAACAATAAAAAGCTGTATGAAATTATCTTTTTAGTTTTTATTTTTTCTTCATTAAGTATTTTATACATCGCTTACCAATTTTCTTTTAATAGCGAGTACATTATCCTAATGTTGGTAATTTATAATATCATTTTAATTGCTTTACCAACACCCAAACAAGTACTTATCTATTTTATAGTAACATTTATCCCTTTAGCAATTGTGCTACTTTTTTCTAATATTTCTGTAGGATTTTATTTATTAATTACTGTTTCCTTTGGTTATGTTTTTGCCATGAGTTATGTCATTTCAATGCAAAAGAAAAAACTAAATCAACGAAACCATCAAAATGCAGAAATTTTAAAAACATTGGTTAATAATACCAACGATTCTATTTTTTTAGTTGATTTTATTTCCAAACAAATTCAAGCTGCAAATGAAAAATCGAAAGAAATTTTTGGCATAAAGGATGAAAGTGAATTTTTATCAAAAAAGTATTATGAGCTGTTCGCAGATGAAAACTTTGTTCCATTAAACAGAAGTGAAATTACAAGAGAAATAACTCAAAATGGGTATTATCATTCGGAAGTTTTGTTTAAAAGAAAGGATGGATCAGAATTTTGGGGAAATATATTGTTATCTCCATTTACTGCAGCAAAAAGCAACTTTTATCTCATCCAAATAAAAAATATAGACAGTAAGAAAAAATATGATGACACCGTATTTGCAGACAAAGAGAAGTTTAAATTCATAATTAACAACTTAGATGAATTTATTTATCTAGTAAGTTATAGTGAAAATAATGATCAAAAATTTGAATACATCAGCCCTTACATTGAACAATTATTTGGTATCACCAAAGAGGAGTATGTATCTCCAGAAACAAGAGGTAAGATAAGTGAGATATACCATCCTGATGATTTACCACTATTAAAATTATTAAAAAAAGATTTACTAAAATATAAAGAAAAAGTTTCTACTTCTTATCGGATAAAACCTATTGGCAAAAATGACTACATCTCAATACATGAAACAGTAATTCCTAAATTAAACGAAAAAGGAGAAATTGAGCAAATTTTAGGAATTATTAGAGCTGTTTAATTGTATTGCAACAGCACATTTTTGTCCATCAATAGCAGCAGAAACAATGCCGCCAGCATAACCAGCACCTTCACCACATGGATACAAACCATTAACTTTTGGATGTTGTAAAGTTTCAATATCACGAGGAATTTTTACAGGAGAAGAAGTCCTACTTTCAACTGCAACAATAACAGCATCATTGGTCAAATATCCTTTCATCTTATTTCCAAACGCTTTAAAACCTTCTTGCAAACGTGTTACTATTGCAATTGGCAAAATATTATGTAACGGAGCACTTACAATTCCTGGTGAGTAAGAACATTCAGGTAAATCAACAGATATTTTATTATTTATAAAATCGACCAAACGTTGTGCTGGAGCATTCTGACCTGAATTATTTTTTTCATCATTACCAGCAGCAATAAAAGCTTTTCGTTCAATTTCCTTTTGAAACTCTAGCCCAGCTAAAGCACCATATATTTCGTAAGGTTTTAAATCTTCTTTTTCAACAGTTACTACAATGCCAGAGTTAGCATAAGGATTATTTCTTTTAGATGGCGACCAACCATTGGTAACAATCTCTCCTGGAGCAGTTGCACACGGTGCTATAATTCCACCTGGACACATGCAAAAAGAAAAAACACCTCGCTGATTTACTTGTTGCACTAATTGGTAGGAAGCAGGAGGGAGGAATTCACTTCTTTTATTGCTATGATATTGTATGGTATCGATTAATTGTTGAGGATGTTCTACTCTAACTCCAATTGCAAATGGTTTGCTTTCCATTTCAATTCCTTTTTTGTTTAATAAATAAAAAATATCTCTTGCTGAGTGACCTGTAGCTAATATGATATGTTTAGCCAAAATTTCATCACCGTTTTGTGTAACAACTCCTTCAACCTGATTGTTGTTAATTATTAAATCTGTTAGTTTGGTATTGAAATGTATTATTCCTCCACTGTTTTGAATGGTTTCTCTAATTGCCATTACCACATTTGGTAACTTGTTTGTTCCAATATGAGGATGAGCATCTACTAAAATATTTTCTGGAGCACCATGCTGAACCAAAGTTGCTAAAATTTCGTTGACATCACCTCTTTTTTTAGAGCGAGTGTATAATTTTCCATCAGAAAAAGTTCCAGCACCACCTTCACCAAAACAATAATTAGAGTCGGGGTTTACAATATGTTTTTTGGTGATTGCTGCAATATCTTTTCTTCTACTTCGCACATCCTTTCCTCTTTCTAGTATAATTGGTTTTAAACCTAATTCTATTAATTTAAGAGCAGCAAACATTCCTGCGGGTCCAAAACCAACCACAATTACTTTTTCGCCTAAACTAACATTCTGGTAGGTTTTTAGTGAACACGATTCTGGAATAACTTCATCTTTTAAATAAATCGTTAGTTGTAAATTTATTTTAACTGGTTTTCTTCTAGCGTCAATAGAACGTTTAACTATTCTAAAATTAAAATCTTGATGAATGTTCAACTCATCTGAAACTTTGAGTTTTAAGAAATCTTCATTTAAGGCTTCTTCGGGTGATACAGATAGTAAGAGAGTTTGCATTTATTGGTAATCAGTTGTTAGTCATTAGAAATTATCACACTTTCACTTTTTGTTTCTCGCAAAGTTTTTTGTTTCTCATTTCACATTTCTCTTTCCCTTTCACACATTTTTTAATAAAAACTATCCTTCAAATGTAAAAGATAATAAGAACATTTTTGAACTCAATTTATCTATTGGTGATGAAAATGTGGTGTTATCGTGATCTAATAAATCTCTAATACCGTAAGACATTTTTAATTCGATTCCAAATTTAAAATATTCTAAATAAAAATCGGTTCCAAAACCCAATTGTCCTAAGTAATCATCACGTTTTAATTTTACAATAATATCGTTAGGGTTGGTAGAAAAGTTTTCTGCACCAGCATTAGCGGCAAGGTCTAGGCTGTATTCTGCTCCAAAAATGATGTATGCACCAAAATTATTAACTCTAACTGATTTGTATTTAAAGTTTAATGGGAAATTAATAAGTGTTGATTCAATCACTTTTGAGTATTTTTTTGGTCCATCAAAAGTCTCAAAAGTGTATTCTAAACTTCTGGATGAAAAAGCTAAGTTTGGAGTAAAGCGAATACTAAAATATGCTCCTAAATGCATCTCAGATACAATTCCTAAATTAAACCCTTTGGCTGATTTGGGTTCTAAAACATAAAGAGTATCCGTATTAATTTCATCTAGTGGAAAACGTTTTAAAACAAAATCTGCAGAATTTAGCCCTAATAAAAAACCAAAATGCATAAAACGATGGTCAAACTTTGGTAAGTTTTTAGTCGTTTCTTTTTGAGCATAGACATTGTTAAACAACACCAAAGAGAGAAATAATATAACTATTTTGTTTTTCAATATTCTTAAATCGTTAATCCTTGGTTATCATTCAACTATATAATTTGGTTTAACAACGTATTAAAAGTCATTTTATTTAGTTGCTTTATAAATAGAAGCTATTCCAAACATAAGTGGGATGGCAATAGGGTTTTTATAACCAATTTTTGTTAATATGGTTATAAACTTTTTTCCATCAGGAAAAGCACTTACAGATTCTGGTAAATAGGTGTAGGCATTATTATCTTTTGAAACTAATTTTCCAATTCCAGGTAACATTTTGTTAAAATAAAAATTATAGAGTTGTTTAATTGGGAAAGCGGTAGGTTTAGAAAATTCTAATATAATTGCAGTTCCATTAGGTTTTAAAACCCGTAGCATTTCTGTTAATCCTTTTTCTAAATTTTCAAAATTTCTAACACCAAAACCAACAGTATAAGCATCAAAAGTATTGTCGTTAAAGGCTAAATTTTCTGAATCACCTAACTTCAATTCAATAATATCCTGTAATCCTTTTTCTTTTATTTTTTCTTGCCCAACGGTTAACATGCCTTCAGAAATATCTATGCCTGTAACTTTTGTAGGGTTTAATTTTAAAGCAGCAATGGCAAAATCACCAGTGCCAGTAGCAATATCTAAAATTTGTTTTGGTTGAGTTTTTTTTAGTAAGCGGATGGCTTTTTTTCTCCAAATAATATCAATTCCTAACGATAAAAAATGATTTAAAAAATCATATTTTTTGGAAATGTTATTGAACATGGTTGCTACCTGTTCTTTTTTACTTTCGGTATTTTCTTTGTAAGGAATAACAGTCATTAAACATCAATTAAATTAGCTATTGCTTCAGATAATAATTGATTTTTATCGATAGGAACAACACCAATATCCTCGCAAACTAAACCACCTGCTAAATTAGCTAATTCGGCAATCGTATCAATGGATTGGTTTAATGCTAAGCAGAGAGAAGCAACACTAATAACGGTGTCTCCAGCACCAGAAACATCTGCAATGTTTCGAATATGTGCAGAAATATGTTTTTTCTTGCTCTTGTTTTTTATAAAAACACCGTGTTCAGAGAGTGTAATAAAAGTGATTTTATTTTTTAAAGTAACGTTTAATTGGTCAATAGCCATTTCAATTGCTTTACTATTTGATGGGCTAATATCGATGTTCAAACCTTCTTTTAATTCTTTCAAATTTGGTTTAAATAAAGTTACATTTTTATAAAAATTAAAATTCGTTTTTTTCGGGTCAACAGCGGTGGGTATATTGTTTTTGTTGCAAAATTTCACAACTTCTGCTATCAATTGTTTGGTAATTACACCTTTATCATAATCTTGAAAAATTACGACATCAATTTTAGTCTTACTAATTACATTAGCTATTGATTTAAAAAGTTGGGTGTATTCTTTTTTTGAAAGAGGATGATTGTTTTCTGAATCTACCCTTAAAACTTGGTGCTTGTTGCCGATGATTCTTGTTTTTACAGTGGTAATTCGTTCACCACTTGTAACTATTCCAGCGGAACTTAATTTTTCTTTTTTTAATAAAGAATTAAATTTTTTGCCATCCTCATCATTACCAATAACAGCACAAAGTATTGGATTTGCACCTAGTGCTTTTATGTTTAAAGCAACATTGGCGGCACCTCCTAAACGGTTGTCTTTTTTTTCAACAGAAACTATTGGTACTGGAGCTTCTGGTGAAATGCGATCAACTTTACCAAAGAAGTAAGAGTCTATCATCACATCTCCAATAATCAACACATTTAGTTGACTAAAATTTTTAAAAAGATTGATTATTTCATTTTTATTCATTGGTTAATGTAATGATTCAAGCGATTTTTTAATTCTTGCAATAGATTCTATCAATTTGTTTTCTGAAGTTGCATAAGAAAACCGTATGCAATTTGGATCACCAAAAGCTTCTCCGGTAACCAAAGCAACCAAAGCGTTGTTTAATAAAAACATCGTTAATTCTTGTGCAGTTGTGATGGTGGTTTTTCCATCGCTTTTGCCAAAATAAGAAGTTACATCAGCAAAAATATAAAAAGCACCTTTTGGAAGATTTAATTTAAAACCAGGTATTTCTTTCAACAAATTCAATACTAAATCTCTTCTTCTTTTAAACGAATTGCACATTTCGTGAGTGATAGAAGGGTCTGCTTCCAATGCAGCTTGAGCGGCTTTTTGAGCAATGCTACAAGTTCCTGAAGTAAACTGACCTTGCATTTTGGTACAAGCATCGGCAATCCATTTTGGAGCACCAATGTATCCAATTCTCCAACCCGTCATGGCGTATCCTTTAGAAACGCCATTAACAGTTATTACTTGATTTTTAATAAAATCAAATTGAGCAATACTTTCATGTTTACCCTCAAAAATGATGTGTTCATATATTTCGTCAGCAACAATTAAAATATTGGGATAATCTTTAATCAAATTAGCTATCTCCAATAATTCTTCTTTGGTGTAAACAGAACCACTTGGGTTACAAGGACTACTAAACCAAAGCATACGAGTTTTATCAGTAATTGCTGCTTTAATTTGTGATGTACTTACTTTAAAGTCGGTTTCTATGGTGGAAGGAAGAATAATACTTTTCCCTTCTGCTAACTTTATTATTTCAGAATAACTTACCCAATAAGGAGCTAAAATAATTACTTCATCACCTGGATTAATAATACTTAAAGCAATATTCGCTAAGGATTGTTTAGCTCCTGTAGAAACTACAATTTGGTCGATGGAGTAGTCTAAATTATTATCTCTTTTAAATTTATTAGAAATGGCTTTTCTTAATTCGGGATAACCAGGAACAGGGGTATAGTGCGTATAATTTTCATCAATTGCTTTTTTTGCTGCATCTTTTATTAGTTGTGGGGTATCAAAATCGGGTTCTCCAATACTCAAGTTAATCACATCTTTGCCTTCTGCAACAAGTTCTCTGCTTAATCTGGTCATTGCCAGCGTTTGAGATTCTGTTTGATTATTTATTCTATTTGATAATTTATTTTCCATATCAATAATAATAGCCCACAAAACTAATAAATTTGTACTAACTAACGTTGTATACCGAAACTAAATAGAGTTGGTCTATAAAGTTGGCAATCTTCAATTGGCAAAGGTCTCTGCAAAATGGTTTTTTTGCTAGCTGCAGATTGTAGATTGCTGACTTTATAGATAATTGTTGTTAGTTTTTTATAATTTTAGACACTAAAGATTGATTAAAGATAAAAGTTCACTATGGAAACATTTTTAGAAATATTAAAATATATTCTGCCATCTCTTGTTGTGTTTGGTGCAACTTACTTTGTGATTCAAAAGTTTATGGATAACGAACATCGAAAACAATTGTTGCAAATAAGAAAAGAAAATCAGCAAATTACTACACCATTACGTTTACAAGCATACGAACGATTGGTTCTTTTTTTAGAACGAATTTCATTAGATAGTTTAGTGTTAAGAGTTCATCAACAAGGCATGAATGCTAAACAATTGCAGACAGAATTGATTAAATCTGTTAATCAGGAATTTGAACATAACTTAGTTCAACAAATGTATATTTCTTCTACCACTTGGGGTTATGTTAAAAAATCAAAAGATGATGTGATTAAGGTGATTAATATGGCATCAACTCATCTTCCAGCAAATTCTAAGGGAGTAGATTTAGGTCAAAAAATATTTGAAATAATGATGAAAACAGAAGCTACACCAACTAACGCTGCTATTACGCTCTTAAAAAAAGAAATTAGACAGTTGTTTTAATTCTTAAAAGGTTGAATTGTTATTCCAAAAACAAAATCTAATTCTGTAAAGAAAAAATGTTGTTGAGCTTTATCCACAATAGCTGGCGAGGTTCTTATGTTTTGCATATCAATAAAACCTTCTTTTAATTCGCCTCTAAAAAACAAATGCTTAAAGAAAGTAAAAGTTAAACCAACTTTACCAGCAAAACCATAACCTGCAAAATGGAAGTGATCGTTTCTTTCATTATTCCAAAGGGTTACATTCGATTTTGGTATTAAAGCACCCAATCCAAAACCAAGTAGGGTATTTACTTGTATTTTATCTGGATGGAGATTTATTTTAAAGAATTTTAAAACATCATCATTTCGAGTAATTTCGACATTAATATAATTTAAACCATCAGTGTGTTCAAATTGTAAAAACTCTTTATTTATGGCAAAATCATCTTGTGCATAAGTTCCCTCGTAAATGCTTCCATCATTAATAGTTCCTGATATTTGTGTGTTTTGCTCTTGAACCATCACATATTTCATGTGGTCAACTCCAAAAGAAATGTCAATGTTATTATTAATAAAATAACCAATTCTAAAGTTGGTTTGTGGAATTGTTATTCGAACAGGATTAAAATAAGAGTCGAGGCCAAAAGTTGATTGTCTGTCTTTTGCTTGTACATCATTTAATTCAAAATCATAATTACTTCCCGTAAAACGAATGTCGGAATTTGTGTACCAACTTCTGTTCCATCCCCAAAAGGCATAAATACTACCTTTGTTTGATTTTTCTGCTTTATCTTCTTTGGCATTACTGGTTAATGAAGTTATCATTAAAATAGCTATTGTTATTGAATTAAGAAATTTCATCTTTAAAAAATAAATTGTTAAAAAGGATGCGAAATTAAAGATTACTTTTTAAAAATGGATAGTAATTCTCTAGCAGCTTTAAAGGGACTAATAACACCACTCATCACCATCATTTCAAGTTCTTGTATTTTGGTTTGTATTTTTTTATTCGCATAAAAAAGCTCTTTTATAGAATTATTGATGGTATTTTCTAACCAAAATTTTGCTTGCAGTTTTCTATTGGTGTAAAAAGAATTATTGGATTGAGTGAGTTTGAAATAACTTTCAATGATTTCCCAAGTGTCTGAAATTCCTTTGTTTTCGGTGGAAGAACAAGAACCAACTTTTGGCAACCATCCATTATCATTAGGGGGGAACAAGTGTATGGCATTTTTATACTCTTGTTGGGCTAAATTAGCACTATCAATATTGCTTCCATCAGCTTTATTGATAATGAGGACATCAGCAATTTCCATTATTCCTCTTTTAATTCCTTGCAATTCATCTCCAGCACCAGCCAGCATCAATAATAAAAAAAAGTCAACCATCGATTTTACTTCAGTTTCTGACTGACCAACACCAACAGTTTCTATTAAAATGGTATCATAGCCAGCAGCCTCACATAAAATAATGGTTTCTCTGGTTGCTTTTGCGACACCTCCTAATGCTCCAGAAGAAGGGGAGGGGCGAATAAATGCATTATCATTAACAGACAATTTATTCATTCTGGTTTTATCACCCAAAATACTTCCTTTTGTTTTAGTACTACTTGGGTCTATTGCTAAAACTGCAACTTTTTTATTTTTTTCTTCAATCAAATAAGTTCCTAGAGCTTCAATAAAAGTACTTTTGCCAACACCAGGAACACCAGTAATGCCAATTCTAAAAGATTTTCCTGAAAATGGAAGGCATCTTTCAATTAATTCTTCTGCTAATTGTTGGTGTTGACTGTTAGAGCTTTCTATTAAAGTAATCGCTTTACTTAAGATTGTTCTATTCCCTTGCCGAATGCCATTAAAATAGTCTTCTATCTTTAGCACTCTTTTATCACTAACCTTTTTTATATTAATAATATTTTTTGCCATAACTTATTGGAATAAAAGTAACAAAATTAAAATCATCTCGTACAAAATTAAAAGACAATAAAATGAAGTTAGTCGAATAAATGATTATATTTATCTATTATTTAAATTTTAGAGGAACGAACTACCTATCGCTAAACCTAAAATATTGAATTATGGATTCAGGAGTTTTAACAGGAATTATTACAGTAGTAGTTTTAGGAAGTGTTGTTATTTGGATTTTATTAGCCAGTAAAAAACACGATGATGCAAAGAGAAAAAGAGCTAAATAGTTTCTAAATACCATTTATCATTTGTAATGCCCATTGGTGTAAATTAATGCTATTACATAGCGTGACAAAGCTATTTTTGTGCTTCTAAACGCTTGTATATAGGAATGATTGAGATAAAAAATTTACACAAGTCCTATAAAATAGGAAGCAATTCTTTGCATGTTTTAAAGGGAATTAATTTTAATGTTTCAGAAGGCGAACTAGTTGCAATTATGGGTTCCTCTGGTTCAGGAAAATCAACTTTACTTAATATTTTAGGAATGTTAGATGTTGCTGATGAAGGAACTTATTCATTAGATGGTGTAGCTATAAAGAACTTAGACGAAACAAAAGCAGCTAAATACAGAAATAAATTTTTAGGTTTTATTTTTCAATCATTTAATTTAATTAATTATAAAACTGCAATAGAAAATGTTGCCCTTCCATTATACTATCAAAAAATACCACGAAAAATTAGACAAGAAAAAGCAATGCAATATTTAGCTAAAGTTGGTCTAGCTGATTGGGCGGAACATTTACCAAGCGAACTTTCTGGTGGTCAAAAACAACGAATTGCTATTGCTCGAGCTATGGCTGCCGAACCAAAAGTTTTATTAGCAGATGAGCCAACTGGAGCTTTAGATTCAGTTACTTCATGTGATGTAATGCAATTGATTCAGGAAATTAATGACGAAGGAAAAACCATTTTAGTAGTTACCCACGAAACAGATATTGCTAATATGTGTAAAAGAATTGTACAACTTAAAGATGGTCTTATTATCGAAGATCGTTTGATAAAACAAGTTAGAGCATCAGCACATGTTTAGTAAAGATAGTTGGCAAGAAATATTTGAAACCATTAGGAAAAACAAGCTGAGAACATTTTTGTCTGGTTTTACGGTAGCTTTGGGAATTTTCATTTTTGTTATTTTATTTGGTTTTGGTAATGGGCTTAAAAATTCTTTTCAAGAATTTTTTATTGATGATGCCACCAATATTTTTAGGCTTTTTCCTGGCACTACCAGTAAGCCATACCAAGGCTTTAAGTCAGGCAGGTTGATTGAGTTCGATAACAAAGACATAGCTGCTATTAAACAAAATTTTCCTTTACAATTAGAGTATATTACTCCACGAATAACAAGAAATTATGTGGTGAAGTACATTAAAAAATCAAACAACTATGGGTTAAGAGCTGTAGCTCCTTCACATCAATTTGCAGAAAAAACTATCCTAATGAAAGGTAGGTTTATCAATCATCAAGATGTATTGAATAAAACAAAATACGCAGTGATTGGGAGATTGGTAGAAAAAGATTTGTTTGAAGGAGATGATGCATTAGGAAAATATATTAACATTGGAAATAGGTCTTTTAAAGTAATTGGAGTTTTTCAGGATGATGGAGGAGATAATGAAGAACGATTTATTTATACGCCATACACTACCAATCAATTGATAGAAAAAAATAATGATAAAGCAGGAGAAATTACACTTGCTTTTAAACAAATAATAGGATATGAAGGGGCAATGCAGTTCGAGGAGGAGCTCATGGCATTTTTAAAAAACCGCCACCATATTAGTCCTTCGGATGAAAATGCAATTTTTATTAGAAATGTTGCAGATGATTTAAATCAAAATCAACAATTTGGAAGTTTATTACAAATGGTAGTGTCGTTTGTAGGTTTGGGGACTTTAATTGCAGGAATAATAGGCATTAGCAATATTATGGTATTTGTTGTAAAAGAGCGAACTAAAGAAATTGGTATCAGAAAAGCAATTGGAGCTACACCTCGTTCCGTGATATTAATGATTTTGCAAGAATCTATATTTATCACAACCACAGCAGGTTATATAGGGTTAATTGGAGGCATTGTTTTATTAACATCAATAGGAACTTCATTAGAAGATTACTTTATAAAAGATCCTTATATCAATATGGGTACAGCTATTTTTGCAACATTAATATTAATAATTTTTGGAGCTGTTGCTGGTTATGTTCCAGCAAGAAGAGCTGCTCGAATAAAACCAATTGATGCATTAAATGATAAATAATGTTACTACTTAACAGAGATACTTGGCAAGAAATATTTGGCTCTATCAAGAAGAATAAAGCCAGAACCATTATTACCGTAATTGGAGTTTTGTGGGGTATTTTTATTTATATAACACTATCTGGTGCTGCAAAAGGGTTAGATCATGGTTTTGAGGAAGAATTTGAAGATGTGGCAATGAATAGTATGTTTGCTTGGGCTCAACAAACTACTGTTCCTTACGCAGGTTTTAAAACAGGAAGAATGATTCAGCTAAAAATAGGAGATGTAGCATTATTAAAATCGAGAATACCACAAATACAATACATTGCACCAAGAATTGTGAAAGGAGTTTTTGATGGATTACCAGGAAGTGTTGTTCGTGGAGAAAAAACTGGTTCTTATAATATTTATGGTGATTTTCCTGTGTTATCAAAAATTGCTACGCAAAAAATTTATAAGAATGGTAGATTTTTGAATAATGGAGATATAGAAAGTGCAAGAAAAGTCTGTGTTATTGGTGAAAGAACACAAAAAGAGCTTTTTGGGAAAGATGAAAACTCAATTGGTCAGTTTATTCAAATAGACAAGGTGTTTTTTAAAGTGATTGGTGTGCGTAAGTTCGAAGAAGGAGGAGGCTTTGGAGATGACGGAGATATTTTTATTCCTTTTTCTACTTTTAGAAAATTGTACAATACTGGCGATGATGTTGGCTGGTTAGCGATAGCTGCTTATGATGATGCAGATGTAATTCAAGTAGAAAAGGAGGTGAAAAATATATTAAAAAAAGCACATCAAATTGCACCAGAAGACAATCGTGCTATAGGGTCTTTTAATTTGGGTGAATTATTTAACAAAATAAAAGGATTTTCTAAAGGATTAACTTTTTTATCGTTAGTAGTTGGAATAGCTACTATTATTGCCGGAGTTATTGGAATAGGAAATATTTTGTTAATTTCTGTAAAAGAAAGAACTAAAGAATTAGGTGTAAGAAGAGCTCTGGGTGCAACGCCAAACGAAATTCGCGGTCAAATAATTTTAGAATCAGTTTTTTTAACAATGATTTCGGGTATTTTTGGAATTGTTTTAGGTTCTTTTGTATTACGAGGCATTGATGCTGCAACACAAGATTCTGATATGCCTTATTCAAACCCAACCGTTCCAATAGGTTATGTGTTGGGTGCATTATTTATTATGATAGTGTTAGGTACTTTAATAGGATTAATACCTGCACAAAGAGCAGTAAGTATAAAACCAATTGACGCATTAAGAGAAGAGTAATTAATCTGTTGATGTGAAGATGTGAAAATGAAAGAAAAAAGAAAATAGACCAAAAAGAGAAAAAACTGAAAAAAAATGTTTTTTCGCTGTATAAATTTATTAATTAAAAAAAATATGAAAAAAGTAGTTAAATATTTGTTAATCACATTATTGATAATAGGAGTAATCTATGCAGCCGTATTTTTTATTTCTACCAATAATCAATCTCCTATTAAGTACGAAACAGAAACTCCTAAAAGGATAGCTATCGAAAAGAAAACCGTTGCAACAGGTAAAGTTGTTCCCGAAGATCAGGTAGAAATTAAACCACAAATTTCTGGAATTATAGATAATATATTTGTTAAAGAAGGAGACGTTTTAAAAGCAGGCGATTTAATTGCGACTATTAAAGTTGTGCCTAACGAAGCTGCTTTAAACAGTGCTATTGGCAGAGTTGATAATGCAAAATTAATTTTAGAAAATAGTGAAATTGATTACAATCGAAACAAAAAACTATTTGATAAAGGAATTATTTCTACACAAGATTTTAATGCCATAGAACTGAGGTACAACCAAGCAAAACAAGAAAAAGCAAATGCCGAAAGTGACTTGCAGATTATAAAATTAGGAACAGCTGGAAGAGGGGCTACCAACACCAACATTAGAAGCACTGTAACTGGTACTGTGCTCGATATTCCAGTTAAAAAAGGAGACCAAGTAATAGAAAGTAACAACTTTAACCCTGGAACTACTGTGGCTACTGTAGCCGATTTAACCAATATGATTTTTGAAGGACAGGTTGATGAGGCTGAAGTTACTAATTTAAAAATAAATATGCCGCTAAAAATTAGTTTAGGTGCTATCAATAATTTAGAATTTGATGCTAAACTTCGTTTTGTTGCTCCTCAAGGTATTGAAGACCAAGGTGCTGTTCAATTTAAAATTGAAGCCAATGTATTTTTAGACTCTAACTTTTTTGTTAGAGCAGGGTACAGTGCCAATGCTACTATCGTTTTAGGAAAAAAACAAAATGTGTTGGCTATCAAAGAGGCATTAGTGCAGTTTGATGAAGAATCAGAAGAACCTTTTGTTGAAGTAGAAATTGGAGAACAAGAATTTGAAATAAGAGAAGTAGAAATGGGATTATCAGACGGAATTAATGTAGAAATTCTGTCGGGATTAACAGAAAAAGATAAAGTAAAAGTTTGGAACATTACTGAGCCTTTCAAGAAAAATACAGGAGATAAAAAAGGTAAAAAAAATAGATAATAATTTATGAAGATTAAAATTTTACTTTTAGTTGCAGCTTGCTGCTTATTAAAGAATATAGATGCTCAAAACGATAAAGTTTGGACTTTAAAAGAATGCGTTGATTATGCACTAGAAAACAACATTTCTGTAAAGCAATCCGAGTTGGATAAAAATATGACTACACAAGATGTTGTCGCT
This sequence comes from uncultured Vicingus sp., assembly GCA_964360245.1. Classification (GTDB taxonomy): domain Bacteria; phylum Bacteroidota; class Bacteroidia; order Flavobacteriales_E; family Vicingaceae. Next base: position 46,369 of record CAYHWX010000010.1, read on the forward strand.
GCCAAATGGAATTTTTTCCCCAACGTAAATGCTTCGGCATCTCAAAATTATAATTTCGGCTCTTCTATTGACATTAGTGGAGGAAGATCTTCTGCTAATTATAGATCAACTAATTTTGGTGTCAACTCGTCTGTAACTCTTTTTAATGGATTTGCCAATATTCATACTTTAAAACAAGCAGAACTTGAAACTCAGGCTCAGGATGCGGCTTTGGCAAAAATGAAAAATGACATTTCATTAAATGTGGTGAATGCTTATTTGCAGATTTTATTTGCTAAAGAACAAGTAAAAGTAGCACAATCGCAATTGGAGATAAGTCAAGGTGAAGTAACACGAATTAGTGAATTGGTAAATGCTGGAGTGCTTCCAGAAGGTAATTTATTGAATATTAAATCTACACAAGCTACCGATAATCAAAATTTAATTGTAGCCCAAAATAGTTTTTCGATGGCGAGCTTACAACTTGCTCAATTGTTGCAGTTAAAAGAAATGGATATTGCTGTTGAAGAAATTTCTATTGAGGTAGCTAATCAAAGTATATTAAGCAATGATGTTTCAGCTATCTATAATAAAGCTAATGAAACTTTTCCAGAAATTCAGTTGGCAGAATTAAACATACAAAGTGCCTCCGAAAGTATAAAAATTGCTCAGGCTAATTATTATCCTTCTTTAAATTTGTCTTATGGATTTAATACGATTTACCAACACCGGCAAGGTTATCCTGATTTTGTAAGTTTTTCTAATCAACTCAATGATAATTTAGGTCATTCTGTTATTTTTTCTTTAAACATTCCAATATTTAACCGATATCAATTTAGAACTAGCGTAAATAAAGCAAAAATTAATCAAGAAAAAATCCAATACAATTTAGAAAGCGAACGGTTTCGATTAAGAGAAACCATACAAACAGCTTATACCGATGCACTTGCTTCAGCTAAATCTTACGAAGCATCTAAAATTTCTGTTGAAGCACTCGACAAATCGTTTAACTATGATTTAGTGAAATTTCAAGAAGGAGCAATTAATTCTTTTGAATTTAATCAAACAAAAAACAACTTGCTCTCAGCACAATCTCAACTCATAAAAGCTAAATACGACTTTGTTTTTAAACTTAAAGTGTTAGAATTTTATTTTGGACAACCAATAATTTCTAACTAATAACCCCATTAAATAATAATAAACAGCATAAAGCACTAATATCCATAAAACAATTCTACTTTTGCCGACTTATAATTTTAATATGCAATCGATAAGAAACATCGCCATTATTGCCCACGTTGACCATGGTAAAACTACTTTGGTGGACAAAATTATTGACGAGTGTAAAACACTTGATGATAGAAAAGAAAGAACTGAGTTGTTATTAGATAGTAACGATTTAGAAAGGGAAAGAGGAATTACTATCTTATCAAAAAATGTATCGGTAACTTATAAAGGAGTAAAAATTAATGTGATAGACACTCCTGGACACGCTGATTTTGGTGGAGAAGTTGAGCGAGTATTAAAAATGGCAGATGGTGTTTTACTATTAGTTGATGCTTTTGAAGGGGCTATGCCTCAAACAAGATTTGTACTAGGAAAAGCAATCGAACTAGGTTTAAAACCCATTGTTGTTGTTAACAAGATTGATAAATTAAATTGCACACCAGATTTAGTTCAAGAAGCTATTTTTGATTTAATGTTTAGCCTAGAAGCAAGTGAAGATCAATTGAATTTTGTAACCATTTTTGGTTCATCTAAATTAGGTTGGATGAGTACAGATTGGCAAAAACCAACTACAGATATTACTCCTTTATTGGATGCTGTTTTAGAACAAATTCCTGAAGCACCCTACTTTGCTGGAGCTCCACAAATGCAAATTACATCTTTAGATTATTCAAAATTTGTTGGAAGAATAGCCATCGGAAGAATATTTAGGGGAGATTTAGAACAAAACAAAGATTATTTGTTATGCAAAGCGGGTGGTGTTCGAAAAAAAGTAAGAATAAAAGAATTGTATGTTTTTGAAGGAATGGGCAAAACCAAAGTGCAGAAAGCAAGAAGTGGAGACATTTGTTCCATGGTTGGAATAGAAGATTTTGAAATTGGAGATACTATCACCGATATCGAAAACCCTGAAGAAATGCCACGTATTTCTATTGATGAACCAACCATGAGTATGTTGTTTACTATCAATAATTCTCCGTTTTTTGGTAAAGAAGGTAAGTTTGTTACTTCTCGTCATTTGAGAGATAGATTATATAAAGAAATAGAAAAAAATTTAGCATTAAGAGTAGAAAACACCGATACCGAAGATAAGTTTACAGTTTTTGGTAGGGGAGTGCTTCATTTGTCAATTTTGATTGAAACCATGAGAAGAGAAGGTTATGAATTACAAGTTGGAAAGCCACAAGTAATTTATAAAGAAATTGACGGTGTAAAATGCGAACCTTATGAAACTTTAGTAATTGATGTTCCTGAGGAATTTTCTGGTAAAGCAATAGAACTAGTAACTCAACGAAAAGGTGATTTAATGGTGATGGTTCCAAAGGTTGACTTAGTGCATTTAGAATTTGACATACCAGCAAGAGGAATTATTGGTTTAAGAAATAATATGTTAACCGCAACTTCTGGAAATGCCATTATGGCTCATCGATTTAGAGAGTATGCTCCTTATAAAGGTGATATTCCAGGAAGAACAAAAGGTTCTTTAACTTCTATGGAAGCAGGGCAATCTACAGCTTTCGCAATTAACAGGTTACAAGATAGAGGTCGGTTTTTTGTTGATCCAGGAGATGTTATTTACAAAGGTCAGGTTATTGGAGAACACTCGCGTGATAACGATTTAGAAGTGAATTTGGTGAAAGGAAAACAACTAACCAATATGCGTAAATCGGGAAGTGACGAGGCTGTTAAAATTGCTCCAAAAACATTATTTTCATTAGAAGAAGCAATGGAATATATCCAATCTTCCGAATATTTGGAAGTTACTCCAAAGAGTTTAAGAATGAGAAAAATATAGTTTATTTATTTTTCAAAAAGACTTATTTTTGTGTTCTAAAATTTTACGATGGAAATATTTTTACATTCAGAAACTTGGATTGCTTTATTAACTCTTACTTTTTTAGAAATTGTTTTAGGTATAGATAATATTATTTTTATATCCATTGTTGCTGGTAAACTACCTAAAAACAAACAAAGAAAAGCACGATTAATAGGTTTAAGCTTAGCATTAATTACTAGAATTATTCTGTTATTTGGTATTACCTGGTTGGTAGGTTTAACCGAACCAATTTTAACTATTAAAACTTTTGCTTTAAGTTGGAAAGATATTATCCTAATAATTGGAGGACTATTTTTAATAGCTAAAAGCACCTCCGAAATTCACCATAAAATAGAAGGGGAAGAGGAAAAAGAAAATAAAATGGTAAAGGGAGTGACTGTTTTTGGAAAAGCAATTCTTCAAATTGTGTTGTTAGATATTATTTTTTCTTTTGATTCAATTTTAACAGCTGTAGGATTAACTCATGAGTTAATGTTAATGATAATTGCCGTAATTGTTTCAATCCTTGTGATGATGATTTTTGCTGGAAAAATCAGCAATTTTATTAATAGGCATCCTACCTTGCAAGTTCTGGCGTTGTCCTTCCTAATATTAATCGGATTTATGTTAGGAATAGAAGCACTTCATTTTGAAGTACCTAAAGGATATATTTATTTTGCTGTTTTCTTCTCCTTAGTGGTGGAAGTGATTAATATTAGAATGAGAAAAAAATCTAATTAATATCACTAACGATTAAGAAACGAATAGGAAAATATCCAAACACTAAAGATTAATAGTATAATACCAAAAAAGCGATATATTTTTATCAAATGAGAAGGGTTTAGAAATTCTTTAATACGGTGTGCCAACACAACTTTCGATAATTCTTCAACAAAAATACCAAGTAGTACTGAACCTAAAAAAAATAAAAAATTATACGAATTTGGGTATTTAGTGCCAGCAATACCAATAATACCAATCCAAACAACAAATACAAACGGATTGATAAAGTTGATTAAGAAACCTTGTATAAAATAAGAAATATAATTTTTTTTAGAAAGCTTAATTTTTTCAGTCGATTGAGTTAAGATGGTTGGTCTAAAAATAAATTTTAAACCTAAAAATAATAATATCAAGCCACCAAAAATGCCCAATAAAAATTGATTTTGTTGATTTTTAAAAAATGGAATTGCACCAAAAGAACAAATAATTAAGCACAATAAGTCGGCAAAAACAATTCCTAAAGCAACAGCAACTCCCGACCAAAAACCAGCATCCAATGTGCATTTTAATAAATAAAAAAACACAGGTCCTAGAAAAATCACAAAGCCTAATCCTATTAAAAACCCATTTATAAAAGCCATAAGTGGTAAATTTAGTAAAAAATAAATACCAAAAAAATGAAATTATTCACCTCATCAACAAAAGAAAAAATTCTTAGAAAAAGTAAACAAAAAAAAAGCCCTAGTAGAATTTACTACTAGGGCTTATTGTTATCGCAAAAGTGTTATTTTTTTTCGGTTTCTACCACCTTAACCACTACTTCTTTATCTTTTGAGCAAGTTTTTCCTTCTCCCATTTTACAAGCTTCTTTAGACATTGAACATTTTTCTCCTTTGTCGCATTTTGAATCTCCCATTTTACATGATTCTGAAGAACCTTTACTGCATTTTTTCATGTGCTTTGAATAGGAAGCACATTTTTCCATATCCCCATGACTATAAGAAGAACTGCATTTCATCTCCTCTTTATTGCAACGAGATGATTGATTGCCACAATGACCGCAGCATAAATGCATAATTACCGCAACAATAAACAGCGTTGATAGTGTGGTAATAATTGAAATAATTATTGCTTTTTTAGTATCCATTTTATTTAAATTTTTAAGTTATTATTAATGATGAGTAAATGTAATATTAAAATTTAAATAGAGACGTCTCTTCAATTATAAAAATCTATAATTTTTGTTAATCAGCACTAAAAGTAATTTTAGAAGATGGGTTATTAATCTAATAACTCATCCAAATCTCTGCGAACTTTTTTAGTAGGACGACCTTTAATTCCTAATACTTTGTTTTGTTTGTTAACTAGCTGAATTTGTTTTAATTGAAGTAAATCATTTAGAGTAGTAGTTTCTATAATAAATTGTGATAATAATTTTGCGTTCACCCGCGATTTGGGCAACTCTATTATTCTAAAAGTTCGCCAAATAGGTATTTCTTTGAGGCTAATTTCATTCCCAATAACAACTAATTTACTAGGTTTTGCAAATTCACCGTTTAGTTTTACTTTTTCTGTCGTACATGCTTTTGCAGCCAACGATCTTGTTTTAAACAAACGTATGCCCATATTATTTTGTCCAAACGCATTAGAAAACAAATAACTTTAATTTTTAAAGCTCTTTTTTTACACTTTTAACAGCTTTTTTAAATTCCTTGCCAACATATTTAACAGGTTTTGACTTGGTTGTTTTATTAGCAGATGATGATTTAGTGGTGGATTTTGTTTTAGCTGGAGTTTCTTTTTTTGATTTTACCTGAGTTTTGTTAGCAGATTTTTTTGATGCTTTGTTTTGAGCAAATGCAGTAGATGATAAGGATAAACTCAAGATGAGCATTAGCGGTAGGAACAACAGAGTTGATTTTAATTTCATATTCGAAGATTTTAATGTGAAAAGAGATTTACTGATATAAAATTACGAATTAATTATTTAGCCAGTTTATAAAACAAATAGAGTAGTACTTAATATGATACAGTTACTTACAACTATAAGGTTATTAAATATTTTCTATTTAACATAATATTAATTATAAGACAATAATAAAAATTTGTATATTAGCAAATTAAAACCTAAAACCCTTTATATATGCATAGTTACCTATACATCAATTGCAATTTTAATTACACTACTGTAAATCAAATTCACATAAAAAATGCTGAACCTTCTATTATTTTATCTTTGCTAAAAAGAATTTGGAAATTCTGTAAACGATTTATTTAATTGGTAAAGTATTGAGCGTATTTGTGAAGTTTAGTCATCCCTACTTAATAGTTCAATCAATGATTCTTCTTTTGGCAATAATTGATAAGTAGCAACTCCAATAGGCTTATTACTATCTTTAAGACTGTATTCAGCTACTACTTTGTTTGCACTTTTACAGAGCAATAATCCTATCGTTGGATTTTGATTCGGTTGTCTTAATAAATCGTCTGCAGCATTCAGGTAAAAATTTAGTTTGCCTGCATATTCTGGTTTAAAATCGTCAATTTTCAATTCGATAATGAAGTAACAGTTTAATTGAGTGTGAAAAAATAGCAGATCTAAATAATAATCCTGATTTCCTACTTCCATATGATATTGCTGACCTAAGAAAGCAAAACCTTTTCCCATTTCTAATAAAAATTTTGTGACTTGTTTTAATAAAGCATTCTCAACATCTCTTTCTAAAGCTTCATTTCCTAAACTTAAAAAATCAAAGATGTAGTGGTCTTTCAATGTTTGTTTGGCTAATTCGCTTTGTGGTTCAGGAAGTGTGTTGTCAAAGTTATTTGGTAAACTTCCCTGGCTTTCAATGGAAAATCCAATCAAATAGACCACCCTATAACAGTTTAAATTGACCACCTAT